>JAABTK010000011.1 GCA_011389885.1 Gammaproteobacteria bacterium | reverse complement strand
GATTCCGCCGATACTGGAGCGCCTGGGCCTGGACCCCGAGGGCTTCTTAAATCAAACGGCGGGCCGAGGCCGATTCGGCCGACTCACGGCCCTGGGGCGGGCAGACCGAATCAAGCAGGCCGCCGACGGATTCGGCCGGAAATTCCTGCGCGGCATCGGCGAGGCCCGAAGGCTCTACAGTCGGCCGGCGACGGTTTTGCCGTCGTAGTCGTGAGTGAACCGCCGGGAGTGCTGGGTTGGAATACAGGTGACTGTCGAACCGACCGGTGACGCTGCCGCCGTCGTGTCACCCATCCCCCGGCGTGGCATCGGAGCAGCTCAAAAGGCTTGATCCACTCCTCGGCCACACCCAAAGAAGTGAGACTTGGGTGTTCCGTAATTTTCGTAATTTCTAATTTCGATTGCCGCATCCAGTAATTGCCGCAGTCGATAAAACTTGGGTGTCCTCGAATATGTCGATATGTCCCTCCCGGCGCTCCAGCGCCGAAGGGGACGGTGCCAACCGCCAAACCCTGCCCGCCCATCGGCGCTGGAGCGCCCCGGGCTGGGTTCCCACGCTGGAGCGTGGGAACCATGCGAATTTTCCCTTTTGCTCTTCGGGCGAAGGTCTCAAAAAGTCGGCAGCACCCGCAGGAAAAAGGTCTTTAGGTAGGCCGTTTCGGGGATTGCCGGATGCACCGGGTGGTCCGGGCCTTGTTGTCCGCGCTCCAGTAGCTGCAGGCTGCGGTCGGTGCTGCGGGCGGCGCGTTGGATTTCGGCCAGCAGGCGGTCTTCGGGCATGTGGTGGGAGCAGCTGGAGCTGATTAGAATGCCGTCCTTGCTCAGCAGTCGCAGGCCCATTTGGTTCAGCCGGCGATAGGCCAGGGCGCCTTCTTCCATGTCCTTGCGGCGCTTGATGAAGGCCGGCGGGTCGAGCATCACCACGTCGAAGCGTTCGCCCTCGTCCTTCAGCGCCTTCATCACCTCGAAGGCATCGCCCTGACGGCTGCGGATGCGGTCGCCGAGGCCGTTGCGCGCGGCGTTTTCCGCCAGCGCATCCAGGGCCGTTTGGGAGGCGTCGGCGGACACCACCTCCGCGGCCCCGGCCGCGACGGCGCGCAGTCCCCAGGCGCCGATGTAGCTGAACAGGTCGAGCACCCTTTTGCCTGCTACATAGCGCCCCAGGCGCGCGCGGTTGTCGGCTTGATCGTAGTACCAGCCGGTCTTTTGCCCGCCGTCGCTCGGCAGTTGAAACCGCAGCCCGGCCTCTTCCAGCTCGATGCTTTGCGGCGGGGTCCCCCAGGCGGTCTCGTGATACCGTTCCAAGCCCTCCAGTTTGCGGATTTCGTTGTCATTGCGCAGTTGAATGGATAGCGGGTTCAGCACCTTGCACAGGGCGGCGATGATCTCCGTTTTCATCGCCTCCATGCCGGCGGTGGTGATCTGCACCACCAAATGATCCCCGAAGCGATCCGCCACCAGCCCCGGCAGACCGTCGCTCTCACCGAACACCAGGCGATAGTAGGGCGCTGGGTATAATCGCTCGCGCAGCCCCAGGGCGATGTTCAGACGATGCACCAGCAGCGAGCCGTCCAACCCATGGTCGCGGTCGCGGCTCACCACGCGGGCGCAGATCAGGGAATGGGGGTTGGCGTAGCCGTGGCCCAGCCAATGGCCTTTGGCGTCCTCCAGGGTCACGGCCTGTCCGGGCGTCAAGCCCTTCAGCGGCGTGGCCGCCGTATCCACCTCGTTGCTGTAGACCCAGCAATGTCCCGCCCGCAGTCGGCGCTCCTGGTTCTTTTTCAAACGCAAAACGGCATCGGACATCGGGGGGTGCTCCGGCAAGGGGGAAAGGCCGTCAAGGGTACCGCGAAACCCGCCCCCGACAAAGCCTCGCGGCTGGCGGATCGGTCCTCGAGTGCAGCCGCGCACAAGGACCGGAAACAACCCTGGGCGCCCTTGGAGCGCAGAGTACGCGGAGAATCGCAGAGGGCGCAGAGAGGCAAAGGTTTGTTCTTGACGCCCTTTTCGCCTTGGCGAGAGTGGGCCTTCGTTGCCGATCTACTCGTGCCGGGAATGGCGCGTAGGATGGGCAAAGGCGCTCCCCCGGTCATTGGTTTTGGTCGCAATCTATCAGCGCCGTGCCCATCACAGGCGTCTCCTGATGGGCACGGCGCTGAAAGGTTGGTGGATCTTTGAGGGTTTGCGGGAGCGCCTTTGCCCATCCTACGGCTAGGATGCGCCTCGCGATACTCGGCGCATCCCATACGGTTTTATAATCCGAAAGCCGGGGAGTCCGAAAACCGCGAGGATCGGCCGATTTCGACAGCCTAGGGCCTTCGTTGCCGGTCTACGTGGCCCAGGAAAAGGATGTGCCGAGGAACGAGGCGCCTCGCTGCGCCCTCCGCGTTGGCTCGGGAAGCCGAGCTTCCAAGGCGTGGGTTCCCAAGCTGGAGCTTGGGAACCAGCGGAAACCTCCTCTGCGCCCTCTGCGTTCCTAACCGCCGTTGTTTCCGTGATTTGAGCGCAGGCGCACTCGGCGGTTAGCAACCGAGCCTTTTGCTGCGGGAGGCGGTCTTCCGCGAATTTGGGCATTCCGGCTTGCATTGGCTATGATGACAACAGTCGGCATGCCGCTTTTGAGGAGCCTGAAGATGAACCAAACCGCCACCCGCCACGCCGTTTATGCGGATCTTTTCGATCTGCCGGAAAACCTGGTGGGCGAGATCATCGACGGCGTGTTGCACACGCATCCGCGACCGGCCCCCAGGCACGCCCGGGCCAGTTCGACCCTGGGCATGGAGATCGGGCGGCCCTATGATCAAAAAAAAGGGGGCCCCGGCGGTTGGTGGATTCTCGATGAACCCGAGCTGCACCTGGGTTCGGACATTTTGGTGCCGGACCTCGCCGGCTGGCGGCGCGAGCGCATGCCCGAGCTGCCGGAGACCGCTGGGTTCGAACTCGCCCCCGACTGGGTTTGCGAAATCCTCTCGCCCTCCACCCTGAGCAAAGACCGCGCCCTCAAGATGCCCAAATACGCCCGCTACGGCGTGTCCTGGCTGTGGTTTATCGACCCCCAGGCCCGGCTGTTGGAGGCCTATGAACTGCGCGCGGGCGCCTGGACCCTGATCGACACCCTCGCCGATGATCAAACCGTCCGCATCCGCCCCTTCGACGCCACCGAATTCGACCTGGACGCCTTGTGGGCCTAACGGGCGCGCACCGGCTCCTGCCTGGAGTACAGGCCTTGGCGTGTGGGTGCGTAACCGGAAACAGCCAGTACGCCTGCGCGTAAATAACGCAAACAACGGCTCTTGGAAACGCAGAGGGCGCAGCGGGGTTTTCGGTAAAAAAATCCGGGTGTCCGCTGGGTTTTGTTTTCGTTTTCGGCCCGAATCCGGGGCCGGGGGCAATCCTTAACGTTTTCCCGTGAATACAAGCCGTGCTCAGGCGACCGCTTTTCTCTAGAATCACCGGCTAATGAAGATTTTTCTAATTTCCGTTGGTCATCGCATGCCCGCTTGGGTGGAGGACGGCTTTGCCGAATACGCTCGGCGCATGCCCCCCGAGTGTGCGCTGGAATTGCGCGAGATTGCGCCCGGCAGGCGCGGCAAGGGGGCGGATGTGGCGCGGATCCTGCGCGACGAGGGGGAGCGGATGCGCAAGGCCGTGCCGTCGTCGGCGGAGGTGATTGCGTTGGATGTGCAGGGCAAGGCCTGGAGCACCGAGGGCCTGGCCGAGCGTTTGGGCCACTGGCTCGGCGGCGGGCGGGACCTGGCGCTGTTGGTGGGCGGGCCCGAGGGGTTGGCCCCGGGGTGCCGCGCCCGCGCCGCAGGGGCCTGGTCGTTGTCGCCGTTGACCCTGCCCCATCCGCTGGTGCGGGTGGTGGTGGCGGAGCAACTGTATCGCGCCTGGTCCATTTTGCAGAACCATCCATACCACCGTGCGGGTTGATGGGCTTGAGTGATGCCTCGGAAGGGAGCAGATAGAACAATGAACGGTTCGCTATACCTCGCCTCGCGCTCGCCGCGGCGGCGGGAGCTGTTGGGGCAGTTGGGGTTGACGCCGGAGGCGGCGCCGACGGATGTGGACGAGACCCCGCGCGCGGGCGAGGCCCCGGCGGAGTATGTGGTTCGGCTGGCGTTGGCCAAGGCCCGCGCCGGGCTCGCCCGCTGCGCGCCAGGGTCCCTGGTGCTGGGTGCGGACACCGCGCTGGCGGCGGATGGGCGCATCCTGGGCAAGCCGGCCGACCGCGAGGGGTTTCGGCACCTGCTGCGGCGACTCTCGGGGCGCGAACATAAGGCGCTCACCGGCGTGGCGTTGGTCGGCGAGGGGCTGGAGGAGACCCGGCTCAGTGTCAGCCATGTCTTTTTTCGAGCCGTGCGGGAGGCGGAGATCGACGCCTATTGGGCCACCGGCGAGCCCGCGGACAAGGCGGGGGGCTATGCCATCCAGGGCCTCGGGGCGGTGTTCGTGGAACGGCTCGAAGGCAGCTACTCCGGGGTGATGGGGCTGCCGCTGTTCGAGACCGCCGAGCTGTTGCACGCCGCGGGGTTTTCGATCCTGCGGGGGGGCGACGCATGAGCGAAGAGATCCTGATCAACATCACCCCGCCCGAGACCCGGGTGGCGGTGATCGAGAACGGCGTGGTGCAGGAGGTGCTGATCGAGCGCGACAGCCGCCGCGGTCTGGTGGGCAATATCTACAAGGGCCGGGTGTGCCGGGTGTTGCCGGGCATGCAAGCGGCCTTCGTGGACATCGGCCTGGACCGCGCCGCCTTCCTGCACGCCTCGGACATCGTCCCCGGGGCCGGCGGCGACGCCAACCCCGAGAACATTACCGAATTGGTGCGCGAGGGCGGCGAGGTCACGGTGCAGGTGGTGAAGGATCCGCTGGGCAGCAAGGGCGCCCGCCTTACCACCCAGCTCTCCATCCCTTCGCGCTATTTGGTGTTCATGCCCTCGCTCTATACCGTGGGCATTTCGCAGAAAATCGAAGACGATGACGAACGCAGGCGCCTGCGCCGGGTGATTGAGACCGCCTGCGCCGAGCTTGGCCTGCCCGGCGGTTTTATCGCCCGCACCGCGGCCGAGGGGGCGGCGGATCAAATGCTGGGCTCCGACATGCAGTTCCTGACCCGCCTGTGGGGCTCGGTGCAGGAGCGGCGCAAGGCGGCCGCGGCCCCGCAACGGCTGCACGAGGACCTGCCGCTGGCGGTGCGCGCACTACGCGACCTAGTGGGCACCGAGGTGGAAAAGGTGCGCATCGACTCGCGCGAGACCTGGCAAAAGGCCACCGAGTTCGCCGAGAGCTTCATCCCCGAAATCACCTCCCGCGTGGAGTATTACCCGGGGGAGCGACCGATTTTCGACCTCTACGGGGTGGAGGACGAAATTCAAAAGGCCCTGGGGCGCAAGGTGGAATTGAAGTCCGGCGGCTATTTGATCCTGGATCAGACCGAGGCCATGACCACCATCGACGTCAACACCGGGGCCTTCGTCGGCCATCGCAACCTCGAAGAGACCATCTTCAAGACCAACATGGAGGCGGCCCAGGCCATCTGCCGTCAGCTGCGGCTGCGCAACCTCGGCGGCATCATCATCATCGACTTCATCGATATGATCGACGCCGAACACCGGCGCCAGGTGCTGCGGGCGTTGGATAAGTGCCTGGCCCGGGACCACGCCAAGACCCAGATCTCCGAGGTGTCCAGCCTGGGCCTGGTGGAGATGACCCGCAAGCGCACCCGCGAATCCCTGGAGCACATCCTGTGCGAGCCCTGCCCCTGCTGCAGCGGGCGCGGTTCGCTGAAGACCGCGGAGAGCACCTGCTACGAAATCTTTCGCGAGATCCTGCGCGAATCCCGCCAGTTCGACGTGGAAACGCTGTTGGTGCTGGCCTCGCAGGAGGTGGTGGACCGGCTGCTGGACGAGGAATCGGCCAACCTGGCGGAGCTGGAGGCCTTTATCGGCAAGACCATCAAGTTTCAGGCCGAGGCCCTATACACCCAGGAACACTATGACGTGGTGCTGATCTAAACCCCGATGATCCGTCTGACTAAGCGCCTGCTGCGGTCTCTCTGGCTGCTGCTGATCGGCCTGACCCTGGCGGCGGGCCTGTCATTCGCGGTGGCGCGGCTGCTGCTGCCCCATGCCGACGGGCTGCGGGCGCAACTCGAAAACCGGGCGAGCGCCATGCTGGGGCATGCGGTGGAAATCGGCTGGATTAGCGCCGAGATGCGCGGCTTCGGCCCCGAGCTGGTGCTGCACAATCTCGCGGTGCTGGGGGAGGGCGGCGCCCCGCTGTTGGAGGTGGAGTTATTGGGCGTGGACGTGGGGCTGCTCGATAGCCTTCGCGCCCGCGCCCTGTCGCCGAGCCGGGTGCGCCTCGCCGGCGCCCGGCTGACCCTCAGAAGGCAGATCGACGGCGTCCTGTCCATTCCGGGCCTGGAGGCCTTGCAGCGCGGCGGCGGGCTCGGCGGCGGCTGGATGGCGCCGCCGCGGGAGGTGCGCTTGAGCGAGAGCCGGGTGCGGTTCGACGACCGCTGGGATGCGGCCGCCAAGCCGCAGCGGCTGGTCATCACCCAGGCGCGCTTTCGCTCGGATGGTCAACGCCATCAGGCCGATGCCGAGCTACGGATGGAGAGCGGGCTTTTGAGCCTGTCTGCAGACATCCGCGGGCCCTTGGCGTTGCCGCTGCACTGGCGGGGCGAGCTGTACGCCCGGGCCTCGATGATCCCCATTGGCGCGCTGCTCGGCCCCTACCTGCCGGCGGGCTATGCGGTGGACCAGGGGGCGGGCGGGCTGGAGGCCTGGGCCAGCCTGGAGCACGGGCGCCTGACCGCCCTGCAAGGCCAGGCCGGGGCGGAGGCGCTGCGGCTGCGGCGCCGCTTCCCCGGGACGGATGACGAGCGGCTGCTGAACCTCGACGGCGTGAGCGGGCGCCTGCGCTGGCGGCGGCTCGAACACGGCTGGCGATTCGATGTCGAGGACGTGGCGCTGTGGCGGCACGGCGTGTGGCAGGCCCCCGAGGGGCTGGGCGTGGCCGGCCGCTATGCCGAGGCCGCCGGCGCCCTCGACCTGGCGGCCGCCGCGGATTCGCTGCCGGTGGCCGATTTGGTGCGCCTGGCGGTGTTTGCGCCCGGCCTCGACGCTGCCCGCCTCAAGGCGCTGGAGGCGTTGGATCCGCGCGGCCTGCTGGTCAATCCGCGCTTGCATCTGAAGGGTTCCGCGGGCGCGCACGATTGGGCCCTGTGGGCCGGCATGGATCCGTTGCATATCGCCCCCCTCGGGCGCGTTCCCGGCATTAGCAACCTGCGCGGCGAGTTGTTCGCCAGCCCCGACGGGGTGGAGCTGGACCTGCGCAGCGAGAATCTGGCGGTGGAGTTCGCCGAGCTGTTTCGGGAGCCGCTGCGGTTTCGGCGGGTCACCGGTTCGCTCACCCTGGCGCGTCGGGCGGAGGGCGGCTGGCGGCTGCGGGCGCCGGACCTGCGGGCGGAAAACGCCGACCTGCGCACCCGAACGCGGATGCGGTTGGAGATTCCGGCGGATGCGGCGGCCTCGCCGGTGCTGGATCTGCAAGCCCGCTTCGATCGCGGCGATATCTCCGCCGTGCGCAACTACCTGCCCACCGGCATTATGCATCCGCGGTTGGTCGCATGGCTCGACCGCGGCATCCTCTCGGGGCGGGTCACGGAAGGGGTCTGCGTGGTGCGCGGCCCGCTGCGGGATTTCGCCTTCAGCCGCACCCGCAGCGGTCGTTTCGAGGCGGCCTTCGAGGTCGAAGACATGCGGCTGCATTACCAGGACGGCTGGCCGGAGCTGCGGGAGATCGCCGGCCGGGCGCGCTTCGTAAACAACCGCTTCGAGGCCGACATCACCCAGGCGCGCATCTACGACACCCGGGTGGAGGATCTGCGGGCGCGGATCGAGGACCTGGCCCGCGGCTCCGCGGTGCGTATCGAAGGCCGCGCCCGCGGTCCCCTGGGCGATCAGCTGCGGCTGCTGGGGGAGACCCCGCTGCGCAACAGGCTCGGCCCGCTGGCCGAGCGCCTGCGCGGCGCCGGTCCCAGCCTGTTGGACCTGGACTTGGCGGTGCCGCTGCGCAAAGGCGATGGCTATCGGCTGAACGGCCGCGTAGGGTTGCGCAACTCCAGCCTCACGCTGGCCGAGCATGACCTGCGGCTCGACGCCCTGGACGGGGACATTCGCTTCGATCTTAAAGGCGTGCAGGGCGAAGGCATCCGCGGCCGCCTGTTCGATGTGCCGTTGACCCTGGCCCTGCACAGCCTGCCGGAGCAGGGCAATGCCACCCGCTTGACCCTCACCGGCGAGGCCTCGGCCGAGGCGCTGCGGGCGCGTTTTCCGCGCTTGGGGCTGGATTTCGCGTCCGGCGCGGCGCCATTGGCGGTGCAGGTGGAAGTCCCGCCGCTGGACGCCGCCGCGGCGGCCCCGGTGCGCTTGCAGGTCGCCAGCGACCTCCGCGGGCTGGCCCTGGACCTGCCGCCGCCCCTGGGCAAGACCGCCCAGCAGCGCAGGGCGCTGGAGCTGGAGCTTGAGGTCGCGCCCGATCGGCTCCCGCTGCGCCTGCGCTATGGCGAACTCGTGCGCGCCGGCCTGCTGTTGCGCAGCGCAGCGAATGGCGATTCGGAACTCGCCGGGGCCGAGCTGCGGTTCGGCGGCGGGTCCGTCGCGGTCCCCGCCGAGCCGGGCCTGGTGGTGCAAGGCGAACTGCCCGAGCTGGACCTCGACGCCTGGCTCGCCCGCGGCGGCCAGGACCCCGCCGCCGGGGCCTGGCCGGCGATTCGGCGGGTGGCGCTGGACCTAGGGCGAGTACGCCTGGGGGGGCAGGACTACCGCGGCTTATCCCTGCGGACCGAGCCCTTGGCCGCGGGCCTGCGCTGGCATCTCCTGAGCGATCGCCTGGAGGCGCGGGTGGACTGGACGGGCCGCGAGGCCCCGGTCGAGGTCCGCGCCAAGCATTGGGATCTGCGCCTGGCGCCCGAGGACGACCGCCCCGAAAGGCCTGCCCAAGGCGTCCCGCCGCCGCCCTATTCGGGGCAAGACCCCCGCGATCTGCCCGCATTCGACCTGGTGCTCGAACGCCTGAACATCAACGGCCATCCCTTTGGCCGCCTGGAGCTGGAGGCCTCCCGGGTGGGCGCCGGGCTGGCGGTGCAGCGCATCAGCCTGCGGGGCGCCCCGCTGACCGTTGACGGCTCGGGGCATTGGCTGGCCACCGGCGCCCCTGGCGAGACCCGGCTGCAATTGGCCATGCAGACCCCCGGGGTGGGCGGGCTGTTGCAAAAACTGGGTTTCGCCGTCGGCGTGGACAAGGCCCCCGCGGAGGCGACGCTGGACTTGACCTGGCCCGGCGGACCGCAGGATTGGCGCCTGGCCCGGGCCGCGGGCGAGTTGAGCTTCGAGGTGGGCAGCGGCAGCCTGCTGGAGGCCAGGCCCGGCATCGGACGGGTGTTCGGCCTGCTCAATTTGGGGGCCATTCAACGCCGCCTGCGACTCGATTTCAGCGACCTGCTGAGCAAGGGGCTCGGCTTCGAGTCCATGCAGGGGCGCTTCACCCTGGCCGACGGCGTCGCGGTCACCGAGGGGGTGGCCATCGAGGGTCCGGCGGTGAAGATCGGCATCACCGGCCAAACCGACCTAATTCATCGCACCTTCGACCAAACCGCCATCGTCGTGGCCAACCTCTCCTCCTCCTTGCCCATTGCCGGGGCCATTGCCGGCGGACCCGCCGTGGGGGCCGCGCTGTTCTTGGCGCAAAAGATGATTGGCGACGACGTGGACAACCTATCCGCCACCCGCTATCGGATCACCGGCCCCTGGGCCGAGCCCGATGTGGTCCAAATCGACAAGCCCGCCGCCGTAAGGGCCGACGCAGGGCCGCAACCATAACCCGCCGGCCGCCCGCAGAACCGCCATACCTAAATTCATCGGCAGCGGCCTCGTTTTTTGCCGCACAGGTTAGTGGTATCCTCTGTGGGTTATCCATAGGACAGGTAGTCGAGGCCCCGAATGATGACCGAAAACCCGAAACGCGTAGCCGCGGTGCAAATGGCCACCAGCCCCAACGTGGAGGCCAACCTGTTGGAGGCGGAAAAGCTGGTGGCCGAGGCCGCCGAGGCCGGCGCCGGCCTAGTGGTGCTGCCGGAGAATTTCGCGTTCATGGGCAAGCGCGACGCCGAGATGCTTGACCTGCGTGAGCGCGACGGCGAAGGGCCGCTGCAAAGGTTCCTCGCGCAAATGGCCAAGCGCCGCCGCATCTGGCTGGTGGGCGGCGCCATCCCGCTGGAGGCCGACCAGCCCGACCGCATGCGCGCCGCCTGCCTGATCTACGACGACCAGGGCCGGCGCGTGGCCCGCTACGACAAAATCCATCTATTCGACGTACACCTCCCGGGCACCGAAGAGCGCTATGTAGAGTCCCAAACCATCCAACCGGGCAACCAAGCCGTGGTGGTGGACTCCCCCTTCGGCAAGCTCGGCGTGGCGGTCTGTTACGACCTGCGCTTCCCCGAACTCTTCCGCAAGATGCTCGACCAAGGCATGGAAATGATCGTCCTCCCTGCCGCCTTCACCGCCATCACCGGCAAGGCCCACTGGGAAGCCTTGGTCCGCGCCCGCGCGATCGAAAACCTTAGCTACGTCGTCGCCGCCGCCCAAGGCGGCTACCACATGAACGGCCGCGAGACTTACGGCCACAGCATGATCGTAGACCCCTGGGGCAACATCCTAGACCACCGCCCCCGCGGCGCCGGCGTGGTCGTAGGCAAAATCGACCAGGCCAGCCAGCACAACACCCGCAGCGCCTTTCCGAGCCTGTTGCATCGGCAAATAAGATGTCAGTAGGGTGCGTTAGGCGCGCGGGCACGGCATTTCGGATATGCACTAGCCTGCGCGCGCCGTAACGCACCTTCCGCCGCCGGCTGGTGCGTTCGCTCGTTCCCAAGGTCCCCTTGGGAACGCGGTGGGGCAAGCTCTGCTTGCCGAAAGGGCCTCGGGCGGCAGAGCCGCCCGGACCGGGTTCCCAGGCAGAGCCTGGGAACCAGAATCCGTAGGGTGCGTTAGGCGCGCGGGCACGGCATTTCGGATATGCACTAGCCTTCGCGCGCCGTAACGCACCTTCCGCCGCCGGTGGTGCGTTACGCCCCGCGTACATGATTCGCGGGCGTTCAGGTCATCGAGGCTTGCGATATCCGCAGGCATGGAAGCAGGAACAACCGCGGGGCTAACGCACCCTCGCTAAACACTAAACACTAAAAACTTGAAACCTTTCCCAACATCCGCAACTTATCTGAAACCCAACCGTTACCGAAAACCGAGGAATCATGACCGACGCCTTCGAGATCGCCAAGAGCACCCTGTTGGAACCCGCCGCACTGGGAGAGGCCGAGCTGGGCCGCGTGTTGGATCAAATGCTGGGCCAGGGGGTGGATGCGGCCGATTGCTACTTCGAGGCCAGCCGGCTGGAGTCTTGGGTGCTGGAGGACGGCATCATCAAGGAGGGGGCCCATTCCATCGACCGCGGGGCCGGGCTGCGGGTGGTGAGCGGCGAGAAGACCGGCTTCGCCTACACCGACGACATCGACCTGAACGCCCTGCTGGAGGCGGGCCGCACCGCCCGCAGCATCGTGCGCAGCGGGGCCGAGGGGCGGGTGGCGGTGGGAAATAGGGCCCGGGGGCATAAGTTGTACGCCCCCATCAATCCGCTGGAGACCCTGGGCGATGCGGAGAAGATCGACTTCCTGCGCACCCTGGACGCCGAGGCCCGGCGCCAGGACCCGCGGGTGAATCAAGTCATTTGCTCCCTGGTGGCGGCCCACGACATGATGCTGGTGGTGAACTCCGACGGCGCCCTGGCCGCGGACGTGCGCCCGTTGGTGCGCTGCAACGTCAGCGTGATCGTGGAGCAGGGCGAGCGGCGGGAGCAGGGCTCCTCCGGCGGCGGCGCGCGGCAAGAGCTGAGCTTCTTCCTGGACAAAGAGCGGGGCCTGGGCTATGCGCGGGAGGCGGTGCGCCAGGCCCTGGTGAACCTGGAGGCGGTGGACGCCCCGGCCGGGACCATGCCGGTGGTGCTGGGCCCCGGCTGGCCCGGGGTGCTGCTGCACGAGGCGGTGGGCCACGGCCTGGAGGGCGACTTCAACCGCAAGGGCACCTCCGCCTTCTCCGGCCGGCTGGGCGAAAAGGTGGCCTCCTCGGTTTGCACCGTGGTGGACGACGGCACCCTGGAGGGCCGCCGCGGCTCCCTGAACATCGACGACGAGGGCACCCCCACCCGGCGCAATGTGCTGATCGAAAAGGGCGTGCTGAAGGGCTACCTGCAGGACCGGCTAAACGCCCGCCTGATGGGCGTGGCCGCCACCGGCAACGGCCGCCGCGAGTCTTACGCCCACCTGCCCATGCCGCGCATGACCAACACCTTTATGCTGCCCGGCGACAGCGACCCGCAGGAGATCATCGCCTCGGTGGACCGGGGGCTGTATGCGGTGAACTTCGGCGGCGGCCAGGTGGACATCACCTCGGGCAAGTTCGTGTTCTCCGCCAGCGAGGCCTACCTGATCGAAAACGGCCGGATCACCCGCCCGGTGAAGGGCGCCACCCTGATCGGCAACGGCCCCGAGGTGATGACCCAGGTCAGCATGGTGGGCAACGACCTGGAACTCGACGGCGGCGTGGGCACCTGCGGCAAGGACGGCCAAAGCGTCCCCGTAGGCGTGGGCCAGCCCACCCTAAAGGTGGACCAGCTCACCGTGGGCGGCACCGGGGTTTGATTTTTTTCTGCCACAGAGCCACAGAGAACACGGGGTTTGAATCGGCTTCAAGGCGATCCCGGCGGAGGTTAAGGCTCTAGCCGGGCTGGGGTGGAACTCGGCCCGGCTAAAAAGCCTCGACCTCCAAACGAAAACCCGGAGCCTTCGTTCTCTCTGTGCCCTCTGTGCCTCCGTGGCAAGGCTTCTAAACAAAAAGGCGAATCATGCAGGATCCCGAACAAATCAAGCAACGTCAGGCGCGGTTGGAGCAGATGGTGGCCGACCTGTTGAGCGAGGCCCGCAGTCAGGGGGCCAGTGCGGCCGAGGCGGGGGTGAGCAGCGACGCCGGCCTGTCGGTGGACGTGCGCATGGGCGAGGTGGAGACGATCGAGCACACCCGCGACAACGGCCTGGGCGTCACGGTCTATTTCGGTCAGCGCAAGGGCACGGCGAGCACCTCGGACTTTTCCCTGGACGCCATCCGCGAGACGGTGCGCGCGGCCTGCAAGATCGCCCGCTACACCAACGAGGACCCCGCCTCGGGTCTGGCGGACGCCGAGCTGATGGCCAAGGACTGGCCGGACCTGGACCTCCACCACCCCTGGGCGGTGAACCCGGATCAGGCGGTGGAGCTGGCCCTACGCTGCGAGGCGGCGGCGCGCGCGGTGGACCCGCGCATCACCAACAGCGACGGGGCCAGTTTCAACAGCCAGGAATCCCTTCAGGTCTACGGCAACAGCCACGGCTTCGTGGGCGGTTATCCCAGCAGCCGCCACAGCCTGAGCTGCGCGGTGGTGGGGGCGCAAGACGGCGCCATGCAACGGGACTATTGGTACAGCAGCGACCGCCTGCCCGAGCGGCTGGACTCCCCCGAGGCGGTGGGCCGCCGCGCCGGCGAGCGCACCGTGGCCCGGCTGGGGGCCCGCCGCCTCTCCACCCGCGAGGCCCCGGTGCTGTTCGAGCCCGAGATGGCGGTGAACCTGCTGCGCTGCCTGGTGGGCGCGGTGCGCGGCAGCGCGCTCTACCGCCGGTCTTCGTTCCTGCTGGACCATTTGGGTCAGCGGATCTTCCCCGACTTCGTGCGCATCTCCGAAGATCCGCTCCAGCCCCGCGGCATCGGCAGCACCCCCTTCGACGGCGAGGGCGTGGCCACCAAACCGCGGGACCTAGTGGCCGAGGGCGTGCTTCAGGGCTATGTGCTCTCTAGCTATTCGGCGCGCAAGCTCGGCATGCAGACCACCGGCAACGCCGGCGGGGTGCATAACCTAAAGATTCAGTCGGGTGATAAGGGCTTCGATGACTTGGTGAAGGCGATGGGCACGGGCCTGGTGGTCACCGAGATGATGGGGCAGGGGATTAACATCGTCACCGGCGACTACTCCCGCGGCGCCGCGGGCTATTGGGTGGAGAACGGCGAGATTCAATACCCGGTGGAGGAGATCACCGTGGCCGGCAACCTGCGGGACATCTTCATGGGCCTGCAAGCGGTGGGCTGCGATACCAACCGCCCCGGCAATATCCGCACCGGCTCTTGGCTGATCGACCGGCTGACCATCGCCGGGGAATAGCGCGGCCCTTGGCGCATGAAGTCGGCCGCTCGAGATCCCCTGCTCGCCTTGGGCGGGCTACTGTGCGTGGTTCTTCTGGGGCTGGCCATGTGGCCGGTCCGCGGCGAGCCGCCGGTGATTCGGCTGCGGCTCGGCGGGGCCGTGCTAAGCGCCGAGGTGGCGGCCACCCCCGCCGCCCGGCGGCGCGGTTTGATGCATCGCCAGGCCCTGGCCGCGGATGCCGGGATGTTGCTGGTATTCCCCGAGCCGCAGATTATCCGACTGTGGATGAAGGATACCCCGCTGGCGCTGGATGCCGGCTTTTTCGACTCCCAGGGGCGCCTGCTGGCGGTGGCGGAGATGGCGCCGGACGACGGGCGGCGGATTCATCGCTCCCCGGGGCCGGCGGTCTATGCGTTGGAGATGACGCACGGCTGGTTCCTGCGCAACGGCGTGGCCCTGGGGGACCGCTTGGTTTTTCTGGATCCGTTGCCCTAGTGCAGCCGCGCACCAATAACGGAAACAACGGTTTTTAGGAACGCAGAGGGTACCGCGGACCGCAGAGAGGGTATTGGCTAAAAACCGCCGGGGCGCCCATGGGCGGTTGGCTGCACGAAGGGTTCCCTCCCCGTTGCAAGTCACGCCCCCCAAGGCCTGTTAGATTCCGCCTGTAGCGAAGTGAGTATTCGCGTCCATTCGCGGTTCAATGGCCCGCTTCGCCTTGGTCGCGCGCGAGTCCAAGCGATGCGCCGCGTTCCTCGGCGCAGCCTATTCGTTGCGCGAGTCGATCGGCAACGAAGGCCCTCTCTCGCCAAGACGCAAAGGGCGCCAAGAAAAAACCTTTCTTCTCTGCGCCCCCTGCGGTTCTCCGCCTGCTCTGCGCCTCTGAGAGCCGTTATGGCCCCCCATCACACCGTATCCAAGAGGATGTCGTGCCACAGGGGCAGCTCTTCCTCGTGCAGTCGGATGCCCAGGAAGTAGGTGTCTTCGCCCTCGTCCTTGCACCAGCGGACCGTGCCCCGGAGGTTTACCGGCAGGCCCAGCGACGGGCCGTCCATCACCACCTGCACCGTGTGACCATCGGGGATGGCCTTGGATGTCAGCACCCCCAGCCCCTCCGGTGAAACGTCCACCACAGAGCCCATTAGATCCTCCGGGGTTTCCGCCTCGCCCGGGAGCAGGATGTGCAGCCGGCTCACATGCGGGGTCCGCGGGTGTTTGCGACGTAACGGGTTGTCTTGATCGTCTTCTGGATTCATTTGCAGGCGCCACCTTCTATAATCAGAACTCGCCCCTGCCGTGACAGGGGCCTTCAGTATAAGCCTTTTAGACCGGTTCTGTCCCAGGGGCCCCCCCCTAGGCAGTCGAAACCAGCCGATTTCCGCGGTTTTCGGACTCTCCGGCTTTCGGGTTACCAGACCCTAATACCGCCACGCCTGAGTATCGGAAACAACCCAGGCGCCCTCGGAACGCAGAGCATGCGGAGAACCGCAGAGCGCGCAGAGAGGTATTACGATTCCATGCTCGTTCCCAAGGCTTCGTTGGGAATGCCTGTCTCGCAAGCGCTAGCTTGCCGAACGGCGCGGGAAGCTGGAGCCTGGGGACTAGCGGACCGCGGGGGCGAGCAAGCAAAACCCCCTCTGCGCCCTCTGCGTTCCTGAATGGCGTTGTTTCCGTTATTTGAGCGCAGGCGCATCACTCGCTTCTAGTCGCGCACCCGCAAGACGCGGCAGGTTCCGCCTGTAGCGAAGCGAGTATTCGCGTCCATGCGCGGTTCAATGCCCCGCTCTGCGTCGGCCCCTCACGCGTCCAAGCGATGCCCCTCGTCCCTCGGCGCACCCTATTCCCGGCGCCAGTAGGTCGGCAGCCAAGGCCCTCTGTCTCGCCAAGACGCAAAGGGCGCAAAGGAAAACCTTTGCTTCTTTGCGCTTGGCGCAAAAAACGGGCACGCCTTCTATGCCGGAGGCCCACCCCAAAAACCAGGAAACCCCTCGCTTCAATAACGGCCCGTTTGCGACCGCCTAGGGCTCCCCCCATCGTTGAATCAGATCATGCTCCACATTCAGGTGATCCAACACCCGGGCCGCGATGAAATCCACCAAGTCCTCCACGCGTTGCGGGCGGTGATAGAAGCCGGGTGATGCGGGCATCACGGTGACCCCCAAGCGGGCCAGTTTGAGCAGGTTTTCGAGATGAATCGCGGACAAAGGGGTTTCGCGCACCACCAGGATCAAGGGCCGATTTTCCTTTAACATGACGTCGGCCGCGCGCTCAATCAAGGTGTCGCTGGCGCCGGCGGCGATGGCCGAGGTCGCGCCCCCGGAGCAGGGGCAGATCACCATGGCCGCGTTGGGGTTGGAGCCGCTGGCCACGGGGGCCATCCAGTCGTGGCGACCGAAGGCCCGCAGCAGCCCCGGGTCGGCATGAAGGCGGTCGGCGAAATAGGCCCCGATTAGGGCCGGATCGGACGGCGGCCGCCACTCGGTCTCGGTGGCGATTACGATCTGCGCGGCGTCCGACAGCAGCAGGTCCACCGGCCGGCCGAGCCGCAGCAGGCAGTCCAGGACCCGCAACCCGTAGGCGCTGCCCGAGGCCCCGGTGAGGGCCAGGGTGATCGGCCTGGGGTTCATGCGGAGGCGTCGCCGAAGCGGCCGCGCAGGGCCGCCAGCAGTTTGTCGTGAATGCCGCCGAAACCGCCGTTGCTCATCACCACGACGCGGTCGCCCGGGCGGGCCTGTTGCGCAACCTGCGCCACGATGTCGCCGATCTCGGCGCAGAAGACCGCGCCCGAGTCCTCGGCCCCGAAGACCAAACGCGGATCCCAGCCCAACGCCGGCGGCACATACAGCCAGACCGCATCCGCGCCGGCCAGGGCCGCCGGCAGTTGCTCTGCATGCACCCCAAGGCGCATAGTATTGGAGCGCGGCTCCAGCACCGCCAGGATGCGCCCGGCGGTCGCCTGGCGTCGCAGCCCCTCCAGGGTAGCGGCGATGGCGGTGGGGTGGTGGGCGAAGTCGTCAAACACCCGCACCCCGCCGGCCTCGCCCCGCAATTCCATCCGCCGGCGCACCCCGCGAAAGCCCCGCAGGCCTTCGATCAGCACCCGCGGCGGCACCCCGGCATGGCGGGCGGCGGCCAGCGCGGCCAGGGCGTTGGCCAGGTTATGCCGCCCCGGCTGCGACCAGCTTGCGGGATCCAGCAGCCGGCCCTCACAGCGGGCCCGAAAGCGGCTGCAATCCGGCGCACACTCGGCCACCGACCAGGCGGCGGATGCATCATCATCGGGGCTGAAGCGCTCCACCGGCGTCCAGCAGCCCATCGCCAGCACTTGCTCCAAGGCCGCGTCCGCGCAGGGGGCGATGACCTTACCATTGCCGGGAACCGTGCGCAGCAAATGGTGGAATTGGCGCTGGATCATTGCCAGGTCGTCAAAGATATCCGCATGGTCGAACTCCAGGTTGTTCAGCACCAGGGTGCGGGGCCGGTAGTGGACGAACTTGGAGCGCTTGTCGAAAAAGGCGGTGTCGTACTCGTCCGCCTCCACAACGAAAAACGGCGTTTCCCCGAGGCGCGCCGAGAGGCCGAAATTCTGCGGCACGCCGCCGATCAAAAAACCCGGCTTCAGCCCCGCGTCCTCCAACAGCCAGGCCAGCAGGCTGGCGGTGGATGTCTTGCCGTGGGTGCCCGCCACCGCCAGCACCCAGCGCTCGGCCAGCACATGCTCCGCCAACCATTGCGGGCCGGAGGTGTAGCGCAGCCCGCGGTTCAGCACCGCCTCCACCGCCGGATTGCCGCGCGAGAGCGCATTGCCCACCACCACCAGGTCCGGGGCCGGCTCCAAATGGGCCGACTCATAGCCCTCCATTAAGCGAATGCCCGCGGCCGCCAGTTGCTTGCTCATCGGCGGATAGACGCCGGCGTCGGAACCGCTGACCTGATGCCCCAGGGCCCGCGCCAACAGTGCGATGCCGCCCATAAAGGCGCCGCAGATGCCGAGGATATGCAGATGCATTCAGGGGCCCCCGAGCAGCTTGGCGGTCAGGCCGCTAATCAAAATGAAATAGAGGATCGCGATTAACAGCCCGAAGCCGAAGCGGACCTCAAACGCATGGCGTAAAATATGCGCAGCCACCGCGAGGCTCCAGCCCAGCAGCCCGATCAGCAGCAACACCCCCAGGTCGTGCAACGATTGGCCGGGCTCCGCGGTGCTCAACAGCAGCAATGCAGGCAGGCTCAATAGTTGCAGCAGGGCGTCACAGCCCGCCAAGGCGGTGAAGCTTTGAACAAAGCGCGGGCCGCCGCCGGTCAGCCTCAGGGCGAAATACAGCAGCGTCCCCGCCAGCAAGAGGTCGAGCAGGTCGCCCAGCATGTAGCTCGCCACCGGCACGCCGCTGATCGAAAGCGCGGCCAGGCTCGTGACCAAGCTCAGCAGGATGCTGAAATACAGCAAAATAATCGAAGCCGGCAGGTCCTGGGGACCGAGTCGGAAGCGACACAGATCGAAAAAGGCCTTCAATATCGGTTGCACAGGTCTATACGGGTAGCAAAGGATGCGGCGGAAGCCCCAATGATACCGCCCCCGCGCCTCTTTCACCAATGGCGATGGGCGGCCCGGCCACGCGCTCGGCGCTTGCCCCGGGCGCACAGCCCGCTACAATCGCCTCATGCGGCCCGGCATAAGGCGCGCCCGGCCCGCGGCAGGCCCCGGCAGCGGGGATGCCCGGCCAGGGCGCGGCCCATCGGGCCGATCTCCGATCACAAGACGCCGTCGGCGGCCCACCCCGCCGCGGGCGTCGGGGGCGTTCGCGGATGATTCAGCACGCACAAACAAAAGACCGACCCCGCCGATTCTGCGGTCTCCGAGCCCGGCCCCTGTGCGGCGGCGTGTTGCTCTACGGCCTCTTGCTCGGCGGCTGCGGACCCGAGGCCCCGCCGCGTCCGGCGGATGGCGCGCAAAAAGAGCTGGAGCTGCGCCGCGAGGTGCTGCACCAGACCCGCGAAGTCATCCGCTATACCGAACAAGAGCAGCGCCTGCACCAAGCGGAGATGCAGGCCCGGGGCCTGGCCGAATGACCCGCCTAGTCTACCTGCACGGCCTCGACAGCAGCGGCGCCTCGGCCAAGGCCGACAAGCTGCGTCAGGCCTTCGGGGCCGCAGCCGTGTTCAGCCCCAGCTACCCCGCCCACCGGCCGGCGGCGGCAGTGGCCGCATTGCGCGCCCGGCTATCGGACGCCGCTTTGACGCATGCCGTGGTGGTGGGCAGCTCCATGGGCGGTTACTACGGCCGTTACCTGGCGCAAGAACTGGATTTCAGTCACCTGGTGCTAATCAACCCCGCACTGCGCCCTTGGGAACTACTGCCGCGGCACCTGGGGGAACGCGTCACCGCCACCGGCGAACGCTACCGGCTCACGCTTGAGCTGGCGCAAGCCACCCACCCCTACGCCGTGCCCCCCGGCGCCGACCGCACGCCCATCACCGTCCTGCTCGACGAAGGCGACGAAGTGATCGACTACCGCATCGCCGCCGGCATCTTCCGCGGCCAAGCGGCTATACAGACCTACCCCGGCGGCGACCACGCCTTCGCGCACATGCCAGAGGCGATACAACGGCTTAGAAAGATCCTGAAACCGGAGCGGCCGGAAGGGTCCCGTTAAAGGTGATTAAGCCTTGGCAAAAACTGTTCAACATTCCGCAGTGAGAGGACCGGTACACCCGGAACGCGGTCACGGGAAAGGGCGAACCAACTCTCGAAAATACTTGGTTTGTTTTTGTGTGCGAAACTAGTGTTGTTCGGGCGGTACGAATGCGCTAGTGTACCGGACAGACAGCTGGAAACAGGCGATAGAATGCACGCAAGCCGGTAGGCCCGCCCGTGTAAAACGGCCTTCAGGCCGGTCGAATACCAAACATTCATGGATGAATCAAACTAAGACGATATACTGTGATGTAAAAGTAGAGCTGTAGCTTGTCTGTTTGTGAAAAATCAGCGGGCGTATAAAATTAAAATGTAAGAACAGGACACCCAGCCCGCGTAGGGTGCGTTAGGCGCGCCAACCGCGAAACTCCAATTCAACACCCGCATTGCCGTGCGCCGTAACCCACCATCCCCGGCCCCCCGGCCGCGCTGACGGCCCAGATGTTCTGCGGCCATCGACCTTTCATTTGTGCGTTAATCATGCCTTCCGGACTCAACTTCGGTTCGGGCGCAATCACAGGAGCGCGGGCTGCATTAATCCAACAAGGGCATCATTTTAGGGCTAGTAGCTCATCATCCAATCCATAGCGAACCAGTTCAATCCGGGGACTCCTTTGAGATGCAAGGTCACCGCTCATTACGGGGAGTTGAAATGGGAAGAATGCGGGATTGTTCAGCAGCAGCCCCAATGCAGCCTTGGCCTCTGGGGTGGCCAGGAGTGCGGACTCGAGCATCAAGATGGCCAGGTTTGGCTCGGCAATGCACACTGGGGCGGCTTTCTCATAGCAGCCTTTGGCCTTGGAATCCTTCAGGGCGCCCCAGGCGACAAAGGAGCGGATCACCCGCTGTCCTTCACGCCCTATCGTTGTTCGGTCGCCGTACTGTTCCTTGAGGCGATTGATAATCTGGGTCTGCGTCACCTGATCCTGCAAGGCCAGCAGGCGGCCGGTCTGCCGGGCGAGATTAAACCAAAATGGATAGACCGCCGAAATCATCCCCCAGTGGACCGCCAGGGCCATGGACGGGTTTTCTCGCAGAAACGAAAGCTGGGCATCCCGGAATGGGATCAACTCGGGGTCGGGAGAGATCCAGATCTTCATCAGATTGCTGACGACAAAGATCCGGGTCTGGTCGCTTCGTTTGCCTTCGGCGCCGTTGCCTTTTCTGTCAGCGAGGAACCCATGTAGCTCCTGGCGGATGGTGTTGGCGTCAAGCCCGGCCAACAGCAAATAGGCTGTTTTCTGCATCCACTCCAAACGGATCGTCTGTTTGATGCCGATGACTTGGTGCCTATTTCTATTCAAGCCGTCCATCACCGTGTGCGCCTTTCAAACTTCACCAAGGGCACAATGACTTCTTCGATGGCTACACCGCCATGACCTACGATGGCATCTCCCGGTTTCACGAAGGCGTCGCGGCCACCGGCCACCAGGGGGAAATAATCTGCTGGCAACCCGACCGGCTGCCACTCGTGGGCAAATGGAAAGGCCCCAGCCACCTGAGCGCGGAGTTCCGGCGTGGGATAGACACGAACCCGCTCGCCGCGGGTCTCGGCAATCACACCTTCAGATGGGCGTCCTTTGCCTTCGCATTGAATATTGCCGTGATCGGCTGTCAGCCAGACCTCATAGCCGTAATCCAGCAGTTGACCGACCATCGCGGAAAGAAATCCTGCATGGCACCACTGCTTGATCTGGTTGTGCATCCCGGCCGAGCCGAGTTGCATGCCGTGCATGATCTTGTCCACTTTATCCACGACCAGCCCCACCGCCTTGGTCTTTCCGGGATGGATTACGGAGTCGAGTACGCCCGCAGCATCCCCGTCCCCAAGACCTCGCTGGTAAGCGACATCCAGCCGGGACAGGCCATGGCCTTCCCAGAACTGCTTCCAGAGTTTCTCTTCGCTATTGGTCGAGTTAATGGATGACGGAAAATAGAGCGGCGGCTTGCCCGAGAAGATCGATTGCCGCGATACCGAGGTCAGCGTTGGAATCCAGGCGAAGGTTGCGGATTCGCGCATGACCAGACTGGCGTCCTGCTTTTGCAAAAGCTGGCGGATGGTCACCCACTGATCCAGGGCCAAGCCATCCACCACGATCAAAGCGGCACGGCTATTGCGGGAATCCTCGACGTCCCGAGCCAGGCGACGCGGCACATGGTGCAGCATGGCCGGATGGGTCGGCGGCAAGTTGATCAGACTGGAGTAGTGAGCCGCCAACCACTGATAAAACAGATCATTGATTTTGCCCTGCAGAGCCAGGAATTCTGAACCACGAATGGACACTAATTCACACGAATGATTATTCTCCAATTTGTGTTCATTCGTGTTCAGTCGTGGTTCGTCATGAATCAACGAAGAGAGTTCGGCCCATTTCAATGCAAAGGCGGTCCAGTCCGAGTAACGTGCTTCCGCAGTGGGCAGCTCCTTCTCGACAAGGCCAAACAAGCGAGAGATCCGCAGCTCGTCATCGTCCACGCCGCTCACGCCAAAGGCGTAGTGCGAGGTGCGGAGTGCGGAGTGCGTTTCAGGCACATCAACAGGTGTCAGTTTTCCTTCGAGGAAGAGATTGTCGAGATAAACGAGAATGTCTTGATGATCGAAGGGGAGATGTTCTGGGCCGGGATAGCGAAAGTGCGCGGTGCGCGATGCGTGGTGCGTTTCAGGTTCTCGGACTTCGGTTTTCGCACCACGAACCCCGCACTTCGCACGCAAAAATACCGGCCAGCGTTCCTGCAAAAAGGTGAAGAAGGCCTCATCGTCCGGAACAATTTCGGACAGCGGCCAGGCCTTGAACCCCGCATGGCCGTTGAGCACCTGGATCAGGCGCTCGGCCAGCATCAACGGGAGCTGAAGCTTGCCGTAATGCAGGCGCAGCAAGGCGCGAAGCAGTTCCACCTCGCCCTTAATGAGTTCTGCCGCAATGCCGAACACATGGCGGAGGATGAAATCCTGGGTGGCGTTGTCGCCCATGCGATCCGGCGGCGACTTGCGCTGGGCCTCAAAAAGCGCGTCCAGCAGGCTTCGGTCGAGCTTCTCGATGACCGGATAGCTGAGCGTTGGGAACAGATCCCCCAGATTGAATGAAAGCTTGCGGCCCGCCTGGAGCAGGTCATAAGGCAGAGATTCCAGCTCCGTATCCTGCAAGCGGAGGATCACCACCAGATCGGTGTGTTCGCCGCGATCCCAAATCAAGCGGTATTGGGATTCATAGGCGTATCGGAACTCGACCGGGTCATTGAACTCGATCAGGTCGAAGCCGCGCCCGCGCAAATCAAGCGCCAGCTTCTCCTCGGTCAGCAGGCAATCCGGGTCAGCGACCAGGGTCAGCTTGCTGACGTTGGGCACAAAGTCGTTCAGGATGGCGTCTCGCCAACTACTCACCCCTTGCCTCCTGGTTGAACCACGAATAAACACGAATGGACACAAATGGATTTCATAAAACAATCCTCTCCCATTCGAGTTTTTGACGGCCCTCCCAGGCCACCGGGGCCATCTGCGTGCGCCGGGGTTTAAACAGCGGTTTGCCGTCGGCATCGATGGCCTTGCGCTTCTCGGTGCGGATGACATAAGGGGCCACCCGGTCGCGGGAGACGCTGTCCATATCCGGGAAGGCATCGTCATCCAGCAGGCTCATCAAACGATGGAAGGCATCGGTCTTGCCCTGGTGGGGTGTAGCCGAAAGCAGCAACACATAGGGCGCGGCTTCCGCCAATCCACGGCCGAGCTTGTAGCGGGCGACCTGGTCGGTACTGCCGCCCAGGCGGTGCGCTTCGTCCACAATCACCAGATCCCAACCGGCGGTAATCAGATCCTCGAACCGGCTGCGGTTGTATTCGGCGACGCGCTCGGCGGTCCAGCCGCGCCGCTTGTCCATGGGTTTGACCGAATCCAGGGAGACGATGACCTGATCAAACATCGACCAGGCCGAACTCCGCTGGCCCGCGCTCTTCCCAAATTGGGGAGCCAGACGCTGCAAGGCGCCGATGTCGTCGCCCAGCACGAGCTGGAACTGTTCGTTGAAATGGGTCTGCATTTCCGCCACCCATTGGGTAGCGATTCCCTTCGGCGAGACGACCAATGTCCGCCGCACCAGTCCGCGCAGCTTGCGCTCGCGCATGACCAGCCCGGCCTCGATGGTCTTGCCGAGACCCACCTCGTCGGCCAGCAGGTAGCGCACGCGGTCGCCGGAGATGGCCTGAGACAAGGCGTGGATCTGGTGCGGCAGCGGAATGACGTTGGACCCCATGGGAGCCAGCAAGACATGGCCCTCGGTGGCGCTGCCATTCCCGAACAGGCTGCCTTCGAGCACCTCGGCTACCTTGGCTGCGGCGGCCACATAGGCAATGCGCCCGGCCTCGATCTCCGGCTGCAGGTCGGCACTCAGCGGCCGTAAGGCGGAGCGGGGCACGCGCACCACCGCGTCCTGGTTCGGCAACCAGACACGGCACACCGTCTGCCCCCACAAGGTCTGTTCTTCGATGACCTTGCATGCGCTGTTATGAACGGTCGAATAGCACCACGAATGAACACCAATGGACACTGTTGATTTTCTGTCCGTGCCTGATTCGTGTTTATTAGTGTCCATTCGTGGTTCAGTCCTCACCATGGGGTGGTTGTGCGGCAAAAATTGTCAGCATCAACTCAGAATCATCAAGAAGCCTGTACACCGGTTTTCTTCCCGACAGCTTCTCACTTTCCGTGATGATGATCGGCACCCCCTCACCGCGCTTATCCATGATGAAGTTCCGCTGACTGCCTATGGCGTCTACATTCATAGGGCAACGAGCCAGCAAGGAGCTAATTAATTCGTTCCGTGCCGATTGCCGTTCTGAAATGCTTTCAATGGTCATGGTATTGGGGATCGCGCCGGGTGAGAAGATTTCCAGCCGATCAGAAAACAGGTGCAGGCGAATCTTGGAACCGTAGATGGAGTAATCCCGATGGGCGACAGCGTTGACTACCGCCTCGAATATCGCATTCATGGAAAACTGGGGAGTTTCGATCCGATTGGGCGCTTTGATGGCAAAGACCCGCATGTTTCTTTCCACAAACTTGCAGGCGTCCCGCACCTGAACATCAAGCGGGCCAGTGATGTCCTTAGCATCCAGTTGATAGGCTGCGTTACGTTCGGCGCCTCGGTAACAAACGGCCTGAATAAAAGCGCTGGACATAAAATACTCCGGTGCGTCCGAGGCCATCAGAATACCGCTGACAGTTGCCCGCATGGCGCCGTCATCGTCTTTGGCAATCAGCTTCATCTTTTCGAGAAATTCCTGATCCGCTTTGGAGGAGATAACCGTCCGGAATTGGTTCCATAGTTTGGGATTCAGATCATTGACAGAGGTGCCCGGAACCGTCTGTTCATCGAAGCGAATGATTCGCGCCTGACTCCGTTGCTGGAATAACCGCGCTAAAACATCCGGTTTCATCTCGCGCTTGGAACTACCGAGGCGGCGGAAATAGCCATTAGGGCTTTTATGGATAAACAGACTGCGGGGCACATCGATTCGTAGGATAGTTTTCTCACCACCTTGTTGGTCGGGCACAATGAGTTTGCGTATGACGCAATCGAGTGGAGGATCAATCGAGTCGTTGCAAATGGAACGAAGCCAGCCTTCAACTATGTCAAGTTTCGCAGGCGGTATTCCTCGAATCTCTTTGGTCTCGTCATCAACCCCCAGAACAATGATGCCGGATGCCGTATTCGCCATGGCCGCCAGTTCGTCCGCCATGCCATCCTTGTGCGGGCCGATAACTTTTTTGCCGCTAAATTCCATTGCCTTGAGTTCAAGAACAGAGTCTTCACCCAGCGCAATTTGTTTGAGCAGGTCGGAAATGTTTTCGTACATTATGGGCACTCCTTTTCTAAGGAGAACCACGAATGAACACCAATGGACACTAATGTATTTTCATTTGGTTCAAATTCGTATTTCTTCGTGTGCATTCGTGATTTCATCACAGTACCAGCCTTTCCCATTCGAGTTTGGCGCGCTTGAAGTTTAGAATCACGCCGACTTTCAGTCCGGTAATCTTGAGGTAGTTGAGGATTTGTCCGCGTTCCACATCAGTGATTTTTTCAATGGTCTTGGTATCGACTACGATTTGATCAAAAACGATCAGATCGGGGATATACTCGCCCACCTTGACCGATTTATAGATGACATCGAATCGAGGCTGCTGTTGAAAAGGGATACCACGAAGCCCGAACTCCACCACCAACGCATTCTCATAAGGCTTTTCCAGCAGGCCATGTCCAAGCGTGTTCAACACCTCCATCGCACATCTTACGATCTGGAACACATCCTCCTTCAAAAACAATTCGTGTTTATTCGTGTCCATTCGTGGTTCACTCCCCTCCCATTCTCGTAACCGCCTGGTCGTACCACATCAACAGCTTCGGATCCTCTTCCAGCACTTTGTTGGGGATCTTGTCGGCCACGGCAATGATGACGGCGTAGTCGCGTTCCTGCCAGGCTTTCTTGAATCCGGCGCGGACCGCTTCCAGGCGGAAGACCTTGAGCTTCTTTTTGACCTCTTTGTATTCCTCGAACTCCTTGAGCAGCGCCTTCTCGCGCAGCTTCTCCAGGTCGCCTGCCTTGTTGGGATCGGGCACATACCAACGATCACGGGCTTTGGTCACCAGCGCCGGGGCATCCTTTGGCAGGTTGCGCAGCTCTTTCCAGTTGGTGGAAAGGTAGGCGTGGATCTGCTCAGGCACGTCGCCTTTGCCGTCATAGCAGAGGAAATTCTGGTTTAGCAGTTCGCGCAGGTCGAGCTGGGCCTCGTTCTTGCTCCAGCCGCCAAGCTGCTGCATGAACTGCGGATTGATGTCGGAGAAGGTCTGCGGCTTTTCCTTGATGAGCTGGCGGAGCCATTGGATGGCGGACGCCTCGTCGGAGACGAACAGCGAAAGCTGCTGTGGGGCACCGGAGGTCATCTTCTTGCGGTCGTATTCAGCCACCTGGTCCGGCAGGAAATACATGCCGTCACGTTCGATGAAGCGTTGTGCCAGCCCGATCTGAAATTCCTGGCTGGAGATCGGCACCGGGTAACCCTTGCGGACATAGAAGGCGATCATCTGGTCGAACAGGATGCGAGGGTCGCGTTCGGGCACCATTAGCAGCAAAACGCCCTGTTGTTTGGTGACCGGTAGATACTTTAAGTGCGTGCGGACAAAATCCCACACGCCTTCTTCGGTTTGCGCCTCTTTCTGGAAGCGCTCTTCAAAACCGTCATTGGGTTTGTAGGCTGAGATAACGAGGTCTTGTTTAACGGATGTCGTGTTGGTGACAGCGTTAAAGCTTCCCTGTTTTTTGTCGAGAGCTGAAACATTTGCAACAATAAATCCTGCTTCAGTAAGAGCCGTTTGGATGCTATTCCAAACAGATGCTTTTGTATTTGAAAACTCTACCGTCATCCATCTACCCGGCTTTAAAAGTCTGTATGCTTCACAGAAGCATTTAGTCATAATTTCCCTGTACTCTGCGCCTCCTTTGCCTTGGCTTCTATTCTCGATTGCTTCCGGGGCAACGTTAGTCTTTACACCCAACCAAGACTCCCAAAGAAAACTGAGTTCAGAATAATTAAGATTCGAACCAAAAGGTGGATCAATAAACACATAATCTAGGCACTCATCGGCTGCGCGAAAACCAGACGATGAGCTGGTCGACACAATGAAATCTTTTTTAAAGCGGGAGTTCGCTTCAAAAATCCGTCCAAGTCGGCTTTGCCCTCTTTTGTAAGACGAGGACGCACTCAAACCTCTAATCAATGAAGGCACATAAAGCGTGCCCGTGAGAATGCCACCACCTTGGCCCTTATAATCTGGTTTTTTTACGTTGTACCTGTATAGCTTACTTATCGTGTTGATCATCGAAAAAGGCACAAGGTAACGATAATCGAGACGCAGGCATTTTTCCCTGAACGCAGAAAGCCAAGCGAGACTGGATGCGGTGTAAAAGTGATGGGAGTGAGTTATCCCTATTCTGGTCGGTTCTCCAGTTTTGTCCCCTTTTGGTAATTCTTCGACGGGGTACCACTCAGGAATATTTGTCGAATTGACCTTTTCGATATTCTTAAAGTCGTCATCATCCAGGACCTTCTCGAAGCGACTTGTTCCAATGGAGTAATTAATTAGAACTGGCGCTTGTTTAATGTGCCTGACGGAGGATTTCGTGCCCGGGTCGAACTTTGTTTCCCAGGCGCGCTCAACATTTCGTTTCGTCAATAGCGCCTTACACTTCGGACAAGGAAATTCATCCCTTATTTTGCCGTTTTCTCTATCAACAGCAACATCCCAAAAAACAACCTCATTAGTACATTCTGGGCACCTAAATACGTCTGACCAGACTACATAATTAATCTTTCCTTTTCGGCCGTCTTTATGGCTAGTTTCGTACATCCAACCGTACTTCTTCTCTACTTCCTTGAGAATTCGGTTGGTTTCAGTTTTAAATAAACTTGGGTCTATAGGATTGTTGTAGTTATAAGAGATGAATGTGGCTGCAGTAGAAAGATCGTTTAGAATTACCCGGCGCACTCCAATCTTTGAAAATGGCTTCCATGTCTTTTTGCCATCTTCATCGATCTCTTCCTGCAAAATGGTTCCGTCAGGCTTCACCTGGTAGCCGAGAGACATCACCACTTCGCGATTACCACACATCTGCGCGGCCACACCCGTCATGCCTGTTCCGCAGAAGCCGTCGAACACGATATCCCCCGGCTGCGTGTAATGGAGGATGTATCGCATGATGGCCTTGTGGGGCACCTTGGTGTGATAGGAGTGCGCGTTGTAGATCGGGTCATTCTTGCCCTCGCTCACGTCGGTCGCAAAAGGCTCACGGTGATAAGAATTGGAACCACTAATGGACACAAATTCACACGAATTATTTTCATTTGATTCGTGTTTATTGGTGTTCATTCGTGGTTTCTCTTTTTCCCACTCGGCGATAAAGTCGGCGATCCACGGGTTCGGACAGGCGGTGTAATACGGCGGATCGCTCAGGTTCAGGATGTCCTCATCGCTGCCGATGGGAAAGCCTTCAATCTTGCGGAACTCCGGGTCCTGCAGCTTCTTGCGCAGCTCCTCGGTGAAATGGGCGCGGCGGGCCTCGTCGTTCTCGAACGTCATGCCGAGACAAGTCACCGGGCCGGAGGGCTTCTGGGGCTCTTCAAGCAGCGAGTCGAACAAACTGGTTTCTTTCATTTATCATCCCCGATTTCTTTCACTTGCTGCTCGATAAACGCCTGCATTTCTTCTCTTTTGGGTAGTTCCAGCAGGTATTTGGAAACAAAGAGGCTATTGTCCATGCCTGCAAGAGCGTATTCAACCAGGGCGCGGTTCTTGTCTGTGCAAAGCAGGATGCCGACAGGAGGGTTATCACCTTCGGTCATCATGTGCTGTCGATACCAGTTCACATAGGTATTAAGCTGGCCAATGTTTTCGTGGGTGAAGTGTTCCAGCTTTAATTCGACCAGCACATGGCATTTCAATATGCGATGGTAGAAAACCAGATCAACAAAGAAATGCTCACCACCGATCAGGATGCGTTTCTGTCTGGCTTCGAAACAAAAGCCATGCCCCATCTCCAGCAAGAAGGCTTCGAGTTTTTCGATGAGCTGGTCTTCCAGATGGGATTCGCTCATCACTTCTTTGGGTTTCAAACCAAGAAACTCAAAGACATAGGGATCACGGATGTTCAGTATGGATGCTTGCGGTTCAGCGTTTTGGTTCGCCAGATCCGCCAACTTTTGCTTGTTGTGGGAGAGGCCGGAGCGTTCGTAGTAGAGGCTGGCGATCTGGCGCTTCAGCTCGCGTACCGACCAGTTGCCACGGATGCACTCGGTTTCGTAGAAGGCGCGTTTTAGGCGATCTTCGAGGGCTACAATCAGGTCGAAATGGCTGTAGGAAAGGCTTTCGAGGAGTTTTTCTGGTGCAATAGCCAATTGTGCGGTCACTGTCCGCACTTTTTGGCTGTCAATGTCTCTTGGAAGCAAATGGCGGGATTGTGCGGGCACCGTCCGCACAATCTGAGGGTAGGCACGGTAAAAGGCCAGATAGCTGTATAACTGCCGGCGTCCGGTGTTGCTTATTCTGTGCCTACGCAGCTCCTCCGAAAGCTGGTCGAGCAGGCGATCTCCATAGCTTGCCCTGTCTGAACCACGAAGTTCATATTCGGCGATATAACAGCCTATCAGCCAATTGCGCAGCGTCAGGCTGATATTGACCGCCCGGCTTGCCTGCCTGGCTAATTCATCATGGGCCTGCCGGATGGTGGTTACCAGCCGATTGAAATCCAGCATGTTGGCATCGCTTTCCATATTCAAATCCTACTCCAGCACGATCCGCACCTTGGCCGGGTCCTTGCCCTTGGTGAGTTGATCGATGTAGGCCTCAAAGCGTTTCTTCATCTCCGCCGGGGTGGCCGGGCCGCCGGTGACCTGCAGGGCCTGTTGCAGCTCCTGCGGCTTGATGGTGACCTTGACCAGGCCGGAGAGCACCTCCTTCAGCGCGTGGACGAAATTGCTGTCCAGCGGCACCGGCAGTTCCTTCGATTTGATGAAGGCTTCCAGCGGTTCACGGTCGTCGATCTTCAGCAGGTCCATGTTGGCCTGGGTGATCGGGTCCTCCAGGTTGCTGAGGATGGTGGAGGTCCAGGCCGTCACCATGGCGTCGAGCTGGGCGTCCATCTGGTCGATCATCTGCGAGCCTGCCGCCGCACCGGTTTCCACCGAGGGCCGGAACCCGCAATGGGGGCAGATGGGCGAGGCGTCGAGGTTTTGCTCGGTCAGTGCGAAGCAGCTCTTCAGCGCGGCCAGGCGGTTCTGGTAATCGGTGAGCTGCTGCCGGGGCATCAGGTCGATACCGGCCAGTTTGAGCAGGGTTTGCAGGCGCTGGTCGCCCTGCAGGCCTGCCTTGCGCTTGTCGTCGTTCACGCCCAGCCGGGCCTTGGTGTGCAGGCCGATGTAGGCGACGGTGTAATCCTTCTTCAGCTTTTGCAGCTTGGCCCCGATGCCCTGGGACTGGCTGGCCAGCTCGGTCAGGTCGGCCTGCCTGAGGGCATCCAGCACGTCCTGCCGGGTGGTCTTCATGCGATCCACCCAGTCATGCTCGGCGGGCAGCACCGCCTCGGCGGTAGAGAGCCAGGACGCCGTCGGGCTGTGGTCCATGATGAACTCGCGCAGGGCGTCCAACTCATCGAGCGCCTTCACGGCCGGCTCAAAGGCCAGCACTTCGGGAGCGCTGTAGCGGAAGTTTTTCAGTTTGCCCGGCGAGGAGTAGGCCTGGAGCGATTCAAAGAACGATTTCGCATCCTCAAGAGAACCACGAATAGACACCAATGAACACGAAATAGGATTTTCTATTAGTGTCGATTCGTGTTCATTCGTGGTTAAAAAATTGCTGCCCCAGAAGGAGAGCCCTTCGCGCAGGGTCTGCTGGGTCATAACGATGCGCTTGACGATCTTGCCCACCGCCTGTTGCAGGTTCTGCACCGGCTCGTCCTTGCCCTGGGTGACGAGCTGGGCCATTCCAGGCATCATGCCGAGCAGTTCGAACAGGGCCTTGAGCGCGGGCAGGTTCCATTCTTTCGGCTGCTCCAGGTGCTTGAAGCGGACCAGCTCGTCCATGCCGGTCGCGGCCAGTTGCTGCAGGCCGGTGGCGTCGAATTTACGGCCCGGGATGGCGAGCACGATGTCGCCGGAGTAGACCAGCGCCGCCGCTAGGACGCTCACCCACTCGGGTTCCAGACGCGAACCGCCCGGGTTCATGTATTCCAGCCCGTGGTCGTCCTGGATGATCTCGCTGCGATTGACTACCTGGCCGTGGCCCTTGGCCTGGACGGCATCGAGGATGAGCTGGGTGTACTTCGACTTGTAGGGGTCGATCTTCGCCTCGTTCCCTTGGGGGTCGAGCAGCTCCAGGGCGTCCAGCACGGCGGTGGCCTGCTTGGTGCGTTGCTGTTTTCCTGCGGGGCCGGCGATGGCCCGCAGGGCGTCCTGCGCGGCCTGGGCGCGGTTGTTGCCGGTGATCAGGACCGAGAAGAACGGATAGTCCGGGGCCTGGTTCTCGAAGTTCGGGGCCAGGCAGACACCGGCAATGGTGTTCACCAAGTCGCGGAAGTTGATAGTCTCGTGAGGCGACAGGCCGGACAGGTCGCGGATGGATTTGCCCTTGGCCCATTCGGTCATGGACTTGGCGCGGCCCTGATAAGTGACCTCGAAGGCATCGCTCATGTGCTTCTGCAGCCACTGGACCAGCTTCTTCAGGAAGCCGTTGGCCTTTGCTTCATAGGTGGCCTTGGCGTGGCCCGACGATGTGCCCGCAAGGTCCAGGGCGGCCGCATAGCTCTTCAGCGCAGTCTGGAATGCCTCGTAAACAGAACCACTAATGGACGCCAATGAACACGAATCATTGTTTTGAATTCGTGTGAATTCGTGTTTATTCGTGGTTCTAAGATTCAAGCGGAAGAACACTTCATCGGCGTTTTTTTCGTCCTTGAAGCGCGGCGGATCGTTGGGCTGGATGAAGTAGAGGTAAAAGTCCCGCTGCGGCACGGCGGTGGAGCGCTCGTTCGGCGCCCCGAAGAAGAGGTAGCCGGTGCGGGCGGCCTTACGCTCCTGCCAGACCAGTTCGTGCTGCCAGATTTTGTAGCCGGTCACGTAGGTGGCGTCCTGGCATTCCATGACCCGCTTGAGCGCCTCGTAATAGAAACGGTCGAGCTGAGCCTGACCCAGGCTTTCGGCCCGCTTGTCGATCAAGGCGTCGAAGTCGTCGGTCTTCTTCAGATCGAGGTAGAACTGGCGGTTGTCACGGTTGTAGGAGATGAACTGGCCGCTCACCGTTTTATGGATCTCGCGCAAAACGGTTTCCACATGGGTCTGGAGATCCTTGTCGGGTTCGTCGCTACCCAGCTCGGCGATCAGCGGATCGAACAGGCAAAGGCGGTCGCGCAGTTCCTCGGCGGATGCGCCCATGGGGGCATAGATGTCGCCGGTGGTGAGGCGATGAACGGACAGCGCATGGATCAGGCGCAGCGCCATCGGCTTGTATTGCTTGCGGGTGATGGCGTTTTCGATGCGGGATTCCAGCACCTGGCTGCAATCGATAACCGCCCGGATCTCGGGAATGGCGCGGAAGGCGGCGTTCTGCTTGAGCGTGTTCCAGTAGCTGTCAAAGGCGATCAGGCCAGGAGGAATTAAGAGAGAACCACGAATGGACACGAATTCACCCGAATTATTTTCATTAGATTCGTGTTCATTGGTGTTGATTCGTGGTTCTGATTCTGGAACATCAAAATCAAGAATGGATTTCATGACATTCGAGAGGGTCTTGAGCACTTCGCGCTTTTCCACCACGGTGACCCGCTCGAAGGTGTCGATGTAATCAGGATGCACCGGGAAGAGGCGGACAAACTCGTCCATGCGCTCGTTGAGCCCGCCGTAATATTTGGCAAAGGGCATCAAGTAATCGCGGATCAAGGCCTGTTGCTCGGCGGTCTTCTTGAGCAGGCGCTCGGCCACTACGAACTTAACGTCATTGCGAGCGATGGAAATTTGCTCGAAGCGATCCTTCACCCGCCGGATGCTGTCGGCGACAAAGGCGAAGCGCGGACTGTCGAAAATGGCTTCCTGGACACCGGCCATGAAGCGGAAGCGCGATGATTTGCAATACTCACCAAGCTCTCTCAGGAAGTTAAGGTCGAGGATCAGCTCCTGGTCCTTGCGGGTACGCAGGTAGTCGAGCAGCTCGTCGACTACCAACAAGAGTCCATGGTCAGGGTATTTCTGGAGAAATTTTTCTTCCATATCCTCCAGAGCTTTCTTATGCCCCGAAATTGACCCGAAATCTGGAAAAACATATTCGACCCCAAGCTTTTCGAGATTCTCTTCCAGCTCGGCCACTAGGATGTCGCGCAAGGACATGGTGGTGGCTCCGATCTCGGTACGGATAACCTTGAAACGTCCGGCAATCTGAGAAGCGGCATCGCGGACACGTTCGCTCTTCAGCCCTGGAAGCCATGAGGCGTCTGAGGCAAGACTGGAGACCACCGACATTAAGTGCGATTTACCGGTGCCGTAGTTGCCGACGACCAGCAGTCCCTTGTTGTCGACCGGCTGGTCGAACTGCATCTGAGGAATGACAAGCTGGGTGAGCCGCTCGGCCATTTCATCTGAAATGACATAGGTTTCCACCAGGCGCCGCGCGGCGCTCGATTGGTCCGCGTCACGCAACTGAACGACCGACTCAATCGGGTCGAATTGGATCAGGTCGCCGTATTTCATGAAAGCTCCTTTTGAACCACGAATAGTCACGAATCAACCCGCATGGTTATGCCGGTCCGGGGCGTAAATAGGCATTGGTGTTCATTCGCGGTTCTCCTCTGTGTCTACTATCAGGGCATCAACCGAGTCATAGCTGCGGTATTCGGGATGGCCGGTTTGGGCGTAGAAAAGCCGCCCGGCGGTCAGGGTTCCGTTCCATGAAGCCACCACGGTGCGGTTCCTCGAAAGGCCCTGCAGCAGGCGCAAGGGGTCCTGCTGGAGGTCCTTGTCGAAGAGGATTTCGAGATTATCCAGGATCACGGGTGGGTGGGCCTGGTCCGCGATGCGGGCGAGGATTGCCGGCAGCCGCAGTGACCGCTGCTTGGCCGTCAGCTCAAGCAGTTCGCCTGATAGCGCCAGGTTGACGTTGACCACGGGTGAGCCGAACTCCTCGGCAATATCCCGCAGGACGCCGGTCTTGCCGGAGCCGGTCTCACCCGCCAGCAGCACCAGGCGGTGATACAGGCCTTCAGCGGTGTGCATGGATTGCTTGATCTTGTGGTGTATGTTTCCCGCCATGACCCTTCCTCGACTGCCCCGCCTTCCGTAAACTCAGGGTTTCAAATCTAGTAAAAGCGTTAGAATGTACCACGCCTGTCGCTCGCATCGCCACCGGCACGCGGCCTCGGCGTCGCCTGACCAAGGCGCGCCGAGCCGCGACATTCCGGGGGCGTTGTTCCTGCAATCCCCTGGGGCCGGCGGGTGATGGCCTCGTGTGGGCCCCGTGTTTTGCGCATGCCGGCGCGTTTTTACGGATAAATCAAGCGGTAGTTCGCCAAAATGAGCGGTTGTGTTAGATTGGGGTTGAGCGTATGAATCAGGGAGGATTACAGAACAGTGACTGAGGCGTGTTATGTGTAATAAACCCTTTATGATCGTAATTGATGATGAGCTGGAGGTCGCCGCCCTGGTGCAGGAGGTGGCGGAGCTGGTCGGCTTTGAGGCCGCGTTGGCGACTAGTGTGCGGGAGTTCAAGGCGCTGCGCGCTAGGCGAGAGCCGGACGTGGTGTTTAGCGATGTGTGCATGCCGGAGCAGGACGCGATTGAGATGATCGAGGAGCTGGCCGGGGAGGGGGCCGAGATGGGCGTGGTGCTGATGAGCGGCTTTGATGGGCGGCATCTGCCGACGGCCGAGGCGATTGCCAAGGGCTATGGGCTGTCGTATATCGGCAAGATTCAAAAGCCGTTTCGTTTGCCCGAGTTACAGGCCTTGTTGGAGCGGGCGGCGGCCTGGTGCGCGGGCGAGCCTGCGGCGGGCGCCGGCGACGCGGATTCTGTTTAGCGCGGCAAATCAAGAGCGCGGGGGGTGGGCATGAAAGGGTGTCGGCAGAGAAGGCGTCGGGTCGGCCGCCGAGGGGTGGGGGCGGTGCTGTGCCTGTTGCTTGTGCTGCCGCCGCTGGCGGCGTGGTCGGCCGAGGAGTCGCCGGTCTGGCGCTCTGCGGCCGAGCCCTTTTATTCGCCGCTGTCGTTTGCCGGGGCCGCGGGTGAGGCCGATGGCCTGGCGGTGGAGCTGTTGCGGGCCGCGGCGGAGGCTATGGGGCGGCGGGTGGTTTTTGAGGTGCGGCCTTGGTATGAGATGCGCGAGGATCTGGCCGCCGGGGCGCTGGATGTGTTGCCCTTGGTGGGGCGCACGCCGGAGCGGGAGCCGCTGTTCGATTTCAGTGTCCCCTATTTGACCTTGCGCGGCGCTATTGTGGTGCGGCGTGAGGATGGGCGAATCCGCACCGAGGAGGATCTGCGCGGGCGAACGGTGGCGGTGATGCGCGGCGACAATGCCGAGGAGTACGCGCTGCGGCAGGGTCTGGGCGCGGTGACGCGCACCGCCACCTTTGCCGAGGCGCTGAGTCTGCTGCAACAGGGCGAAGCGGATGCGGTGTTGATGCAGGAGCTGGTGGCCGCGCGGCTGATTGATGAGCTGGATTTTTCCGGGCTGGAGGTGCGCGCCCGCGTTACGGGGTTTGATCAGGACTTTTGCTTTGCGGTGCCGGAGGGCGAAAAGGATCGCCTTGCGATGCTCAACGAGGGGCTCTCAAGGCTGATCGTCGATGGGACCTATACGGCGATTCGCAGCAAATGGCTGGGGCTGCATTCCGACTATCGTTTTGTGGAGCAGCCGCTGTATTTGACCGATGAGGAGAGGCGGTGGATCGCCGAGCATTCGGCGATTCCCTTTTTCAGCCTGGTGGACCGCCTGCCCTATGGCGGTTTCGACGCCGAGGGGCGTTTTACCGGGATATTGGCCGATTACGTCGATCTGATCGCGGCGAAGACGGGGCTGAGCTTCGAGCCGGTGACCGCCCCCGATGTGCGGCAGGCCCTCCGCACCGCGGGCGCCGAGGGGCCGGTGTTGGTGGCGGGCGAGGCGACGGATCTGGAGCTTGGGGGGGCGTTTCACGCCGACGGCGTACTGGTGCATGATCACTTGGTGATCGTGGGCGGTGCGAGTCAGCTGTTGACGGAAGACCTAAATAGCCTGGAAGGCCGAGCGGTCGGCATGCTCGGGGGCTATGGCTATGCCCAAGAGCTGCCGCGGCATCACCCGCGGCTGGACTTGGTTGAGGTCGCCGACCTGAGCGCCGGCCTGCAAGCGGTCGCGGAGGGCCGTTTTGCGGCCTTTCTGGCGCCGCTGAAACTGGTCCGCAGCCGCCAGCGCGAGCTGGAGGCCAAAGGGCTGCGGGTGGTGGGTACGACGCCTTTTTTCGTCGATCTGATCCTGTTTTTGCCGCAAGAGGCGCCCCTGCTGGGCTCGATTATTCAGAAGGCGGTGCGCGCCACTTCGGCCCAGGAGGCGAACCGAATCGATCAAGACTGGGCGCGGGTGCAGTACCTCGAAAGGGTCGATTATCGGCAGCTGTTTTGGCTCGGCGGCGGGCTCTTGCTGCTGTTGTCGGCCACCCTGATCTGGAACCGGCGGCTGCACCGGGAGGTTAGGCTGCGGGTGGAGGCGGAGGAGCGCCTGCGTGCGGAGCGCGACTTTGCCGACGGGTTATTGGATACGGCCCAGGCGATTATCCTGGTGCTGGATACGCAGGGGCGGATTCAGCGGATCAATCACTTTATGGAAGAGGTTTCCGGCTATGCCGAGGCGGAGGTGCGCGGCAAGGATTGGTTTAGCGCCTTTCTTCCGGCTGATCTGCGGCCGGAGATTCAGGGCCGTTTTGAACAGGCCTTGGGCGGCAGTCGGGTCCACGGCGTCGTAAACCCCATCCTGACCAAGGACGGCGGGCGGCGCGAGATCGCCTGGTACGACAAGGCCATTGAAGACGCCTCGGGCCAAGTGACGGGGCTGTTGGTGGCGGGGCACGATATTACCGAGCAAAGGAAGGTCGAGCGGGCCTTGCGCAAGGCGCAAAAGATGGAGGCCATCGGCCTGCTTACGGGCGGCATCGCCCACGATTTCAATAACCTGCTGGGTATTATCCTCGGCCACCTGGACCTGCTCGGGTTGCAACTCGGCCCCGATCATGCGGCGCAAAGGCGCGTGCGCTCGATTAGCCAGGCCGGCGAGCGGGCGGCGACCTTGACCAAGCAATTGCTCGGTTTTTCGCGTGAGCACCCGGAGCGTTTGGAGGTGGTGCGAATCGACCGGCTGGTGGCGGATATGGAGGCCTTGATCGCCCGTTCGCTGACCCCTGCGGTGGAGGTCGAGCAGCATTTCGCGGCCGACCTGTGGCCCGTTCGCATTGATCCGGGGGACTTTAAGGACGCGCTGTTGAACCTGGTTTTGAATGCGCGCGACGCCATGCCGGAGGGCGGCCGGCTGACCCTGGAGGCGGTTAACCACGAGCTGGATGCGGCCTATTGCCGGCTCAACCCGGGGGCCCAAGTCGGTGAATATGTGATGTTGGTGGTCAGCGACACCGGCATCGGCATTCCGGGTAAGGATCAGGACAAGGTGTTTGAGCCCTTCTTCACCCGCAAGCCCCACGGCCAGGGCACCGGCCTGGGGCTGGCCATGGTCTATGGCTTCGCCAAGCGCTCCGGGGGGTCTGTGCAGGTCTATTCCGAGGCCGGGGTGGGGGCCACGTTCAGGCTCTACCTGCCCCGTTGCGACGCCGCGGCATCGCCGCAAACCCCGGCCCCGGCGCAAGCGCACGAGGCCCCGCTGCCGCGGGGGTGCGAGACCATTCTCGTGGTGGATGACGAGCCCGAGCTGGCGCAACTGGCCCAGGGCTTCCTGCAGGGGCTCGGCTATCGGGCGCTGAGCGCCCGCAACGGCGCGGATGCGCTGGAGCAATTGGTGCGGGTCCCCGATGTCGCACTGCTGTTCACCGATGTGGTAATGCCCGGCGGCCTCAATGGCTATGAGCTGGCCCAGCAGGCCACCGCGCTGCGGCCCGAACTTAAGGTCCTGCTGACCTCGGGCTATACCAAGCAGGCGGCGGCGCGCAACGGCCAGGCGCGGTTTAACGCCAATTTGCTGAGCAAGCCGTACCAGCGGGCGGAGCTGGCCCGGCGGGTGCGGCGGTTGCTGGATCAAGGGCCGGAGTCTTCGTTCGCCACCCCCGCCGAACCGGGTATGGCCGCACCCTTGGCCTGGAGCGACGCCTTGTGTACCGGGGTGGCGGCCATGGATGCCGATCATCGACGCCTGTTCGACTGGCTCGTCGCGAGCCGCCGCGCCGCGGCCGAGGGCCGCGACGATGCCTGCCGCGAGGCCCTGGAGCGGCTTTGGGCCTTCACTCAGGAGCACTTTGCGCGGGAGGAGGCGGTCATGGCCGCTTGCGGCTATGGCGGCTTGGGCAATCATCGGCAGGTCCACAACCTGATGCGCAAAGAGATGGGGAAGCGCCGCCGGGCCATGGCGCGGGGCGAGTTGAGCGCCGCCGAATGGGCGGCCTTTCTGGGCGAGTGGTGGCTGGAGCATATCACCGGCATGGATCGCGCTTATGGCGCCGCCTGCGCGGGCAAGGATCTGCTGATCGAGCAAACCCTGGGCGCCGCCGCAGGCCCCGGCCCTGAGACCAAGGGTGACGCATGAAGTCGACGCCCATCTATCTGCTCGACGACGAGCCCGAATTGGTGGCCCTGCTGGCCGATGTGGCGGCGGCCGAAGGGCTCAGCCCTAGGGGCTATACCGCGGCGGCCCGGCTGTTCGAGGATGTGAGCGCGTTCGAGCCCGGGGCCATCCTGGTGCTGGACCTGCACATGCCCGATATGGACGGCATTGAGGTGATGCGACGGCTGGCCGAATTGAAAGACTCGCCGGCGCTGATCCTGGTCAGCGGCACCCACAGCGGCGTATTGCACGCCGCCCAGACCCTGGGTGAGGAGCATCGGCTGGAGATCCTGGCGGCGCTGAAAAAGCCGGTGGCCGTGAACGAGTTTCGGGGTCTGCTGCGCGCCTATGCCGACACCGGCGGCAAGGGGCGTTGGGCGGCGGGGTGTGAGGTCGGCAGCGGCCTGACCTTGGCGGAACTCGATCGGGCCATCCTCGAAGATCAATTGGTGCTCTATTTTCAACCCCAGTGCGCCATTGCCGACGCGCGCGTGACCGGGGCCGAGGCCCTGGTGCGCTGGCGCCACCCCCATCAAGGCCTGGTGCTGCCGGATGGCTTCGTCCCCTTGGCCGAGAGAAACGGGCGGATCGGCAGCCTGACCCATTGGGTGATCGGTCAGGTCGTGCGCCAACACCGGGCCTGGCGCGACGCCGGGCTAGAGACCTGCCTGTCGGTGAACATTTCCGCCAGCGACATCACCAGCCTGACCCTGCCCGAGCAACTGGCGGCGCTGTTGGCCGACAACCGCCTGGATCCTAACGGCCTGGTGTTAGAACTCACCGAAACCGCGCTCATGGGCGAGCTGGTCACCTCGCTGGACATCCTCACCCGCATGCGCCTAAAGGGGCTTGGCCTGTCCATCGACGACTTCGGCACCGGCTACTCCTCCCTCTCCCAGCTCCACCGCGCGCCCTTCTCGGAGCTGAAAATAGACCGCAGCTTCGTCGCCCACATGATCGAGGACCCCGAGGCCAGGTCCATCGTCAAGACCTGCATCCTGCTCGGCCACGAGCTGGATATGCGGGTCGTGGCCGAAGGGGTGGAGGACCGGGCCACCTGGGACCTGCTGGCCGAGTTGGGCTGCGATCTGGCCCAAGGCTACTTCATCGCCAGACCCATGCCCGCGGAGGCCTTTCCGACCTGGGTCGAGGGCTGGGGCCTCTAGCCCGCCTGCGCGGCGCTTAGGAACGCTTAGGAACGCAGAGGGCGCGGAGGGATTTCTCGGCCGCACGCCCCAGTGCGGCGACGAGGGGCCTGGGGTGTCAAACGCGAGTTTGACCCCGGCCGCGCCCATGCCGGACTCAAGTCCGGGCTCCGGGCTTTGGGCTCCGGTATATAGGGCCATGCGGTTGGCGGGGGCGTTTTTTAAACGCGATAAGCCGCGATAGCGGCTTGATCCTAACGGATGCGCTCGATTCGTCGCTATCATCGCGGATGCAATCCGCTCCCACGGTGATTTTGCCTCGCCGCGCCCCAGTGCGGCGACGAGGGGCTTGGGGTGTCAAACGCGAGTTTGACCCCGGCCGCGCCCATGCCGGACTCAAGTCCGGGCTCCGGGCTGTGTATTTTGCCGCACAACCAGCGCCAAGCTGCGGTAGCATAGCGGGGCTATTGTCAGCATTTTTGGTGAACCTAGACCCGGACCCTCAATGAACGCCCCCGTTACTCGCCGCTTTCCGTTAATCGCCGTGACTCGCCGCTGGTTGGATGCGCCTGCGGCGGCGGTGACCTTGCGCTATGCAGAGGCGGCGGTTGATGAAAGGGGCTTGCCGCCGCCGGGGGAGGCCATCGGGCGCGGCGCCCTGATCCTGGAGGGCTATCGGGTGGAGGAGGGGCCTTTGGGCGGGTCCACCGGCGAGGGCGAGGTGTATCGCTGCACCGCGCCGGATGGCGAGACGGTGGCGGTCAAGCTCTATCGCCGCTCTATGGAGCCCAAGAAGCGGGTGCTGGCGGAGTTGCGCGGCCTGGCCCATCCCCATATCGTGCGCCTGCTCGCGGTCGGCAATTGGGAGGGGCGCTTTTTCGAGGTGATGGAGCACTGCTCGGGCGGGGCCTTGTCCGACGCCGTGCCGCTGGACGAGGCGGGGCTGCACCGCTACCTGCCCCAACTGCTGGCCGGCCTCGACTATTGCCACCGCCGCGGCATCATCCATCGTGACATTAAGCCTAATAACCTGTTCTTCGCCACCCCGGCGCGGGCGCAGGTGAAGCTAGGCGACTTCGGCATCAGCTCCTATGTGGAGCAAAGCGAGCTGCCGGTGCGGGTGACCCAAACCGCCGCCCAGCTTACCCTGGACTATGCCGCCCCGGAGTTGCTGGACGGCCACCAGGTGAGCACCAAGACGGATTTTTACGCCCTGGGCCTGACCCTGTTGCACCTGCTGCTTGGCCGTTCGCCCTTTGCCGGCCTGTCGCCCAACGACATCCTGGTGGCCCACCTGCGCGGCCGGGCGCCCATACCCGAGGGTATTTCGGGGCGCATTCGCAACCTGCTGCGCGGCCTGATCCATTACGACCCGCGCAGCCGCTGGGGCATCCGCGAGGTGCGCGACTGGGCCGAAGGCGCGGATCCGCCGCTGCCGCGCCAGACTGCCGCCCCCGGCGCTCGCCAGGCCTATCCCGGCTTTCCGGCCGCCACCACCCTGTGTGAGCTGGCGGCCAATCTGCACGCCTTTGACGCCGAGCGCCAATTCCTGCGCGGCGATATTCGGCGCTGGGTGTTCGATCATTTCGACGGCGAGCTGGGCGAGCGCATCGAGGCCCTGGAGCAGGCATACGCCCGCCGACCGGAGCAGGGCCTGGTGCGCCTGCGCTGGCTGCTGGACCCGCGCCAGCCCCTGCGGCTGGAGGACGGGACCCTGCTGGAGGGTATTCCGGCGTTGGCCGCTCAGTTGGCGCGCGACCCCGAGCCGCTCTATTCGCTATGGGACAACGCCGCCATCGAGACCTGGATCGAGGCGGGCAAGCTGGCCGGGGTGCGCACCAAGCCGCTGTTGCAGAAGATCCGCCGCATCCGCGAACGCCTGGGGACTAACCGCAGGGCGGCCCTGTCTGCGCTGCTGTTCACCCTGGCCCCGTCGCGGCCGCTGCGCATCGCCCACAACCAGTTGATTCGCCACCCTTCCGAGCTGGGGACGGCCTTTGCCAAGGTGGGGCGGCCGGTGTTGATCGGGCTGAAAAAGCTCCTGTTTGACCGCACCCTGGAGGAGTGGATTCGCGCCGCCGAGTTCGACCAATGGGCGTCGATGGCGCGGTTCTTGGAACGCACCCGCAAGGACTACTTTGAAAAGCCGGCCCTCGGCGCCTATTGCGTCCTGTGGTACTTCGTGCCGCGCATCCCCTTTCCGGTGGAAGACCAGCGCTTCACGCGTGCCCGGGATTTGGCGCACTGGATTGCGGCCAGCGAGCGCAACACGAAGCGCGGCCTGCACCTATTGGAGAAGGGCTGGTTGCGGGCTTGGCTGGTGGGCACGCGGCAAATGGACCGGGCGCGGCTCGATCCATTGCTGCTGACCCTGGATATGAGCGACGCGGCCAAGCTAGAGGCCTTGTTGGCGCTCTGGCTGCCGGAGCTGGAGAGGCCGCAATGGGAGGTGCATCCGCGCAGCCTGGTGTTCGGGACGCTGAAGGAGGGCGAGCGGCGGGAGCGGACGCTGCAAATCTACGCCCTCGGTCGCGGCCACCTATTTGGTCATATCGAGCTGGAGCGCTATGGCGAGGGCATCGGCCTGAGCGCCTTCCGTATCGACGGGCGGGTCACCGAGATTAAGGTCACCCTGGATGCCGTCGGCCTCGCCGAAGGCCGCTATCAAAACCGCCTGACACTGCATACCAAGGCCGGCGAGCGGGAGGTTGCGGTGTTCTACAACATCAAACCGCGCGAGCAGGGCATCGGCGATTGGCTGGATCGGTTGCTGGAATAACGCCCGCCCGGCAGCGGGGGATTGGCCTCGCACCCCGGCGCCTATAGAACCGAAGTAAGGATTCTTAGGGAGCGAGCGAACCTCGTGCAACCGCGCCTAAGTATCGGAAACCACCCAGGCGCCCTCGGAACGCAGAGCACGCGGAGAACCGCAGAGGGCGCAGAGGGCGCAGAGGGCGCAGAGGTGTTTCGATTGGAAGGGTTGGCGCCGCACCCGGCACCGGCCGCCTTAGCGGCGAATGCGCTTCGCTGGCCCGCCCCCTGTATGACTGCGGGCTCGGTGCGTACCCGCCTTGGCCCGGGCGCGTAACCGAAAACCCGCACCGCCCGAGGGCTGTACTCCAGGCGGCGCTGGGGCGCCGGGCAGGCATCCCCCGCTGGACACGACAACAAGCTAGGGCCGGCAAAACCTCCTCCGCACGCTCTGCGGTCCTCTGCGTCCCTAGGCGCCGTTGTTTCCGTTATCTACATGCAGGCGCACTAGAAGCAAACCCCCGCTGTGTTCTCTGCGCGCTCTGCGCCCCTAAGCGCTGATGTTGCCGATACTTGCGCCCAGGCGCACTGGGTTCAGCCGGCAATAAAAAAGGGCGCGCCGGTCTCCCGGCGCGCCCTTTTTGGTCAGCGCTTGCGCGCTGTTTTTTACCGAAACCGCTTAGGCCTTGCGGCGACCGCTGGCCCGGTATAGGCCGCCGATGCCCAGGGTCAGCAGCAGCCAGCCCCAAAAGCCCAGCACCGGGATGTTTTCGGGCGGGGTGCCGGGCGGGGTGCCGGGCGGGGGCTCGGGCGGCTCAGGGCGTTGCGCATCGCCGATGATCACCGGGTGGTCTTCCACTTCACCGTCGCTGGCGCAGCCGCCGGGCTGGGTTGCGCCGTCGGTGGTGCAGCGGAAGCGGGCGTAGGTGGCCAGGTCTTGCGCCGACTCGGGCACGGTGAAGGTCAGGGAGTTTGATCCAGCGGCCAGGGCTTGGCCGCCGGGGAATAGCGCCTCGCCCTCGTCGTTCACATCGCCGTCGTCATTGAAGTCGATCCAGGCGCTCAGGGTGCAGGCGGCATTGGCGCGGACCTCGACGGTTTCGGTGGCGCCTGGGGTGAGGCTTCCGGAGGCGGTATAGGCGAAGGTTACGCCGTCTTCGTCATCCCCGGGGGTGGCGCAACTGCCGTAGGTCTCCAGGCCGGCCCCGCTGTCGTCGCCGCTGGCGTTGATGTTGGGCTGGCCGTCCGCTTCGCTGTCCACGCAATCGCCAAGATACACCTCACTGCCCAGTACATGACAGGCCCCGCCTTCGGCGGCCAAGGTGGGCAGCGCGGGGTTCGGCGCATCACCGTAATCGCGCGGGGTGTCGGGGTCCTCCAGGATCATCACTCGATAGTCCTCCACTTCACCGTCCGAGGCCGCGCCGGTGGGGGCGGTGGGGCCGTCGGTGGTGCAACGGAAGCGGGCATAAGTGGCGCCGGGTTGGGCCTTGCCGGGTACGTCGATCTCGAACTCTTGAGCGCCCGGCTCCAAGGCCTTTCCGGTGGGGAACAGGTTGTCGTTCAAGTCGTCCCAATCGCCGTCGGCGTTGAAGTCGATCCAGGCGCTGAGGAAGCAATCCACGTTGGCGGTGACTCGGATGGTGGCCTTTTCCCCGGGGTACATCGGGGTCAGGAACTCCACGCCGTCCTCGTCGTCGCCGGGGACGGCGCAGGTGCCAAAGGTCAAGCTGCCTTCGTCGTTGTCATCGGCGTCGGCCATGATCGATGGGGTGGCCTCTGAAACCAAGGGGGCGGCCTCGCCGTCCACGCAGGACCCGAGGTAAACCTCAGAATTCAGTAGGGCCTTCAGCTCATGGCTGGGGCCGTCGCCGACCAAGCGGCCGTCTTGGCCGTAGATCGGGGTGGGGTAAGGCGCGGGGGCGTCGCCATAGTCGCGGGGCACCTGGAATTCGACCGAGCCTGACACATGCTCTTCGCCGATGCCGCCGTCTTCGTCGGAGCCCTGGGCGAAATGGACGCGCAGGGCGAAGCTGCCATCCGGGTTGAACGCAAAGCCGGGCAGGGTGGAGAAATCTTCGATCGCGAATTCCAGGTCCGGGGTTTCGGTGTCGGGGATGGCCTCGGCGGTCACCGGGTTGGTCAGCGGCGAGCCGAAGGAGGCCCCGGCCGCTTGGGTGGAGCCATCGAAGATTGCGGCGTGCAGGGCGAAGAAGTTTTGGCCCCGGGGGATGCCTACAATCACATCGCTGGACTGGCTCTCGAAGTTGCCGTCGTTATCGGTGTCGATAATCAGCGCCATCCACTCTTCGCCCCCGTAGGAGGCGCGGTCTTTGCCGCCGTTGAGTTGCGACCAAAGTGAGGTGCCGCTGGGGTCGCCGTTACCGTCGGCGTCGCCGCAGATGCCGGTGCAGTCCACGCCCACATATAAGGTGTCCGTGTCCCAGCCGTATTGCAGATAGATGCCGTTGGGGCTGACATCCCAACCGGAGACCGTGCCGGCCGGGGCCTCGTTGGGAACCCCGACATCGCCGATTTCGGGGTCCGGGATGTTCTGCACCCCGGTCAAACCAGCGAAGTCGGCCACCGCGTCGCCGGTGAATGTAGGAATGGCGGCGCCTCCCAGTGCTTGACCCGCGAAGGCCAGCAGGGGGGCGACGTACCAGATGGCGCACGCCCTATGCAGGGGACGCCGCTTCTTGTGATCGCGTTCGGGAGGCATGTTTCGTGCTCCTTTGTGAGCGGTTGGTAGAAACTTTCCCTAATGATAACCTAAGGTTCCGGTGTTTTCCTAGATTTTTTTTTAAGTTTTTGCCCGGGGCCGCATAGCGGGGTGAATACCCTGTTGGTTTAGGTGTAATAGTGGGGGTGCAGCGAGGCCTTGCTTCCTCGTCCCAACGCCGCTTGGCCGTTTGGGCCACAGGCATCGGGCTGTGTGTGTTGCCGAAAAGCAACAGAAACAATAACGGCCTTTGCGCCCGTTGCGCCTTCTTGGCGCGCTTTGCGTTATAGTGGAGGCGGCTCCGGCGACGAGGCCCTTTGCGTTATAGTTGCGAAGGCCCCGACGACGAGGCCCTTTGCGTCATAAACCAACCGACCCGAGCGGCTTGCAATGCCTGAATCCGAACTGGAACGTTTCGACACCCCCGAGGCCCTGCTTGAGGGTCGCGGCAAGAATGGTTCGCTGGTCAACGCCGATCTCTCCTTCGCCGACCTGCGCGGGCTGGACCTGGCGGGCCAGGACCTGTCCGCGGCGATGCTCTCGGGCAGTGATCTGCACGGGGCCGATCTGCACGGCGCGAAACTGGAGGCGGCCTGGGTGCAGGATGCCAACCTCGCCGGTGCGGACCTGCGCGAGGCCGACCTCAGCCAGGCCCGCTTGCAGCGGGCGGACCTCGGCGCGGCCGAGCTGGGCGGGGCCAAGCTCGCGGGCGCCAAGCTGCTGATTTGCAACCTCGACGCGGCCCGCTGCCGCACCACGGACTTCAGCGGGGCGCAGATCCTGGACTCCAAGCTGCACGGGACCGATCTCACCGGATCGAATCTGAGCGGGGCGGTGCTGCGCGGTTCGGATTTGCAGCAGGCCCTGTTTCATGCCTGCAACCTGCGCGGCACGGACTTCCGCGAGACCAATCTCACCCGGGCCGATTTCCTGAACGTGGACGCCGAGGGGGCGGTCTACTGCGGCAAGGCCCCCTGGAGCGGGCAGTCCATGGCGGACGACACCGGGGCCGACATCATGAGCTTCGATGGGGAGTAGGATGCATCCGCTGGTCAAAACCAACTGCCTAGCCATCCGCGGCATTGCGCAGCGTCGCGGCATCCGTAATGTTCGCCTATTCGGGTCCATGCGGGGGGTGAGGTGCGCCCGGACAGTGATGTAGACCTTTTGGTGGAACTGGAAAAGGGACGCAGCGGGCTCGCCTTGGGCGGTTTCCAGGCCGACCTTTGCGACCTGCTCGGACGGCGGGGGGATGTGGTGACAGAAAAGGCCCGCCATCCGCGGATTCGCGCTCAGGTGCTAAGCGAGGCGGAGCCGCTTTGACTCGGCATGCCGACCCGTTTTACATCGGGTGCATTCTAGTCCGTCTGCGCCTAAGTATCGGAAACAACCCAGGCGCTCTCGGAGCGCAGGGCACACGGAGAACCGCAGAGGGCGCAGAGAGGGGTTTCGATTTCATGCTCGTTCCCACAGTCTCCTTGGCAATGCCTGTCTTGCAAGCGCTAGCTTGCCGAATGGCTTGGGAAGCTATCGCTGCCAAGACGCGGGTCCCCAAGCGGGAGTTTGGGGACCAGCGGTGTTTCAAACTCGCGTTTGACACTCCGTTTGACGAGCTGGCAACCGGGACGATTTTGGAGTACCGAGCACACGAAGAACCGCACAGCCCGAGGGCTGTACTCCAGGCGGCGTGGCTAGAGCGGCGGCCAGGCATCCCCGCCCTGGAACGCGGGGACGCTCAAGCAAAACCTCCTCCGCGCTCTCTGCGGTCCTCGGTACCCTCTGCGTTCCTAAAGGGTGTTGTTTCCGTTATTTGAGCGCAGCCGCACTAGCAAGGCTCCCCCTGGGGCCTTGCACGCCAAGGACAAGAATCCAAACAATCTGAACGAGAACTCAATATGCTTATAGTCACCAACCGCATCTACGTCGCTGCGGGCTGGGAAGAGCGCTTCGAGGCGCGCTTCCGTAAGCGCGCCGGCCGGGTGGAGCAGCAGCCGGGCTGCATCCGCATGCAGGTGATGCGGCCCGAGAATCCGGATACGCCCTATTTGGTGCAGACCACCTGGGAGAGCCGGGAGGCCTTTCAGCAGTGGGTGGCGTCGGAGGACTTCGCCGCCGCGCACAAAAACCCTATGCCCAAGGAGGCGTTTAGCCGGGAGGGCGCGCTGGAGGCGTTTGAGGTGATCATCCAGGCGGGGCGGGAATAACCGGCCTTTGGCGGGCGAAGCGCTCGCACCTCGGGGCTTTTTGGTTTATCTTAGGCGGGTCTTTGTCTGATTATTCGAGCCAACCCTAAAGGCATGTACTTCCTCGACCACCACAAGACGTTGAAGACCGGCGCCCGATGGCGCGGGTGAGGCTCGCTTGCGCGTTGTGCATGGGTTTGTCTTCGATCTTTGGTGTGGAGAGGAAAAATGACTCCTGAACAGTTTGCGGCCCTGTCGGCGCAGGGCTATAACCGAATCCCCGTGATGTGCGAGGTCCTGGCGGACCTCGACACCCCGCTGAGCGTCTACCTGAAGCTGGCCGACGGGCCTTTTTCGTACCTGCTGGAGTCGGTGCAGGGCGGCGAGAAATGGGGCCGTTATTCCATTATCGGCCTGCCCTGCGAGCAGCGCTTGGAGGTGAGGGGTCGGCGTGTGCGGGTGATCCGCGGCGCGCAGGTGTCGGAGGAGTCCGAAGAGACCGATCCGTTGGCCTTCATTGAGGGCTTTCAGGCCCGCTTTCAGGCCGCCCCGAACGAGGAGCTGCCGCGCTTCACCGGGGGGCTGGTGGGGTTTTTCGGCTATGATAGCATTCGCTATATCGAGCCGCGCCTGGCCCAATGCCCCAATCCGGACCTGATCGAAACCCCGGATATCGTGCTAATGGTGTCGGACGAGGTGGTGGTGTTCGATAACCTCGCCGGCAAGCTCTATGTGATCGTGCATGCCGACCCCAGCCAGGGCCACACGCTGGCCAGCGCTAACGCCCGCCTGCGGGAGCTGGTGAGGCGCATCGAGCTGCCCTTGCTGCGGCCGGCCCGATCTACGCTCGGGCGCGAGGTGCAGGAAGAGCATTTCATCTCCGGCTTCACCGAGGCGGGCTTCAAGCGGGCGGTGGAGCGCACCAAGCAATATATTCTCGACGGCGACTGCATGCAGGTGGTGCTGTCGCAACGGCTCTCGATTCCGTTTCAGGCCCCGCCGCTGGACCTGTATCGGGCATTGCGCGGGCTCAATCCCTCGCCCTATATGTACTTTCTGAACATGGGCGAGTTCCAGATCGTGGGCTCCTCGCCGGAGATCCTGACCCGGCTGGAGGATGGCCAGGTCTCGGTGCGCCCCATCGCCGGCACCCGTCGCCGGGGGCGCAGCGAGGCGGAGGATCAGGCCATGGAGGCGGAGCTGCTGGCGGACCCCAAGGAGCTGGCCGAGCACCTGATGCTGATCGATCTCGGGCGCAACGACGCCGGACGGGTGGCGGAGGTGGGCAGCGTGCAGGTCACGGATCGCATGATCGTCGAGCGCTACTCCCACGTCATGCACATCGTGTCCAATGTGGTGGGCAAGCTGAAGCCGGACATGACCGCCATCGACGTGCTGCGCGCCACCTTTCCCGCCGGCACCGTGAGCGGGGCGCCCAAGATCCGCGCCATGGAGATTATCGACGAACTGGAGCCGGTGAAGCGGGGGGTCTATTCCGGCGCCGTGGGCTACCTGTCCTGGAACGGCAATATGGACACCGCCATCGCCATTCGCACCGCGGTGATTAAGGACGGAACCCTGCATATCCAGGCCGGCGCCGGCATCGTGGCCGACTCGGTCCCGGAACTGGAATGGAAAGAGACCATGAACAAGGGCCGGGCGGTGTTTCGGGCCGTGGCCCTGGCCGAGCGCGGCCTGGGCGCCCATCGCTGCGGGGAGGACTGAGCCATGCTGCTGATGATCGACAACTACGACTCCTTCACCTACAACCTGGTGCAGTACTTCGGCGAGCTGGGGGTGGCGGTGCGGGTGGTGCGCAACGACGAAATCGCGGCGGACGCCATCGCGGCCATGCGGCCCGAATGGATCGTGATCTCGCCCGGCCCCTGCACGCCCAGCGAGGCGGGCATCTCGGTGGAGACCATCAAGACCTATGGCGGGCGCATCCCGATCCTCGGGGTCTGCCTCGGGCATCAATCCATTGGCCAGGCCTTCGGCGGCGAAATCATTCACGCCCGGGAGGTGATGCATGGCAAGACCTCACCGGTCTATCATGCCGACACCGGCGTCTTCAGCGGCCTCGGCAGCCCCTACACCGCCACCCGTTATCATTCGCTGGTGGTGAACGAACAGAACCTGCCGGATTGCCTGGAGGTCACCGCCTGGACCCAAAAGCAAGACGGCAGCCGCGACGAGATCATGGGCCTGCGCCATCGGGAGCTGCCGATTCAGGGCGTGCAGTTCCACCCCGAATCCATCCTCACCGAGCATGGGCATGACCTGTTGAGGAACTTCATCGAAGGCCAGTGAGACGAAGTTAGAAGTTAGGGGCTAGGAGAAGCGGATGGGCAAAGGCGCTCCCGCAAACCCTCAAAGATCCGCCAATCTTTCAGCGCCGCGCCCATCATAGGCGCCCTCGATGGGCACGGCGCTGGCAGACCGCGACCAAGCCAAATGACCGGAGGAGCGCCTTTGCCCAGCCTACGCTCTCAGCACTCAGCACTAAGCACCCAGAACTCAGAACTCAGAACTCAGAACTCAGAACTAAAACAAAGGTACAGCCCATGGATATGCCGCAAGCGATCAATCAAGTAATCGGCCGCCACGATCTCTCCGCCGAACAAATGACCGAGGTGATGCGCACCATTATGACCGGGGGGGCCACGTCGGCGCAGGTCGGCGGCTTTTTGATCGGCCTGCGCATGAAGGGCGAAACCGTGGCTGAGATCGCCGCCGCCGCCTCGGTGATGCGGGAACTGGTCACGCGGGTGGACACCGCCGATGGCCCGCACCTGGTGGACACCTGCGGCACCGGCGGCGACGCCTCCGGCAGCTTCAATATCTCCACCGCCGCGGCCTTCGTGGCCGCCGCGGCCGGGGCCCGGGTGGCCAAGCACGGCAATCGTTCGGTGTCCTCCAAGTCCGGCTCCGCCGACGTACTGGAGGCCGCCGGGGTGCGGCTGGACCTTACGCCGGAGCAGGTGGCCCATTGCGTGAGAGAGACCGGCGTAGGCTTTATGTTCGCGCCGGCCCATCACGGCGCCATGAAACACGCCATCGGTCCGCGCAAGGAGATGGGCGCGCGCACCATCTTTAATGTGCTCGGCCCCCTGACCAACCCCGCCGGCGCGCCCAATCAGGTGCTCGGCGTATTCAGTGACACCCTGCTCGAACCCCTGGCCTTGGTGTTGCAGAGGCTGGGCAGCCGGCATGTGCTGGTGGTGCATGCCCGCGACGGTCTGGACGAAATCAGTATCGGCGAAAACACCGAAATCGCCGAACTCAAAGACGGCCAAGTGCGCCGCTTCAGCATTATGCCCGAGGATTTTGAGGTCAAGCGCACCCCCATCGACCGAATTAAGGCCGACAGCGTGGAGCAGAGTCTGGCGATGATTCGCGGCGTGCTGGAGGACCAGCCCGGCCCGGCGCGGGATATTGTGATGCTCAACGCCGGTGCGGCCATCTACGCCGCGGGCCTGGCCAACACCCTGGCCGCCGGGGTGGAGCAGGCCGATGCCGCGATTCGCTCCGGCGAGGCGCGCAACCGCCTGGATCGGCTGGTGGTGTTGACGCAGGGGTTTTGAGTCGCAGGACGATTCGGATCGATCACGGATGGGGCCCGCTTTGGGAACGCAGAGGACGCAAAGGAACGCGGAGGGCGCAGAGTTTTTCTTGCAGTGAGCCCCCTGCCTTGCAAAACCCAATAACCTCCGCGCCCTCTGCGGTTCTTCGTGTCCTCTGCGTTCTAAAACCACCAGGGATGCGTGTTTTCGTTGTTTTTGGCGCCACCTCGCCCCGGCTAGGGCCGCGGACTCCAAAGAACTCGAATCACAACGGGATGTTCCCGTGCTTGCGCCACGGATTGTCCAGCTGTTTGTCCCGCAGCATCGCCAGCGAGCGGCAGATGCGTTTGCGGGTGGCGTGGGGCATGATCACGTCGTCGATAAAGCCCCGGGCCCCGGCCACGAAGGGGTTGGCGAACTTGCTGCGGTACTCTTCGGTGCGGGCGGCGATCTTCGCCGCGTCGCCGCTGTCGGCGCGGAAGATGATCTCCACCGCCCCCTTGGGGCCCATTACCGCGATCTCGGCGCTGGGCCAGGCTAGATTCACGTCGCCGCGCAGGTGCTTGGAGGACATCACGTCATAGGCCCCGCCGTAGGCCTTGCGGGTGATCAGGGTGACCTTGGGCACGGTGGCCTCGGCGTAGGCGTAGAGCAGCTTGGCCCCGTGCTTGATAATGGCGCCGTACTCCTGAGAGGTCCCCGGCAGGAAGCCGGGCACGTCCACCAGCGTGACCAGCGGGATGTTAAAGGCGTCGCAAAAGCGCACGAAGCGCGCCGCCTTGCGCGACGAGTCGATATCCAAACAGCCCGCCAACACCATGGGCTGATTGGCCACGATGCCGACGGTACTGCCCTGCATGCGCCCGAAGCCGGTAATGATGTTGCCGGCGAAGCTGGGTTGCAGTTCAAAGAAATCGCCCTCGTCCACGATCTTTTGAATCAGCTCCTTTATGTCGTAGGGCTTGTTGGGGTCGTCGGGGACCAGGGTATCGAGCGACGGCTCCATGCGGTCCGTGGGGTCTTCACAGGGCCAGAGCGGCGGCTTTTCGCGATTATTGGCGGGCAGAAAATTCACGAAACGGCGCAGCATCAACAGCGCCGCCACGTCGTTCTCGAACGCCAGGTCCGAGACGCCGGACCGGCCGGAGTGGGTCAGGGCCCCGCCCAGCTCCTCGGCGGTGACGGCCTCGTGGGTCACCGTCTTCACCACCTCGGGACCGGTGACGAACATATAGGAGCTGTCCTGGACCATGAAAATAAAATCGGTGATGGCTGGCGAATAGACTGCGCCGCCGGCGCAGGGGCCCATAATCATCGAAATTTGCGGAATCACGCCGGAGGCCATGACGTTGCGCTGAAACACGTCGGCGTAGCCGGCCAGGGAGTCCACCCCCTCCTGGATGCGCGCCCCGCCCGAGTCGTTGAGGCCGATGACCGGCGCGCCCACCCTCATCGCATGGTCCATCACCTTACAGATTTTGTCCGCATGGGCCTGCGACAGGGCGCCGCCGAAGACCGTGAAGTCCTGGCTGAACACGAACACCAGTCGCCCGTTCACCGTACCGTAGCCGGTGACCACGCCGTCGCCGGGGATCTTCTGCCCCTCCATGCCGAAGTCCACGCAGCGGTGTTCCACGAACATATCCCACTCCTCGAAGGAGCCGGGGTCGAGGAACAGCTCGATGCGCTCCCGCGCCGTGAGCTTGCCTTTCTGGTGCTGTTTGGCAATGCGGATTTCGCCCCCGCCCAGGCGGGCCGCGGCGCGTTTTTCTTCCAGTCTTTCGATGATTTGGTGCATAAAATTTTCTTCGAAATGGTTTATTTGGACCGTTCGGCCCAGTAATTCGGCCTGCGCCGGTGGTGCGCGACAGCCAGGACCTCTACCCTGTCGTCCGTTACTCGATAGAAAACGTCAAATGGAAAGCCTCGCAGCGAGTATTTACGATTTCCTTGACCAAGTGCCTTGTAACGATGCGGGGCAGCGCAAATATTTTCCATGGCTTTTTCAAAAACAGCGAGATATCGCGCTCCCAGCCCGACCCGCTGACTTTCGTAATAGGCGACATGCTCCAGGTGCTCGACTCGGGCAAGCGGGTGGAACCGATAACTCATCTCTTCAACAGCGCTTGCGCTTCTCGCCTAACCACATCCGCTGGAATGGCCTCTACCACTCCTTCATCCAACTCCCACCCTCTGCGCTGAACCTCATCAACCCACAACGCCTCGATTTCGGACTCGGACATCTCATCAAGACTGGAAAGCAATGCCTCAGCGAGCTCCGCACGATCGCCTGGGGGAAGCTTTAATGCCTGTTCCCGAATAGACTCGATAGCCATGTCACTTTTCCTCTACAGTGCTCATTCATGTTAGACCGGAAGTCCAAGATATTCAGCCCCCTTCATCGCCAATCACCCCCAACACCTCCACCGCCGTCTCGGTGATATTCGCCCCCGGCCCGAAGATGGCGGCCACACCGGCGGCGCGGAGGTCTTCGTAGTCCTGGGGCGGGATGACGCCGCCGCAGACCACCTTAATATCCTCGGCCTGTTCGGCCTTCAGCGCCGCCATTAGCCCTGGGATTAGGGTCTTGTGGCCGGCGGCCAGCGAAGACACGCCGATCACATGCACGTCGTTCTCCACCGCCTGGCGCGCGGCCTCTTGCGGGGTTTGGAACAGGGGGCCGATGTCCACGTCGAAGCCTAGGTCGGCGTAGGCGGTGGCGATCACCTTGGCCCCGCGGTCGTGGCCGTCCTGGCCCATCTTCACCACCAGGATGCGCGGGCGGCGGCCCGCTTGTTCGGCGAATGCGGCCACCTGTTGACGGATCCGTTCGAACCCCTCGTCCCCCGCATAGCCCGCGGCGTAGACGCCGGAGATGGATTTATGCACCGCCCGGTGGCGGCCCCAGGCGGCCTCCAGGGCGTCGGAAATCTCGCCCACGGTGGCGCGGGCGCGGGCGGCGTCCACCGCCAACTCCAGCAGGTTGCCGGTGTTGTGCCGGGCGGCCTCGGTGAGGGCCTTGAGCGCGGCGTCACAGGCGGTCGGGTCGCGTTCGGCGCGGACCTTTTGCAGGCGGGCGATCTGGCTGGCCCGCACCTGGGTGTTGTCGATGGCCAGCACATCCACCGGGGTCTCCTGCTCCGGGCGGTATCTGTTGACGCCGACGATCACCTCCTGCCCGCGGTCGATGGCGGCCTGGCGGCGGGCGGCGGCCTCTTCGATGCGCAGCTTGGGCATGCCCGACTCTACAGCCTTGGTCATGCCGCCCAGCCCCTCGACCTCGTTGATCAGACCACGGGCGGCCTCCACCAGGGAGTGGGTAAGACTCTCCACATAGTAGCTGCCGCCCAGCGGGTCCGCCACCCTGGTAACGCCGGTCTCCTCCTGCAAAACCAGCTGGGTGTTGCGGGCGATGCGCGCGGAGAAATCCGTGGGCAGGGCCAGGGCCTCGTCGAAGGCGTTGGTGTGCAGCGACTGGGTGCCGCCGAGCACCGCCGCCAGCGCCTCGATAGTGGTGCGCATGACGTTGTTGTAGGGATCCTTGGCGGTGAGGCTGACGCCGGAGGTCTGACAGTGGGTGCGCAGCATCAGGGAGCGGCTATCCTGGGGCTGGAAGTGCCGCTCCATCAGCTCCGCCCACAGGGTGCGGGCGGCGCGCAGCTTGGCGATCTCCATGAAGAAGTTCATGCCGATGCCGAAGAAGAACGACAGCCGCGGCGCGAATCGGTCCACGTCCAGCCCGCGGTCCACCGCGGTGCGCACATACTCCAGCCCATCCGCCAGGGTGAAGGCCAGCTCCTGCACCGCGGTGGCCCCGGCCTCCTGCATGTGGTAGCCGGAGATGGAGATGGAGTTAAAGCGCGGCATCCGCTCGGCGGTGTAGGCGATGATGTCCGCCACCACGCGCATGGAGGGCTCGGGGGGATAGATGTAGGTATTGCGGACCATGAACTCCTTGAGGATGTCGTTTTGCAAGGTCCCCGAGAGCTGCTCCGGCGACGCCCCCTGCTCCTCGGCGGCCACGATATAACCCGCCATCACCGGCAGCACAGCGCCGTTCATGGTCATGGAGACCGAGACCTTGTCCAGCGGGATGGCGTCGAACAGGATCTTCATATCCTCCACCGAGTCGATGGCCACGCCAGCCTTGCCCACGTCCCCTTCCACCCGGGGATGGTCCGAGTCGTAGCCGCGATGGGTGGCCAGATCGAAGGCGACCGACAGGCCTTGTTGTCCCGCCGCCAGATTGCGCTTGTAGAAGGCGTTGGACGCCTCGGCGGTAGAGAAGCCGGCATACTGGCGCACCGTCCAGGGCCGCCCGGGGTACATGGTCGCCCGCGGCCCGCGGGTGAAGGGGGCCAGCCCCGGCAGGGTCTCCTCAAACTGCATCGCCTCCAGATCCGCCGCCGTATACAGCGGCTTCACCGCGATCCCTTCCGGGGTGCTCCAGGTCAGCTCATCCAGCGGACGGCCGCGGAGTTCCTTTTCGGCCAGGGTCTGCCAGTTGTCTAGGGAGGGGGATTCGGGTTTGGACATGGGTTTTCGTTCCGGTTTTATAGCTTAACCACAGAGGACACAGAGGTTCATGGGTTCACCACGAAAAACACGAAAAACACGAAAAGCACGAAAACGTAGATCATGTGGAGTACAGCCCTGGGGCCGTGCCAGTCATTCACACGCCAAGGCTTGCACTCCAAACCGGCACCCTCTGTGCTCTCTGTGTTCTCTGTGGTTAAACCATTCGACATTGAAGTTACTGGCCTCCAAAGATGTAGCCCAAATCGATCTCCGCCTCTTCGAAGGGCGGGATACGGGCCTTACTGTTTTCGGCCTCAGCATCGTATTCGACGGAGTAGGCGACCTGGTAGGCCTCACCCGCCAGCCGATAGGCGATCAGGGTGACCGCCTCCGGTGAGATCACCCAATAGAACGGCACCTGATGGCGCTGCAACAGCATGAAGTGATGGAACAGGTCCTTGCGTTCATGGCCCGGCGATGTCACCTCGCAGACCCAGTCCGGCAACACCGTCATGATGCCCGTGGGACGATTGGGCAGCCGCTCCTTGCGCCAGCCCGCCAGGTCATGGGTCGGACATTGATGTTCGTTGTAACGCACCGAGATCTCCGGCATGATCCACCAGCCGCCCGGTCCCTGTTTGCGCTTGAACAGGGAGACCTCGTCGGACAGGCCCGACTGGATCAGGGCATGCTCCGAACGGGCCATCGAGCGTCTGACGATCTGGCCGTCGATCAGCTCCACCCGCTCATCCGGTGAGGCGAGCAGGTCGTCCACGTTTTTCAGCTTGGTTGTTTGCATCCTGGTCTAACCACAGCCGACACCGAGAGCACGGAGCGTCTCTCACACGCCAAGGCGTGTACTCCAAACAATCCTCTCTGTGCCCTCTGTGTTCTCTGTGGTTAAGAACATTCAGTGCTTGGCGTAGCCGATACGAATCAGCGCCTCGGTGATTTCATCGAGGATCGTCGGATCGTCGATGGTCGCGGGCATACGATACTCAGAACCGTCGGCGATCTTTTTCATGGCGCCGCGCAGGATCTTGCCGGAGCGGGTCTTGGGCAGGCGGTCCACTATGGTGACCTTCTTGAACGCCGCCACCGGGCCGATCTTTTGGCGCACTAGGGCGATGAGTTCGCCGAGGATCTCGTCGTGGGCCTGGTTAACGCCGGATTTGAGCACGACCAAGCCCACCGGCAGTTCGCCCTTAAGCGGGTCCGAGGCCCCGATCACCGCACATTCGGCCACCGCGGGGTGGGCGGCGAGGACCTCCTCGATGCCGCCGGTGGAGAGGCGATGGCCGGCGACGTTGATGATGTCGTCGATGCGCGACATGATCCACAGGTAACCGTCCTCGTCCTTGTAACCGGCGTCGCCGGTGAGGTAATAGCCGGGGGTGGCGGAGAGGTAGGACTCCACGAAGCGTTCGTCCTTCTGCCACAGGGTGGGCAGACAACCGGGGGGCAACGGCAGCTTGATCATAATGCGGCCGATTTGGCCCGCGGGCTCTTCCACGCCGTTTTCGTCCAGCACCTGCACGTCGTAGCCGGGCACGGCCTTGGTGGGGGAGCCGGGCTTCACCGGCAGCTCTTCAATGCCCAGGCAGTTGGCGGCGATAGCCCAGCTAGTCTCGGTCTGCCACCAGTGGTCGATCACCGGCGCCCCGAGTTTGTCCCGGGCCCACTCCAGGGTGTCCGGGTCGCAGCGCTCGCCGGCCAGAAACAGCGCCTGGTAGCCGGAGAGGTCGTAATCGCCGATCAGCCGGCCCTCGGGGTCCTCGCGCTTAATGGCCCGAAAGGCGGTGGGGGCGGTGAACATCACCTTCACCCGGTGTTCGGCGATCACCCGCCAAAAGGCCCCCGCGTCCGGCGTGCCCACCGGCTTGCCCTCATAGACTAAGGTGGTGCAGCCGTGCAGCAGCGGGGCATAGACGATATAGGAGTGGCCCACCACCCAGCCCACGTCCGAGGCGGCCCAGTAGACATCGCCGGGCTGCACGTCGTAGACGTTTTCCATGCTCCACTTCATGGCCACCGCATGGCCGCCGTTGTCGCGCACCACGCCCTTGGGGACGCCGGTGGTGCCGGAGGTGTAGAGGATGTACAGCGGGTCGGTGGCGGCCACCGGCACGCATTCGGCGGGCTCGGCGGCGGCCGCCGCCTCGGCCCAGTCCAAATCCCGCCCCGGTTGCATCTCGGCTTGGCTTTGGGGGCGTTGCAGGATGATGCAGTGGTCCGGCTTGTGGGCGGAGAGTTCGATGGCCTCGTCCAGCAGCGGCTTGTAGTGTACGGTGCGGTTGGGTTCGATGCCGCAGGAGGCGGAGACCATCAACTTGGGCTTGGCGTCGTCGATGCGCGTGGCCAGCTCCTTGGCCGCGAAGCCGCCGAACACCACCGAATGCACCGCGCCGAGGCGGGCGCAGGCGAGCATGGCGATCACCGCCTCGGGGACCATGGGCATGTAGACGATCACCCGGTCGCCCTTCTCCACGCCCCGGGCGCGCAGGGCGCCGGCGAAGCGGGCGGTGGCGTCGCGCAGCTCGGAGTAGGTATAGGTGCGCTGGGTATCGGTCACCGGGCTGTCGTAGATCAGCGCCGGCTGGTCGCCGCGGCCGCCGTCGGCATGCCGGTCGAGGGCGTTGTAACAGGTGTTCAGTTCGCCGCCGACGAACCACCGATAGAAGGGCGGGTTGGCGTCGTCCAGCACCTTGTCCCAGGGCTTGAACCAATCGATTGCCTGCGCCGCCTCGGCCCAAAAGCCCTCGGGGTCCGCCATGGAGCGGGCATAGGTCTCTTCGTACCCCATTGAAAATCCCCCTTTGGTGTTTTTGTATTGTCGTGTTCAATCTGAGTTTAGCAGATCATTGGCGTTTTTGGGCAGGCCCGCGCCCGGCCTAACGAAACCGAGGCCTAGTACGCCTGCGCACAACCAACGGAAACAGCGCTTTTGCGGGGCGCGCGGAGGCGGTTTTGCTTGCTGGTGTCGCGTCCAGGGCGGGATGCCTGCCCGGCGCCCCAGCGTCGCCCAGCCACCCGCGGATACGCTGCCTTCGCCCTTCACTACTCACCATTCACCACTCACCATTCACCACTCACCATTCACGATTCACCATTCACCACTCACCATTCACCATTCACCATTCACCATTCACCATTCACCATTCACCATTCACTCCCCGCCCCGCATGAGGTCGAAGATTCGGCTGACATAGTGCTGGGTCTCCGTCGGCGTGTAGGGCGCTACGCGGGTCCAATCGCCGTCGCCGGTTTCCTTTAGCGCCTGGCGCAGGTCCTTGCGCAACCGGTTGTAGCCCGCGTTATAGCTGGCGAAGGTGAAGGCCATGCGTTCGTGGTTCTTGGGCGTGAAGGACCAGCGCTTGTACAGCAGGCGGTCGTAGTAAATGCCGGCGGCGATGTTCCAGCGCGGCTCCGAGATGTCGCCAAAGGTCGGGTTGTCCTTCAGGATGTCGCCGTAGGTCGGCGGCATGATCTGCATCAGCCCTATGGCCCCGCGGGCGCTCTTGGCCCCGGGCCGAAGGCCGGATTCGGCGATGGCCTGGGCCTTGAACCAACGCCAGTCGAAGCCGACGCCGAAATAGTGTTTGGCGTACTTGCGAAAGTGGTGGTCGTACTGATCGCTCCAGCGCCGATCATCCACCCCGAGGTCGTAGCCCGCCCAGGCCAGCAGCGGCAGGGCGGCCAGACTCAGCCAGAGCAGCCAAGGAGAGCGCGGAAAACGCATGCGCGGCGGCTCAGTTCAGGCCGAGGCCGATCACCAGGCCCAGCGCGGTGCCGATGCCGATGAAGATGCCCATAATCATCAGCCCTACGGCCATATTGCCCTTGGCCAGCTCATCGCCGATATTGAAGCGCACGATATGGCTGAATAGCTTGCAGCCCATCCACATAAAAAACAGCGTCAGCGCGCCGCCGGCGATGACGTAAACGAAGTTCAGGATCAGCGGGTCGAAATGGTCGGTCATGGCGTTCTCTCCCATTTAATGTGGTTGTTAGGCGATTTGCAGAGAGGCGTTAAAACGGGCGGCCAGGGCGGCGAAAATACCACCGAAGTGTCGGAAACAACCCGGGCGCCCTCGGAACGCAGGGCACGCGGAGAACCGCGGGGCGCGCAGAGCGGTATCTCGATGTCATGCTCGTTCCCAAGATCCCGTTGGGAATGCCTGTCTCGCCAGCGCGAGCTTGCCGAATGGCGGCTTGGGAAGCAGAGCGTCCAGGACGTGGATCCCCCAAGCTGGAGCCTGGGGGCCAGCGGAATCAAAAACCCCTCTGCGCCCTCTGCGTTCCTAAAAGCCCCGGGCCTTTTTGATGGTCTCGTAGGCCTGGCGGATTTCGTGGGTCTTTTCCTGCGCCAGCTTCATCATTTCCTCGGGCAGACCCTTGGCCACCAGCTTGTCCGGGTGATGTTGGCTGGTGAGGCGGCGGTAGGCCTTCTTCACCTCGGACGGCTCGGCGCTTGGGTCGATATTCAGGATGGCGTAGGCGTCGTCGAGCTGCATGCCGCGCTCGGCGCCCTGGTGGTTATGCAGCTCCGCCTGAATCATCTCCTGCAATTTGCGAAACAGCGGTTCCGGGAAGTGCAGCAGGCGGCAGATGCGCAACAGCAGCCGCTCCTCCGCGGCGTCTAGTCGGCCATCGGCATAGGCGGCCTGGAGCTGGATTTCGACGAACATCTGGATCAGCGTTCGCCGGCTTCGACATTCCCTGCGAAACTGCTCCACCACCTCGTCGAGGGGGAAATCCGCCCCCTTGCCCTCGGTGAACAGGCGCATGGCGGTGTCGCGCATGGCGCCGTCCAGGTCCATGCGGTCCATCACCAAGCGCGCCATTTGGATCTCGTTCTCCGACACCCGCCCGTCGGCCTTGGCTAAATGCCCCATCACCGAAAAGGTGGCGGTGAAGAAGGCGGTTTGCACCCGCTCGCGATCCCCCGGCGACGGCAAGCCGTTCTCCGGCAGGTCCTTCAGGCCTTTGTCTAGATTATGGCCGAGCACGGCCCCCAGCAGCCCGCCGAGCGGACCGCCGAGCATGAAGCCGAAGGCCCCGCCCAGCACTTTACCCCACCAACCCACGCGTGACTCCTTAAGCTAAAAGTTCGAAAAGGCCTCAGAATACTGCCCCCGGGGGCTGGCGTCCAATGTCGGTGGATGCCATACTCTTCAACACAGGGAACAACAAACAAAACCCAGGCTTTTGGGCCATGATACACGCGAGGGGCATAACCATGAGCACTCCCATTCCTGAAATCGGCTCCTGGTACCAAACGGTTGCGGGCGACACCTTAGAGGTCGTGGCCTGGGATCGCGAGGAACAGACCATTGAGGTTCAGTTCTACGACGGCACCGTGGAAGAATACGATGTCGAAAGCTGGGCGCAACTGGGGCTGACTTCGGCCGAGCCGCCCGAAGACTGGTCCGGTTCCATGGACGTATCGGGCGACGACTATGGCGTAGACTTGGATCGGCCTGCGGGTGATCATCCCCCGAACCCATTCGACGAGCTGGACTTGAACGAACACTAGTCCAGTCGCGCCCAAGCATCGGCAACAACCCAGGCGCCCTCGGAACGCGGAGCATACGCAAAACCGCACAGCCCGAGGGCGACACTCCAGGCGGCTAGGCGACGCCAGGGGCGCCGGGACAGGGCATCCCCGCCACGCTTGGAGCGCAGGAAAGCCTCCTCTGCGCCCCGCCGCGCCCTCTGCGCCCCCTGCGCCCCCTGCGCCCCTAAGACCCGTTGTTTCCGTTATTCGCTGTTCGTCGCCACGTCGCGCGCCACGCGGAAGCCGATGATGGGGATGTACTCCTTCTGCTCCAGATAGCCCCGCTTGGTGGTGCGAATGCTCTCGGTGGGGCGGTTGTAGGCCCCGCCGCGGACACTGCGCAGGTTGCAGCGCGCCTTTTCCCAGGCGCTGCCGTCATCGGGGGCGCCGTTGTAGTTGGAGTGATAACAGTCCTGCACCCATTCCATGACGTTGCCCGCGGTGTTGTGCAGGCCCCAGGGGTTGGGCTTGAACGAGCCGATGGGGGCCGTGCCGCGGCCGTCCCAGCGGCTGGAGCAGTTAAAGCAGTTGGCCTTGTTCATACCGGGCTTTTCGCCCCACCAATAGGGCGTTTGGGTGCCCGCGGCGGCGGCGTATTCCCATTCCGCCTCGGTGGGCAGGCGATAGTTTTCGCCGCTCTGGGCGGATAGCCACTCGGTGTAGGCCACGGCGTCGTCCCAGGTGACATTGATCACCGGGTGGTTGTCGCGCGAGCCCACGGCATCCGGCAAGGGCCGGCCGGTGGCTTGGGCAAAGGCGTCGTATTGCACGAAACTCACCTCATAACGGCCGATCGCGAAGCTGTCTAGGGTCACCTCGTGGGCCGGGCGCTCGTCGCTGGTCATAATGGAGTGGGGGTCGCCCATAATGAAGCGGCCGCCGCGGATGTACACCAGCTCGGGCGCCGGCGCGCCGCTTTGCAGCTGGTCTTGCATCACCGTGCCCGTGGGCGGCTCGTCGGAGCGGTCCACTAGCGATTCATCGAACGCCACCGGGGCCTCTTCCGCGGTTTCCGGGTCTTCCTCGGGGGCCGTCTCCGGCTGGCCTTCGTCGGTGCTCGGTGCGGTTTCCTCGGGCGTCGTCTCGGGGCGCGTGACCACCTGCGGCGGCTCTTCGCCGCCGGAGATCAAGGCCTTGCCGAAGGGCGTGAATAGCAGTACGCCGCCCGCGATGCCCAGCAGCAGTACGCCCACGATCAAGCCGACTAGGCCGGCGCGCACCGAGGATGCCGCCGGCGGTTCAATCTCCTGCGGCATTTCGGGAACGGCGGCCTGTTTGACCTTGTCTTTTTCCACCTGTTCTTGCAGCTTGAACAGGGCCTCTTCCACCTGCTTGCGGGCCTCTTCGGCCTCTTGGCGCCGAAAGGCGGCCTCTTCGGCCTCCACCTGGGCGTCGGTGAGGGCGGTCTTCAGGGAGTGCAGCTCGTTGGAGCGGCTGTCGAGGAACTCCTTGAGGCCGGCCCGCTCCTGTTCGGAGTCTTCCAGTTCCTGCTGTTTGCGTTGCAGGTTTTTTTGCAGCGACTCGAGGTTGGTCTTTAACGCCTGCTGCTCCTTGCCGTCGCTGGGGCCGCTCTCCAGCCTGGACTGGGTCTTTTGCAACTCCTGTTGCAGTCGGGCCACGTCGCGCCCCGCCTGCTCTTGTACGTCCTTCAGTTGCGAGCGCATGCTGTGCAGCTCATCCGACAGCCGCTTGCGTTCCTGCTCCACTTCCTTGCTGTGCGCGCTGGCCTCTTGCTGGGCCGAGCGGGCCTGCTCCAGCTTGCTTTCTAGCTTGCCGAGGCTTTGCTGGTAGTCCTCTTCCTGCTGGGTTTCGCTGCCTTCGCGCGCCGTGAGATCCGACTCCAGCCCCTGAATGCGGGTGTTGGCGCTATTTAGGCGGTCGCGCGCGGCCTGTTGCTTGCGCTTGAGGTCGGCGATGGCCTTTTCGGCCTGGCCGCGCTCGCCCTTGGCCGATTCCAGTTCCGCCTGTAACTGGGTCAGGCGGTCGCCCGCGGCGGATTTTGCGGCGAGTTCGGCATCGAGTTTGCCGATGCGCTCCGCGGCCCCCTTCAGGGCCTGCTGGCGCCGGTTCTGTTGCGCGTTGAAGTCGTCGATTTTTTTCTGGTACGCGGCCCGCTCGGCCTTGGCGGCCTCCAGGTCCTGTTGCAGCTCGGCCATTTTGAGCCGCTCCTGCTCCAGTTCCTCCAGCCGGGCCAGCGCCTTGTTCAGTTCGTCTTGCAGTTGCCCCTGTTCGCTTTCCTGGCGACGAATGTATTCTTTGTATTTTTCTGCGTTTTTTTGCAGTTTGGCGTCGTAATCGGCCTTATCCTGAGTGGATTGGTCGGATTTGGATTTCTCGCTTTGCAGCATGCCTTCCATTTGGCTCAGGCGGCTGCGCATCTCCTCCGCCTGCTGGGCGTGGGTCTTGACCTGTTTCAGCTCTTCGTTTTTGGCCGCCAGCGCCTTTTTGAGCTGCATCAGGGCGTCGCGCATGCGTTTGCGCTCGACGTCATTGTCGGCCCCGCCGGGCGAGGTTAGGTCGCGCGAAGCGCCGATGGCGTCACGGGCGTTGTTGAGGCGGTTTTCGTACTCCTTCGAGACCTCTTCTTCGAGACTGGTCTTGGTGGGCTTTTCGGCCGGCTCCAGCGCCACCGCTGAGCCGTTGGCGGCGACGCCGAAGTGTTTGCCCGACTTGGCCAGGCCGCCGTGCAGGTGCCAGGCGTCCAGCCCCCGCTCCACCAGCAGAAAGGCGGCGGAGGTGCTTTGGGCGCCGTTTTCGCAGTAGCAGATATAGGATTTCTCGGCCTCCAGGTCTTGATAGCGGTGGCGGATGTCGCGCATCGGGAAGTTCCGTGCGCCCTCGATATGCTGGGCCGCGAAGTCTTGCGGCGGGCGCACGTCCAGCCATACGGCCCCGGCCTGCGCATGCCGGGCGGCCTCTTCGGCCGAGAGGTCGTTACCCAGGGGTTGTTTGATAAAGCGGTAGAAGTTGTCCTTGTCCAGCCGCAGCAGCACGCCGTCGGTGAGCATGGTCACCGTGGCGTTGCGCGTCTCGCCCGAGAGGAGCGATTCTTCGCCAAAGATGCTGCCGGGGTCCAGCTTGGCCTTGGTGTGCGGCTCGCCGTCCGCCGCACCCGTGACCACCTGCACCTGGCCTTTGTTCACCAGGTAGAAGTAATCCCCTTCCTCGCCTTCGAGGATGACGTTGGCGCCCTTTTTCAACGCCACCTCTTCCATGTGCATCATCACGCCTTGGATGCTGGCGGCCGGCAGGCGTTGGAACACCGGCGATTCGAGTAGCTGGGCCATCCAATCATCGGCGCCCGCGGCGGAGTCGAGTTCTGCGACCTCGTAGGTTTCGGCGTCTTCCTTATTGAGCAGCGCCGATAGCTGGCGGTTGTCGATGCGCACGATCTCCACCTTGCGCGCGGCCGCGCGCGCCCCGAGCTTGCGCGGGATTTGGTGGGCGATGGGGAAGCGGGCGTTGGGGGCGGCGTCTTCGATGGTGTCCACCACCTTGCCGTCTTCAAGCAGATCCACCGCGCCCGTGACCAGGTAGACATTGTGCGGATTCGTGTCGCCGGCCTTGAACAGCGCGTCGCCCTTGCGCAGGGTCTCGAATTGGGATTGGCGCAACAAACCCTTCAGCGCCTCGCTAGACAAGGTGTTCAGCGGCACCAAGTGCTTCAGGCGTTCCAGTTTGTTGTTGGATTTGTCGTTTTTCGACAGCGTGCTCATTGCATTCCCTCCAGCAGACTGGAGTCAGTTGTGGCGCCCGACGGCCGTCGGGGCGCTCCCGAGGCGTCGCGGAATCCGTTGCAGGCCTGCCCCGCATAGATGCGAAGCGACTGGCCCATGATAACCGATAGACGGTAATAAGAAACGATTGTAGGCCTTGAGCCGGGGAAATCTCAAAGCTTTCGTGCATCAGCGGACCAGCGGCGCGCTCGGCGCCCCCGGGTTCCCCGGATTCAAGGGTGTTGGCGCAAGATTAAAACGTTGTTGCGTTGGGTTAATTCCAGTTTTCGCAAAAAGCTCATGCCGAGCAACACGCCTTCGCCCTCCATGGCCGGCACCACGGTGGCGCGGACATTAGACAACGCGATCTCCCCCAGCGCCACCCGGTCGAGGCGCGTGACCCAGGTCGGCACCCGGCCGGCGGCGGTTTGGCTTTCCCCATAGGCCAGGGGCTCCAGTCCCAGCCGCTCTGCCAGGGATTGCGACAGCGCCACGTCGGTGGCCCCGGTGTCCAGCAAAAAGGTGACCGTTTCGCCGTTAATGCGGCCGTCGGCCACATAATGCCCGGCCGGGTTCTGATGCAGGGTCACCTCGCGGACCCCTTGCGCCGAGATTCGGCTTTGCGGGTCTTGATTGGGGTTTTCTCGTTGGTCCAGCACGCCCTGAAACAGCCCGGTGAGCAGCAGCAGCCCCAACGCCCAGGCGGCGTAGGTCATTCTGCGTCCCCAGGCCGAAAGGCCGCGTGCGGACGGCTCTGGATCTGTGGGTTGCATGCGGTATTTGCTCGGTGTCATTCTGGGTCTAATGGTTGCGGTCCAGGCGACGATATCCAATGGCCTCGCTCAAATGCGCGGTGGCGATGTGCTCGGCGTCGGCCAGGTCGGCGATGGTCCTGGCCACCCGCAGGATCCGGTGATAGGCCCGGGCCGACAGCCCCAGCTTCTCCATCGCCCGCCGTAACAGCGTCGAGGCCGCCGCATCGAGGGCGCAATAGCGCTCCAGCTCCTTTGTCTTTAAGTCATTGTTCAGCCCGCCGCGCGCGCCCTGGCGCCGCCGTGCCGCCAGCACCCGTGCGCGTACCCGGGCGCTGGTCTCGGCGCTCTCCTCGCTATTGGGTTCCAGCGCCGCCGGCGGCAGCCGCGGCACCTCCACATGCATGTCGATGCGATCCAGCAGGGGGCCGGAAATGCGGGCCCGATACCGCGCCACTTGCTCCTGGGTGCAGCGACAGGCGCGTCCGCCGGTGTCGCCGAGATAGCCGCAGGGGCAGGGGTTCATGGCCGCCACCAACTGAAAGCGGGCCGGAAAATCCGCCTGCCGGGCGGCGCGCGAAATGGTGATATGGCCGTTTTCCAGCGGCTCGCGCAGCACTTCGAGCACGCGGCGTTCGTACTCGGGCAGCTCGTCCAAAAACAGCACGCCTTCGGTGGCCAGGCTCACCTCGCCCGGGCGCGGATTGCTGCCGCCGCCCACCAGCGCCACGGCCGAGGCGGTGTGATGGGGGGCGCGGAACGGGCGGCGTTTCCAGTCCCGCGGCGAGAAGCCGCCCTCGCTCACCGAGCGCACCGCGGCCGCGGCCAAGGCCTGGCGCTCGTCGAGCGGCGGCAGGATGCCCGGCAGCCGGTTGGCGAGCATCGACTTGCCGGAGCCCGGCGGGCCGATCAGCAGCAGCGAGTGCTGCCCGGCGGCGGCGATCTCCAGCGCGCGCTTGGGTTGGGCCTGGCCTTTAACGTCCTCCATGTCCGGGTATTCATCGTAACCGCTCGCCTCCGGGGGCAGGTCGGGGACCGGCAACCGCTGTTGCCCGGTCAAGTGGCCGCAGACCTCCAACAGGTGTTCGGCGGTGTAGACCTCCAGCCCCTCCACCAGCGCCGCCTCGGGGCCGTTCAATGCGGGCGCGATCAGGGCGCGGTCGGCCTTGCGGGCCTGTAACGCGGCCGGCAAGACGCCGCGCACCGGGCGCAGCTCGCCGCTCAGGGCCAGCTCGCCCAGGAACTCAAAGCGCTGGCAGGCCGCCTCGGGGATCTGCCCGGAGGCGGCCAGGATGCCGAGGGCGATGGATAGATCAAACCGCCCGCCTTCCTTCGGCAGGTCGGCAGGGGCGAGGTTGATGGTGATGCGCCGAAGCGGGAATTCGAAGCGCGAGTTGATCAGGGCCCCGCGGACCCGGTCCTTGCTCTCGCGCACGGCCATTTCGGGGAGGCCGACGATGGACAGCGCGGGCAGGCCATTGGAAAGGTGCGCCTCCACGGTGACCAAGGGGGCGTCGATACCGCTTTGGGCGCGGCTGTATAGCATGGCGAGGGACATGGCTCCGTGCTGGCCCCGAGGCGGATCAGTCCTCCGCGGGCGCGGACGACGCGGCCTGCGTTTCCAGCTCGTCCACCCGTTGTTCCAATTGCTCCAATTTGGCGCGGGTGCGCGCCAAAACCGCTGCTTGCACTTCGAACTCCTCCCGCGTGACCAAATCCATTCGGGCCAACGCCGACTCCAACAGGCTGCGGAGGTTCTTGCGCAGGTCTTCCTGCAATAACGGAATGCCCGCAGGCAGGCCTTGCTGCACCCGTTTCGCCAAGTCATCGATGAGTTTTGGATCAAACATGCCCCAAACATAGCGGGCGGCGGCGAAGATGTCCAGTGCGCTGTTGCCGGGACGCCCTTTATACCCGCGGGGTCTGTGTGGGTGTGGCGATAGGCAAAGTGGCGTTTGGATTGCTAGTACGCCTGCGCCCGAAGAACGGAAACAGCGTCATCTAGGAACGCAGAGAGCGCGGAGGCGGTTGTTGGCTTGCTTGCGCGCCTGCCCTGCGCTCCAGTGCCGCCCTCGGGCGGTGCGGGTTTCCGGTTACGCGCCCGGGCCAAGGCGTTTACGCCCCGAGCCCTCAGTCGTACAGGCGGTGGACAAGCGAAGTGTATTCGCCGCTGAGGCGGCGGATGTCGGGGGCGGTGCTTATCCTTTCAATCGAAACCCCTCTCTGCGCCCTCTGCGGTTCTCCGCCTGCTCTGCGTTCCGAAAGCGCCTGGGTTGCTTCCGATACTTAGGCGCAGCCGTACGAGTCAGCCCGCCCCGAAATCCGCCAGCCGCACTGAACTGGCGCACCAAAATAGTGCAGCGCGCTGCAAGACTGCGCAATAACAGGGTTTAGGCCCTTGCACTAAATTAGTGTACACTCTGAGCTGTGCCTTTCATCATGCTGTTTTCCCGCCGAAAATAGTGATTGGCACGGTTACTGCTGCAACCTGGGCAACGAATGTTGCCACCCATCATTCCGTAACGACCGAAATAACTTCTCAACGAGGAGAACAGCAATGAAACGAAACACCCTTTCCCTGGCCTGCGGTCTGGTGCTGGCCGGCATGGCCACCGGCGCCGCCGCGGAATACGAGCTGAGCGCCAATGTGGCGATGACCACCGATTACGTTTGGCGCGGCATTAGTCAAAACGACGAAGACCCCGCGATCCAGGGCGGCTTCGACTTCGAACACGAGTCCGGCTTCTATCTCGGCACTTGGGGCTCCAATGTCAACGCTTCCGATCCCGTGACAGTGCGAGGCGAGGAAGTCACCTTGGATTCGGGCTCCATGGAGCTGGATGTCTATGGCGGCTTCGCGACCGAACTGGAAAACGGCATCGGCATCGACCTGGGCGCCGTTGCTTACCTCTTTCCCGGTTACGACGAATGGGACACCGAGGAGTACTACATCGGCGGCAGCTACGACCTGTTCGGGCTGATGCTGTATTACAACAACGATGCCGATTCTATGTACTACGACGCCAGCCTGGACTTCGAATTGCAGCAAGACGCCTGGCTCGGCCTGCATGTGGGCTACAGCGACCCGGATGACGGCGAGTCCGCCACCGACTGGAAGGTGGCGGTGGGCAAAAGCCTCCTGGGCGTGGACTGGGAAGTGGCCTACACCGACACCGATTATGATGGTAGCGACGGCTGGGCCGACAGCCGGGTGTTCCTCACGGTCTCCAAATCCTTCTAAACCCAACCAACCCAGGGCGGTCGGCGGGACCGCCCCCACGGGAGGACTCAACGCATGAAAATGGTTGCAGCAATCATCAAGCCTTTCAAACTGGACGACGTCCGGGAGGCGCTGTCTGAACTCGGAATCTCGGGGATCACGGTCACCGAGGTCAAGGGTTTCGGGCGCCAAAAGGGGCACACCGAACTCTATCGCGGGGCCGAATACGTGGTCGATTTTCTACCCAAGATCAAGGTGGAAGTGGCCGTGGACGCACCGCAGGTGGATCAGGCCATCGAGGCCATCTCCGGCGCCGCCAAGACCGGCAAGATCGGCGATGGCAAGATCTTCGTTTACGGCCTCGAACAAGTGGTGCGCATCCGCACCGGCGAAGTCGGCGCCGACGCCCTTTAACCAACCCCGGAGGATCTCAAGATGGAAGATATCGTCAATATCAAATATGCCTTGGACACCTTCTACTTCCTGGTGTCGGGCGCCCTGGTGATGTGGATGGCCGCTGGCTTCTCCATGCTCGAAGCCGGCCTGGTTCGGGCCAAAAACACCACCGAAATCCTGACCAAAAATATCGGCCTGTATGCCATTGCCAGCATTATGTACATGCTAATGGGCTACAACATCATGTACCCGGCGGATGGCAACGGCTTCTTCCCGGCGTTGGACCTGAGCTTTATGTTCGGCGGCGACAACACCGTAGAAGAGGTGCTCGCGAGCAACGGCGAGACCTACTACTCCGGCATGTCGGACTTCTTCTTCCAAGTGGTGTTCGTCGCCACCGCCATGTCCATCGTCTCCGGCGCCGTGGCCGAACGCATGAAGCTCTGGAGCTTTTTCATCTTCGCCATCGTCATGACCGGCGTGATCTACCCGCTGCAAGGCTACTGGAACTGGGGCGGCGGCTTCCTGACCGGTGAGGACTGGGGCATCGGCTACTCCGACTTCGCAGGCTCCGGCACCGTGCATCTATGCGGCGCCATCGCCGCCCTCGCCGGGGTGATCCTGCTCGGCGCCCGCAAAGGCAAATACGGCGCCAATGGCGAGATTCGGGCCATCCCCGGCGCCAACATGCCCCTGGCCACCCTGGGCACCTTCATCCTGTGGCTCGGCTGGTTCGGCTTCAACGGCGGCTCCGAACTGAAGCTCTCCGACATCGGCGAGGCCAACGCGGTGGCCGCGGTGTTCGTGAACACCAACATGGCGGCGGCCGGCGGCGTAGTGGCGGCCCTGATCGCCGCTCGCCTGGTGTTCGGCAAGGCCGACCTGACCATGGCCCTCAACGGCGCCCTGGCCGGTCTGGTGGCGATCACCGCGGCCCCGCTGACGCCGACCCCGATCCTGGCCACGGTGATCGGCGGCGTGGGCGGCGTGCTGGTGGTGTTCTCCATCATCACCCTCGACAAGCTGCGCATCGACGACCCCGTCGGCGCCATCTCGGTGCATGGCGTGGTCGGCATTTGGGGCCTGATCGCGGTGCCCTTCACCAACGCCGATGCGGGCTTTGGCGGGCAGTTGATCGGCATCCTGACGATCATCGCCTGGACCTTCATCGCCAGCTTCATAGTTTGGTTTATCATCAAGGTCACCATGGGCATTCGGGTCTCCGAAGAAGACGAATTCAACGGCGTGGACCTCAGCGAATGCGGCCTGGAGGCCTATCCGGAATTCACCGGCACCCACGGCTCAGGAATCTGAGCCCCTAGGCAAGACCCTCCCAGAACCTGAACTCCCTCTGGGTGATTGCGGGCGCCTCGGCGCCCGCTTTTTTATGCTACCTTTGCGTTCCTCACAGCCATCAACCCGAGGCCCGCATGCGACTTTCCGGCAAACGTTACTTTCAATCCTCCCTAGCCCTGCCGCTGCTGTTCCCGCTGCTAGGCTACGTCTTCCCCGAATCCGTGATCATGATGATCCTGTTCACCGCCATCATCATCGGCGGCGCACCCTACCTCCTGCTAGCCGCCGGCATCCTCTGGTGGAGCCGCCGACGCGACGAACACGCCTTGCGCCGCCTGAGCTATGTGCTGCCGCTCATCTACCTGCCGCTACTCATCCTGGCGCTGTTTCTCTGGACCACCCTCTCCACCGGAACCCTGCCCGAAGCCGGCCGCTTCGCCCAAAGCATCCTCGACTTCAGCGGCTATACACTAGTGATCGGCTACGGCTATGTGCTATTGGTCAACCTGATTTACGAGGTGGTTTACCATTAAGACGCGTCAGGTTCCGCCTCTAGCGAAGTGAGTATTTGCGTCTATTCGCGGGTGCGCATGGTTCCCACGCTCCAGCGTGGTAACCCATCCCGGGGCGCTCCAATCCCGGGGCGAAAGAATGGGACACCAGCCCTGAAGCACAACCGCCTTGGTGTCGTCAGAGCAAAAATAATGGGACACCCAAAAGACGGAAGAGAAGAAGGGGACACCCAAGGAAAAAAGAAAAAAGGGAAGAAGGGGACACCCAAGGAAGAAAGAAAAAAAGAAGAGGACACCCAAACAGAAAAGAAGGCGACACCCAAAAAGAAAGAGGACAGAAAAGAAAGAAGGGGACACCCAAAAACTTGACCCCCGCTTCCCTTCTGCTAAACTTGAACTAAGCCGTCCCAGCAGCAGCGGAGATCCAGACCATGACCCGAGCCAGAAACCAGCTAATCGATGCGGAAACAACGCCTTACTACCACTGCATCAGCCGGTGCGTGCGGCGCGCCTTCCTGTGCGGTGAGGATTCACTCACCGGGGAGAGTTATGAGCACCGCAAGGAATGGGTGGTGGACCGCCTCGCCGAGCTGGGCGGGGCCTACGCCATCGACATCTGCGCCTACGCGGTGATGTCGAACCATTAT
>JAABTK010000119.1 GCA_011389885.1 Gammaproteobacteria bacterium | reverse complement strand
GGTAACGAGGGGAAACCGGCAAAACTAAAGTTTTGCACTCCGGCCGACTGCTTGGAAACCGGCAAAACTAAAGTTTTGCACTCCAGCCGACTGCTTGGAGCGCGATGGGCAAAGGCGCTCCCCCGGTCATTGGTTTTGGTCGCGATCTATCAGCGCCGTGCCCATCAAAGGCGCCCGTGATGGGCACAACGCTGAAAGATTGGCGGATCTTTGAGGGTTTGCGGGAGCGCCTTTGCCCGTTGGCTACCTGTGTCTATCGGTGTTTATCTGTGGCTCAACGGGGTGGTTGGTGGTCAATGGTCAGTGGTCAGTGCTTAGGCGAACGAAGCCCCCAAGCCCAGCCAACGGCGGCTTCTGAGGCTGCCGCAAAGGCTTGGGGCGCAACACGAGTAAGCAAAATCCCCTCTGCGCCCTCCGCGGTCCTCAGCGCCCTCTGCGCCCTCTGCGTTCCCAAGCGCCCTCCGCAGCCCATCACCCCAGCGGATGGTGCGCCGGGTTTTCTTCCGCCTCGCGGTAGATTTCGAGGTAACGGGTCGCGCTCTTGTTCCAACTGAAGTCCTGGGCCATGCCGGCTTGGGCCAGTTTTTGCCAAAACGGCCCCGGCCGGTGGTAATAGTCGATGGCGCGCTCAATGGCGCCCCACAGGGCCTGCGGCGTGGGCTCGTGGAACACGAAGCCGGTGGCGGCGCCGGTGAGCTGCCGGGCGGGGGTGTTATCGATTACGGTGTCCGCCAGGCCGCCGGTGGCATGCACGATCGGCACCGTGCCGTAGCGCAGGCTGTAGATTTGGTTCAGGCCGCAGGGCTCGAAGCGCGACGGCATCAAAAAGGCATCGGCCCCGCCCTCGATCAAATGCGCCAGCGGATCGTCGTAGCCGATCTCCGCCGCCACCCGGCCCGGATGCCGCTTGGCCGCCGCGCGCATGGCCTCCTCTAACACCGGGTCGCCGCTGCCGAGCACCGCCAACTGGGTGTTGGGGACCGCCATCAGGCGCTCCAGCACCTCCAAGATCAGGTCCACGCCCTTTTGCTCCACCAAGCGCGAAATATTGCCGAATAGCAGCGCGTCCGGCGCTTCGAGCAACCCCAGACGGCGCTGGAGCGCGGCCTTCACCGCCCCCTTATCGGCCAAGGAGTCGCGGTCGAAATGGGTCGGCAGATGCGGGTCCCGGCTGGGGTCCCACACGGCGTAATCCACCCCGTTAAGCACCCCGGCGAGGCGCTTCGAGCGGTGCTGCAACAGGCCCTCTAGGCCGAAACCATGGCTGGGGGCCTGGATCTCCTCGGCGTAGGTGGGGCTGACCGTGGTCAGCCAATCGGCGAACGCCAGGCCGCCCTTAATGAACGAAAGCTGGCGGTGAAACTCCAGCCCGAAGGGCGACCACAGGCGGTTGGGGAGGTGCAGGTCGTTAAAGCAGCGTCGATCGAACAGCCCTTGGTAGGCCAGGTTGTGGATGGTGAACACCGTGGCCGGGCGGTTCCACTCCTCGGCCAGCAAGGCCGGAACCAGCCCCGTCTGCCAGTCGTTGCAATGCACCACCTCGGGCTGCCATTGCAACCCGGCCCGGTCCATGGCCACCGCGACGATGGCATGGCAAAAGGCCCCGAAGCGCAGCGGATTGTCCCGCCAGTCCTTGCCATGGGCGTCCACATAGGGGTTGCCATGGCGGTTGAAGCGCCCGGGCGCATCCACCAGGTACAGCGGCAGGTCTTCGCCCAGCCGCCCTTCGAGCAGACGCACCGGCTCGTCGGCCCCCCAGACCTTGATCGCGGCCAGCGGCTTGATTGGAATAGCCGCCTGTACCGCCTCGGGATAGGCCGGTAAAATCAGCCGTACATCGGCCCCGAGGCGTCGCAGGCTGGGCGGAAGGCTGCCGGCTACGTCGGCCAGGCCGCCGGTTTTGATCAGCGGCGCGGCCTCGCTGGCGGCGAACAGCACCTTAAGGTCCGCAGCGGACGGGCCTGGGTGCGATAACGTGGATTGCATAATGTTATTGTCATCGTTATAGCGTAGAGATTGCTATACTTTAGCCGCGTAAGCCGCCTAAGGACAAGCTGGACAGTAATCGCCGAACCTTTGGCGCGCCCGATTGTCACCGCCCGCAACCGAATAACCGACAACAGAAGGGAGACCTGACTGATGACCGCAGCGCCCCATTCGCCCGCCTGGAAGGCCCTAGAGGCCCACTGGCGGGCAGTCGCCCCCCTGCATCTGCGCGAGCTGTTCGCCCAGGATCCCGCGCGTTTCCCCCGTCTGAGCCTCGAGCGCTGCGGGATCCTGCTGGATTACTCCAAGAATCGGCTCACGGCGCAGACCCTGCCGCTGCTGCTCGACCTGGCCGAGCAGGCCGACTTGAGCGCCTGGATCGGGCGGATGTTCGGCGGCGAGCGCATCAACTTCACCGAACAGCGCGCGGTGCTGCATGTGGCGCTGCGCAACCGCTCCAATCGCCCGCTGTACGCCGGCGGCGAGGCTGTGATGCCGGCGGTGAACCGGGTGCTGGAAAAGCTGGCCGCGTTCACCAACGAGGTGCGCGAAGGCCGCTGGACAGGCCGCACCGGCCGCGCCATCACCGACGTGGTGAATATCGGCATCGGCGGCTCCAACCTCGGCCCGCAGATGGTGTGCGAGGGGCTCAAGCACTATCAGCGCCCGGACCTGCGGGTGCATTTCGTCTCCAACGTAGACCCCACCCACCTGGCCGAGACCCTGAAACCGCTGGACCCCGAGACCACGCTGTTCATCGTCGCCTCCAAGACCTTCACCACCCAAGAAACCCTCACCAACGCCCGTGCCGCGCGCGACTGGCTGGTGCAGCACTTGGGGGATGCAGAGGCGGTGGCGCGGCATTTCGTCGCGGTGTCCACCAACACCGACGAGGTGCGGGCGTTCGGCATCGACCCGCAAAACATGTTCGAGTTCTGGGACTGGGTGGGCGGCCGCTACTCGCTGTGGTCCGCCATCGGCCTGCCCATCGCGCTGGCCGTGGGCATGGCGCGGTTTGAGGAACTGCTGGCCGGCGCCCATGAAATGGACGAGCATTTTCGCACCGCGCCCTTGGCCGAAAATATGCCGGTGATCCTGGCCCTGTTGGGGGTTTGGTACAACAACTTCGCCGGTTTTCGCAGTCACGCCATCCTGCCCTACGATCAATACATCCGGCTGCTGCCGGACTACCTCCAACAGGCCGACATGGAGAGCAACGGCAAGGGCGTGGACCGCGCCGGCCGCCCGCTGGACTACAGCACCGCCCCGGTGGTTTGGGGCACCGCCGGCACCGACGGCCAGCACGCCTACTTCCAACTGCTGCACCAAGGCCCCCAGGTGGTGCCGGCGGACTTCATCGCGCCCCTCAACAGCCACAACGAAAACGGCGACCAACACCTCAAGCTGTTGGCCAATTGCTTCGCCCAAACCGAGGCCTTGATGCGGGGCAAGACCCCGCAAGAGGCGCGCCATGAGCTGCAAGCGGCGGGCCTCGACGCCACCGCGTTGGAGGCCCTGCTGCCGCACAAGGTGTTCCCCGGCAACCGCCCCACCAACACCCTGCTGGTGGACCGTATGACCCCGCAACGCCTGGGTGCGCTGATCGCGTTGTACGAACACAAAATCTTCGTGCAGGGGATCATTTGGAACATCAACTCCTTCGACCAATGGGGGGTGGAACTCGGCAAGCAACTGGCGGGGGTGATCCTCAAAGAACTCCAGCAAGGCCCGCGGCCCGCGGCCCACGACGCCTCCACCGCCGGCCTGTTGAACCATTGCCTGCGCAACCGTTGAGCACCGGCAAGCGCGCCCCAGGCCGACCCGGCGCCCTGTTGGCCGGCCTGCTGCTTGCGGGCTGCGCCGGCGGCCCTGATGAACCGGGCGCCGCCGGGGTCGCCTCGGCGGGCGAGCTGGCGGGGCGCGCAATGGAACTACTAAACGCCCGCTACCGCGGCCCGCGAAGCTGGGAAGACGTATTGTGGAAAGACTATGGCGACGCCACCGACGAATACGCCCACTTCAGCGCCGGTGAAAAGGCGTTTTACGCCGCCCGCTACGCAGAGGCCGCAGCGCATTTCTCGCGCGCCATCGCCGTAGCGCCGCGGGCGCGCCAATACAGCTATCGCGGCTGGAGCTATGCCTCGCTCGGGCGCTTCCCCGAGGCCGAGCGCGACGCCCGCAAGGCGATCGAGCTGGAACCCAAGTCGCCTTTAGGTTATTTTGACCTCGCCTCCTTCGCCGCCATGCAGGGCCAGGTCGAGGCGGCCTGCGGCGCCTTGCGCAAGGCCCTGGAGCGGGGACTCAAGCCCCGCGTGCTCCACCAAGACCCGGACCTGCTCCGGCATTTGCAAGGCCAACACTGTTTCGAACAATTGCGGAGGAGAGGCTAATGCGCGAAATCCTGTCTTTAACGCTGGCCGCGGCGCTGGCCGCGGGCGGCTGCGCCAGCGTCGAACCCACCGCCTTCGGGCTATATCGGCAGGGCGTAGACGCCTATCGCGCCAGCCAATACCCGCAGGCAGTGACCTACCTGACGCAGGCCATCGAGCAAGACCCCAAGGCCAAGTATTACAGCCTGCGCGCCTGGGCGCTGGCCAAACAAGGCTATTTGACCGACGCCATGCAGGATGCCGACCAGGCCATCACCCTAGAGCCGACACAACCCCGGGGCTACTACGACAAGGCCGGATTCCATGCCGTACTCGGCGACCACCAACCGGCCTGCGACTTCCTCCGCCAAGCCATGGAACGCGGGGTCGGCCCCAATCAAATCCGCACCGACCCCGACCTCGACCGCCTCGACGGCGTACCCTGTTACGAGGCGATCGTCGCGCCCTGAATCCACCGCCAGCGCCCCAAGGCCCCGGCGGAAACCATGCCGCCGTCCCGCCCCGGGCCGAGGCGGCAACCCAGCGTGCCACCAACCGCCCGCGGCCGCCCAAGCCTTAGCTAACGGCCAAAGGCCCAAAATACGCGACCTCGGCACTTGGTTTTATGGAAAGGAAACGATGAAAAACCCCATTGATTCCCTCGTGCAGGTCGAGGTATGCTCGCTATCCGCTGACACTCAAAGCACGCCACCCTTCCGCCTCCTTAGGACCGCTTGAGCTTGCCGAGGAGACCAAGGAAGGACGAAGGAGCCTGAGAGGAGAGGGCCATGGGCTGCTCTTTAAAACCGATCAAAAATCCAAATGGACAATCACATGAACCACTTTGAACCGATCCTTGATCATCGCCTCCGTCACCAGCCCCTGTTCGGCCTGCTATTGCTGCTCGCGCTATTGCCCTACACCACCGCCGAGGCCCAATGCACCCCGGAAAAACCCCTCAGCGGCGAGACCTTCCCGGCCGGCAGTAGCCATCGCTGCCTGGACCTCGCCAGCCTGGCGATAGCCGACGCCACGGTCGAGAGCGGGGCCGCACTGCAACTCTACGCCCCCCAGATTCGAGTGACGCCGACCACGACCTTTGCCGGCGACTCCAATGTGCTCCTTCAGGGCGTAATCCTTGAGGTCGAACACCTTAGCCAACAGGTGGATGATGACCTGACCCTCACCCTAAACGGCAGCGGCAGCGAGCGCTACACCATCGCAGACCCCGCGCACGGCAGCCTCAGCGGCGCCCCGCCCAACCTCACCTATACCCCGGACCCCGGCTACAGCGGCAGCGATCACTTCCGCTATGCCGTAGACGACGGCGCCAACCCGCCCCGCTTTCATACGGTCTATATCAGCATCGAGGAGCCGCAGCCTGTCCTCAAAACCCGCCCCCTCAACGACACCGGCCAAACCTGGGGCGGCGACTACCCGAACGGCAACAACACCACCTGCACCAGCAACATCACAGCACCCCAAGACTGCCACCAGGGCCGCGACGCCCTGGCCGCGGCCGGGCAGTTGCAAAAGACCGGGGCCGGCAGCGCGGGCTTCGACTTCACCAAGCTCGACGCCAACGGCAGCCCCTTGGCCAAAGACGCCACCAGTTGGAGCTGCGTCAAGGATCATGTCACCGGCCTGATTTGGGAGGTCAAGGCCGGCCCCGGCAACGACACCGTGGGCGACGAAGGCCTGCACGACGCCGACGACCGCTTCACCTGGTACGACACCAACCCCGCCACCAATGGCGGTGCGGATGGAGTGGAACGCGACAGCGATCTCCCTAATACATGCTACGGCTATCAGGACGGTAACCCCGCCAGCTACTGCAACACCCAGGCCTTCGCCGCCCGGGTCAACGCCCAGGGCCATTGCGGCCATAACGACTGGCGCCTGCCCACCTATGAAGAACTGGGCTCCATCGTCGATTACGGGCGTGATAACCCGGCTATTGATACCGACTATTTTCCCGGTAGCCAGTCCACCTGGTTCTGGTCGTCCTCGGCCTATGCCAGCAGTTCCAACGGCGCGTGGGCCGTTAATTTCGGCTATGGGGACGGCGGCTACAGCGCCCGGTACTACGGCTACGCCCTCCGGTTGGTGCGCGGCGGACAGTGATTTTGCTTTTTGCTTGTGGGGGCGAGCCCCTATCCGTGAAGCAAGCGCAACGCCCGTGGGAGCGGCTTGCAGCCGCGATGAACGCGTCCCAGTGGGAGCGGCTTGCAGCCGCGATGAACGCGTCCCAGTGGGA
>JAABTK010000118.1 GCA_011389885.1 Gammaproteobacteria bacterium | reverse complement strand
TAGTTTACCTTTTTTACCTTGCTTTACCTTGTTCTTTACCTCCTTGTTTTTCTTTACCTCTCTTCTTTACCTCTCTTTACCTCTCTTTACCTCTCCAGCTAGTGCTATTAGACTCTGAATCAGGGAACAGCCTATGCAACTCAGGGGAGATAACAATGATGTTTATCCCTTCCCGCAGGTATTCAATCCCGCAGGGATTTCTGTGAGTTAGGGAGGTTATAGCCGTGCCGGGCGGTCCCTTGACAGCTCTGATGGGCGCTAGGATACTATCCGTCAGGTGCTTGTCTTTCTGATCCATTTTACCGGAGACGCCTTCATGAAAGCCTGGTTTCATCCGTTGCAGGAACGCCATGTGCCGCGCACCTATCTGACTCGGGGGCAATTGCGCGAGCCCCAGGAGATACCGGCGCGGATGTCACGAATCCTGGAAGGACTGGGGGCGGCCGGGGTGTCGGTGGAGGAGCCGGCGGACCACGGCATGCGCCCGATCGCCGAGGTGCATGGGCTGGGATACCTGCGCTTTCTGGAGTCGGCGCACCGGCGCTGGCCGGCGGGCTGGGGCGATGAGGTGCTGTCCAACGTTTTTGTGCCCGCGCCGAACCCCACGCGCGGCATCCTGGCGGAGGCGGCCCGCTACTTGGCCGACGGCAGTTGCCCGGTGGGCGAGCACACCTGGACTTCCGCCTATTACGCCGCGCAAACGGCGGTGACCGCCGCCGGGGCGGTCATCGACGGGGCCTCCGCGGCTTATGCCCTGTGCCGGCCGCCGGGGCACCATGCGCGGCGCAACGCCGCCGGCGGCTTTTGCTACCTGAATAATACCGCCATCGCCGTGCGCGTCTTGCAGCGCAAGTTTCCGCGCGTCGCCATCCTGGACCCCGACATGCACCACGGCCAGGGGATTCAGGAGCTGTTCTACGAGCGCGATGACGTGCTCTATGTCTCCATCCACGCCGACCCCGTGAATTTCTATCCGGTGGTCAGCGGCTTTGAGGACGAACGCGGCCGCGGCGCCGGCGAGGGCTATAACATCAACCTGCCCATGCCCCACGGCTCGCCGGAATCGACCTTCTTCGACAAGCTGGACGAGGCGATGACCGCCATCCGGCTGTTCAGTCCGGATGTGTTGGTCGTCCCCCTGGGTTTCGATATCTACCGAGAAGACCCCCAGGCCCAGGTGGCGGTGACCCACGGGGGCTTCCACCGACTGGGCGCTATCCTGAATGAACAGCCGGCGCCGGTGCTGGTGGTGCAAGAGGGCGGTTATCACCTGGACAGCCTGGCGGAGAACACCCGCCAGTTCTTCACCGGGCTGACCCGGTAGCGCGTTGGGTGGAATCGTGCGGGACCAATAGGCCGCCTGAGAATGGGAGGTTCGACTGCGGAAATGCCCTTGTGGTCAAATTTTTCGTTCATTTTCGGTAAATAGGCCCCGCTATTCGCCTTAAATGAACAATAAATCGGCCTCAAAATGGCATCCCCTACGGTTCCCATTCTCAGGCAGCCTCTAAGGCGAAATGGGTCATTAAACCGCGAACTAACGCGAATACTCACCTCGCTACAGGCGGAACCTGACGCGCCTTGCGGGTGCTGATTAGTACGGCTGGGTTTGGGCTTCGCTCGCCTAAGCGACAACCACCAAGTTGAGCCACAGATAAACACGGATAGACACAGATAGCCGCGGCTGGATGGGCAAAGGCGCTCCCGCAAAACATACCTCGCCACGCCGCTCCTGCGGCGAGACGCATCAGGCGGCGCTCCGCGCCGCGAGCGGGTTTGGGGCGCGGAGCTATGGTAGCCGGCTTGGGGCTTCGTTCGCCCCGGCTGAAGCCTCGACCTCCGTAAAGCCTCATCCTCGGGTTCCGAAAGCGCCTAGGGTCGGTTGTTTCCGATACCATTGCGGGCATGGGTATAGCCGCTAATGAGTCCCTGCCAGTCCTTGTCGGTGAAGTGTAATGTCTTGATCCGGTCGGCGTATTTCTGCAGTGAGCGCTTCAGGCGATTGAGGTTTGCGGCCGGCCAGCCGTTCGAGCCCGGGGGCTGGCTGGCGCGGATCCCGCATTTGTCGAAATCGATCAAATGCATGCCCCCGTCTTCCGACAATAGGATATTGCTAGCATTCAGATCCCCATGATAGACGCCCTGTTGGTGAAAATCGGCGATTAGCGCACCGATTCGGCTCCAGGCTTCCTCTGGTAGCGGCTCGTGGCGGATGACCTCCACTAGCGTCCTGGAGTCGCGGATTTCCTCTATCATCAGCTCGCCGCGGTAGATGAAGGGCGTGATCAGCACGCAGCGGGCCGCCACCGGCCGCGGGACCGGCAGGCCCATGCCGTGCAGCCGGTGCAGGAGATGGTGCTCCTGCCACATGCGGGTCTTCTCGACGCCGGTGTAGAGGTAGGATTCGCGGATGAATCGCCCCGGCAGGCCGCCGCGATGGTAGGTTTTTAGCACCAGATGGCGGCCCTGGTGTTGGAACCTGACCACGGCGCCCCGGCCCGAGTTGGAATACTCTCCGTTATCCAGGTGGGCGCGGTGATTAAATAGATGCTCGGGCATCGTTGCCACGATATCGCGATTGATCAGTATCCGCGACCTAGGAAACCCTGCCATTTTGTTGCCTTTGCGCTTCTGCATCGGGGAGATGAAACCTTGCTACTCAGGTTGCCGGCTGGTTATGATGGCCCGCTCCATTGGCACAGAATCATCGCGCATGAACGAGTTATTACGAGATTTTAACCGAGTCGAGGGGAAATGGCATGACCAGGCCACGCTTGTCTTTCTCAGACTGGCCGCCAGCGGCCTGGTTCCTTCCGGTTGGTATGAAAAGAACCTGCCGCCGATAGCCGGCCGTGCGGCGCGCACGCAACACCTGGAACTGGAAATCGTCAGCCACTGCTGGCAGTACGCCCATTTCCTCGTCTATCAGTTGAGTTCGCTGGTGCGCCACCCGCCCCGCCAACTGTCGGTCACCATGACGGTGTTCTACTGCCCCGAAGACGAGGCCGCCAGCCGCCTGCTAGAGCGCTTTTCCAGCCTGGACGTTCCCGGCGTAAGCTGGAACTGGCAACCCGTGCGCAAGGAGCTGCTGTTTCGCCGCGCCATCGGCAGGAACCGCGCCGCCCTGGCCACCCAGGCGGACTGGGTTTGGTTCACCGACTGCGACCTGATGTTCCAAGCGGGCTGCCTGGATGCCCTGGCCGAGGCCCTGCAGGGGCGGCAGGATGCCCTGGTGTTTCCGGCCGTCGAGCGCTGCACCGCCCTGCTGGCGGATGACAATCCACTGCTCAACCCGGACCTTGATGCCTCCATCCCGGTCGATATCGATGCCTCAGACTTCAGCGAGCGGCGCCCCTCCCGGGCCACGGGGCCGCTGCAAATCACCCATGGCGATGTGGCCCGGGCCTGCGGTTACTGCAATGCGTTGGACTATTACCAGCGCCCCGCCGAGCGCTGGCGCAAGGCGCATGAGGATCGCGCCTTCCGCTGGCTGCTACAGACTCAGGGCGTCCCGCTGGAGCTCCCCGGCGTGTACCGAATTCGCCATGCCAGCAAGGGCCGCTATACTGGCAGCCCCTTTATGTCGGGCCTACGCGGCGGCCTGCGGCGCCTGGTCTCGCACATTCAGGAGAGATCCGGGCCGTGAGCCTGCGCTTCTGTATCTTTTCCTACAACCGCGGGCAGTTCCTGGAGAACTGCGTTCACAGCATTGAGCAGTGCGCCCCCGGCCAGCCGATTACGGTCTATGATGACGACAGCGACGACCCGGCGACGCGGCAGGCACTGGCGGCGATCAAGCAACGCCATAGGCTGGTCACGCCCCCGCAGGCGCCAGGCTTCGGCAAGCATGGCGGACTCTACGCCAACATGCAGCGGGCCCTGGACGACCAGCCCGCGGGCGCGATTATCTGCTTCATTCAGGACGACATGCAACTGGTCAGAAGGCTGGATGACGCCGAGCTGGCGGCCATTCGGGCGCATTTCGACGCGGCGCGCCCCGCCCCGCTATTGCATCCGGCCTTCTTTAAGGGCGCCAACCGCGCCGCCGACCTGGCCGACGCCCGCTTCGACGCCGCGGCGGGGGGCTATTTCTGCGACCGCCACGGGCGCAGCGTCGGCGCCCATTATTCCGACATCCTGATCGCCTCGGCGGATCAACTGCGGGAGATCGACTGGCGTTTCGGGCGGCGCGAATCCGACCATGAACAACTGGCGCGCGCCAGACTGCCGCAGATGCTGCACCTGCTGAACCCGTTTGTCGCCTGGTTGCCCGCCGTCCCCGCCTGGCGGGGCCGCACCCGAACCCTCGGCCTCGGCCTGGCCCAGCGCCTCAACCGCTGCGGCTTCCATCCCCTTGGCATCCTCACGGAAACGCAACGCGCCCGCCTCGTGCAGCGAGATCCCGCAATCCTGCCGGTTGCCGAAGACTTTCTGGCCGCCGCCAAGGACCCGCTGCCGGCGCCCTGGCAGTACCACCCGCTGCAGGGACGGCGGCTGCTCAAGCTGATGGATTCGGTAGAGCGGCGCCTGCGCAGGCCTTGGGGTTAATAGTCCAGCTGCGCCAAGGTATCGGAAACGAGCCCGGAAACAGCCCAGGCGCTCGTGCAACGCAGCAGGGCGCGGGGGAGAGCCGCAGAGGGCGGAGAGGCGTTTCGATTGAAGGCTAAAGGCGCGCATTCCAGGGCAGCGAAAATACCACAATAGCCGCACCCAAAAGCCCGGGTCGGATAAGCGCCAGCGCACCCGAAAGCGGGACAGGCATCCCACGCTAAAGTGCGCTACAAGCAAGCAAAACCTCCTCCGCGTTCTCTGCGCCCTCTGCGCCCCTAAATGGCGTGGTTTCGTTATTTGCGCGCAGGCGTACTAACGCCCGGTTCAGGCCCCCGCATCGCCCCGTCGTCCGACCCTTGCCGAATGCCGTGCCCCGTCCAGCTCACCCCCTGGCGTTCGTTGCACTGGCGCAGCTCCCGGTTCGCCCTGACCCGGTCGGGATCGACATAGCCCCGGGCATGGTCCAGGTGGATGACGATTGCGTTGAAACGCACATGCCGCGGCCGAATGCCATGGTTGCGCAGCCGCACCCCGAACTCCCGATCCTCGCCGCCCCAGGGCATGCGTTCATCGAAACCGTTAACCGCCAGGACATCCTGCTTCCAGGCGGAGGCATTCGAGCCCTTGAGATTACAGCGGGTGGTCGTCAGCCGATTGAGAACCCGCGCCAGGCCGGGGCCGGCCCTCAGCTTGGCCGTTTTACGCCAGCCCCGAAGACCGTGCCGGCGCAGCCATTCCAGGCGAAAGCAATCCCCGCTGGCGATGTCCGCCGCCGTGATCGCCCGACTCGTATCCATCGGCAGCTTGAAATAACTGCCGGAGAGATAGTGGCCCGGCCGGGCCTCATCGGCATGCACCTGCAAGAAGTCTCGGCGCGGAATACAGTCACCATCCGAAAACACCAAATACTCGTAGTCGGCCTGCAGAATGGCCCGATTGAGTATTCGGCACTTGCGAAAGCCCTGATCCGTCTGCCAGACATGCTTCAGCCGGAGGCCGGTCTCGCCCCGCAAGCGGTCGATCAGGTCACGGGTCCGCCGGTCCGAACCGTCGTCCGCGATTACGATCTCGAAATCACGGAACCGCTGCTGCTGATAGCCCCGCAGGACCTTCTCCAGCCACTCGGGGGCGTTATAGGTGGAAAGCACCACGGAGATTCGCACCTTGACCTAGGCCCCCGGCCGTTCCAGCACATCGCGCAACACCGGGATATAGTCCTCCGGCGACCACAGGCGGCGACCACTGCTCTGGGAATGAATGGTGATGAAATGCACCGCCGGGTCTGCCAGATACCCAGCCACCTGCCGCGCCAAGTGGTCCGGATCGCTGGCATCGAACAGATAGCGCTGATCGGCCGGCCGCCGCCACTGAACCGGGCGGTCCCGGTACACCGCGCGCAGGAAGGCGCGGTAAGTGGCGAACTCCGACCAGTGCCGGGCCGGCTGGCGCAGCAGCACCTCCCACCACGGGCTTTGGTAACGATCCTGCAGCCAGTCACACAAGGCCCGAACGACACTGCGCCGAAAAATAAACGGCGTATCGAAGCCGGTCTCCACCAACACGGCCCCCGCCGCGGTCGTCCCGTGCAGCGCCTCAATGCGCCGATCAAACAGCCTGGCGGCCTGCGCGTTCCAGTGCCGAACCCGCGATGACGCCTCGCCCGCCGGCGCCAGCACCGAATAACAGCGAATGCGGTCGGTTTCACCCAAAAAATCTCCGGTCCGCGCCGCGGGGGTTACGATTACGTCCGAATCGATACTGACCACCACCTCCGTCTCCGCCTCCAGCACGGCCATCAATTTGCTGACCTGCTGGACATGCCAACCGGTATGCCCCGGCCAGTTCGGCCAACCGCTGCGGCCCTGCAGACTGCCCAAAAGGCGAGTCAGCCGACGCCCGCACCGCGCCTGCAAGGCCGCGGCCCGCACCCGCACCGCCTCCAGCCGCGGCGGCAACAACGCGGCCGTCGTGACCACCTCAAGGCCGTGTCCCGGCGACCCGCTGAAATAATCGGAATCCTCCGTCTGGACCACCAGCAGGTGACGCACCCCAGCCAGCGACGACCGCTCAATACTGCGCCGCAACAGATCCGCCGCTAATCGATCCCCCGCCCAAGTCGGGGTCACCATGGTCAATTGCGAGACGGGCGCATGCATAGCGGGCGACTGAAAAACCTCTCATCAAGTCAACAGCAGCTCCCCCCAGGGCCTGGAGGCACTGCCTGATCGATCCGGCCCGGTATCCTATCATAACCGCGGGGGCTGCTTCCGCTCGTTACCCAGCCCTGCTTGGTAACGCCGGTGGGCCAAGCTCGGCTTGGCTGGTCGATCACCATCAACAGGCTTCAGCGAACGGCCAGGAGTGTAAACCGCCTCGGAAAGGCCTTGGAAGTTTCGAGTAGGACAGGCACTCCCGGCACGATAGGGTGAAGTTTGTGTTCTCTGTTAGCCGCCTGGTTTCCCGGCGGTGCCACAATATCTCACCCGTGGCGCCAGTTGATACCCGCCCCCTCTCAGAACCGGACAAGCGGCTTTCCCACATCCGGC
>JAABTK010000117.1 GCA_011389885.1 Gammaproteobacteria bacterium | reverse complement strand
GAGCTGGGCGATGAGGCCTTCGAGCTTGCGCAGCTCGCGGTGGATCTCCAGCACCCGAGCCAGGGTGTCGGCATAGCCCAGGGGCTGGAGGGCGTCCACCGCGGCCAGCAGCTCGGCGGCCTGCCTCAGGCGGTCGGCGGCCTCCTGCCACTCGCCGTCGATCCGGGCGAGCTCGGCCTCTTTGGCGCGCAGGGCCCGCTCGCGGGCGGCGAGGCCGAACACCAGCTCGCCGTCGCCGAGGTCGCAGCGCCACATGGAGTAGTTGCCCGAGGCCATGCCGTCTGTGGTGAGGCCGCGGCGGGTGCGGCGCAGGGCCTCCGCCGAGTCCACCCGAAGCACGCTGCCGTAGCTGGCGGCCAGGTAGGCCCGGGCCGCGGCGTGGCTGAAGTCGAGGATTTGTATGATGGAGTCCCGGTGCAGGTCCATGCGCTCGGCGTCGCGCAGGGCCTTTTCGCCTTGAATCACCCGCGCCTTATTGTCGCGCCCCGGCAGGGCGCGGACGATGCGAATGGCCTCTGCCTCGTGTTCCGGGGCCACCAGGATGGAGAAGCGGGCGCCGCCGAGATAGCCCTCGACGGCGGCCTGCCAGTCGGGGTCCTTCACCTCCACATGGTCGCAGAGCACCCGCGGGTCGGCCGCCGGGCACTGGCGGCGGATGGCCTCCAACGCGCGCTCCACATGGGGCGGATAGCTCACCTGCCGGGCCTCCAGGCGTTCGATCTCCAGGGCCTTCTGCCGGCGCTGGTTCTGCAGCTGATCGTGGCGGGCCTCCCGCTGGTGCACCAGGCGGGCCAGCTGGTCGCGTAGGCTCAGGCCGCCGGGCAGGTCGCGGCCGTGCCAGAGGTTGCGCCACTGGTTGTGCAGCCGTTGCTGCTCCCGGGCCTCGTCGAGGTGCTTCTCCAGCGGGGCCAGGTCGCCGGTGAGGTCGCGCTGCATCAGCCCCTGGAAGTCCACCGCCCCGCCGCGCCCCTTGTCCACCAGCTTGCGGCCCTGGGACAGGGTGTGCAGGTCGGCCAGCAGGGGCAGGTCGGCGGCGAAGCCGGCCTCGGGCAAGAGCCCCACGATGCGGCGGGTCTGTTCCAGATTGGTGTCGAGCTGGGCGCTCTGCTCCAACAGCCGGCGGGCGGTCTCCACCAGCTCGCCCTCGCCCGAGCCGCGCCGCTGCTCCAGTTCGTCCTTTTGGCGCAGGGCGTCCACCCCCATGCGCTGGGCCTCCAGGCTCACCAGTTGGTCGTGCAGCTGATGGGCCCGGCGCTCGGCCACCGCCAGGGCCTCCTCTGCCTCGGTCAGGGCCATGCGCTCGCGCTCGTGCCCCCGCTTCTTCTTCAGATAGGCCTGCTGGCGCTCGGCGTAGTCGTGCTGGGCCAGGGTGTAGTCCAGGGTGTTGAGCTCGATCCACTGCTCGATATAGCGCCCCGCTTGGGCCCGGGCCCCGTCGAGCACCTCGATGGACTCCACCAGCCGCGCCGCCTCGCCCTCCATCGCGTGGATGGTCTTGAGCTGGCTCGATACCGAGCGGATGGCCTCGCCGAGGTCGCGCTGCTCCAGGATCTCGTCCGCCACGAAGCGGTTGATGCCGCGCACCGGCTTGTAGGCCATGAAGCGGGAGAAGGCCCGGGCCGCGGCCATGGCCTCGCTCTCGGGCACCGCATCGTCGCGCCCGCGCAGGGCCCCGTAGAGCCGCCGCAGGTAGCCCCGCTTGCTGTCGTACTTCTCCACCGCGGTCTTGCCGAAGGCGGCGATGAGGTTCTTCTGCAGCCGGTCCAGCCCGATCACCCGGCGCTCGTCCCCCTCGCCCTGCACCAAATGGCTCATCTCCAGTTGCACCTCGGGCAGCACGAAGAACTGGGCGTCTTCCTGCCGCGCCACCGTGGCCGCGCCCGAGGTGTCGAGCCAGGCCCGCACGCCGATCAGCGCGGTGAAGGGGGCGGCGGTCTCGCCCTGGGTGGGGTGGAACACCGCGGCCAGGTAGCCGTCCGTGGGCCTCAGGCGGGCGAAGCTGCCGTCGTCACAGCCGAGCACATAGGAGGCCAGGGTGCGCACCCGCTTGCCGCCGCGCCCGCGCTGGGTGGTCTCGTCCTGCCCCGGGTTGTACTGGAACAGGTTCTCGTGGGCCGCGGTCATGATGGTCTGAATCGCATCCGCCGCGGTGGTCTTGCCCGAGCCGTTGCCGCCGGAGAACAGGTTCACCGGCCCCAGCTCGAAGTCGATGGTGGGGATATTGCCCCAATTGATAAAGAGGAAGTGCTTTAAAAACATGCGCTACTCTTGTAGTTGCGGAAAACCGCGGGGGTGACAGACGGAGGCTTAGGCATCGGCCCCGGGTCGTTCTAGGACTCGCTGCACCGGCGAACCGCCTATCTTACCGCCGAACCCGGCGCCGCCAAAACACAAAAACCTCATGCGCGGGCCTCGCGCCGCGCAGGCCGCCGGCGGATGGCCACCAAACCCTCGCGCAGGCCATGGATTGAGCCGGCGGCCGCAGGCGCCCCAACCCAAGCCCCGCAGGTCCGGCCGGTCCGGGGCGAAAGCCCCTCCCGGTCGATTCAGGTTTTTGGTAAAGCGCCCGCCAACCGGACCCAATTTTTGGGTTCCCCCGCTCCAACCTCGCAGCTCACGGGCCGCTGGAGCGGCCTTGGCTGGATTCCCGCGCTGGAGGCCGGCAAGGATAACCACCCAATCGAGCGCCTCCGCGTTTAGAAACCCGCGGCAGGGTCCCGGCGCCGGACCGAAAAATGCGCCGAATGTCGCATGCACCGCAACCATTCGCCCCTTTTCCCCGCGTTTACCCGCATCCATTCGCGGTTCAAATGCTTGACCGGCCGCGCTGCCCCGGTGTCCGAAATCCAGGGGGAACGGGGCGCAAGAAGACATCGAAACCGAAATGGGGCAAACTGACCGTGGAACCGCAAACCGAAGTCGACTGGCTGGCCGTGGCCAATGCGCGGTATGGCGATCGCAATCTTGGGATAAGAATCCCCGCCAATAGCCTTAAAGGGAGAAAAACCGGCCCTCCCAGCCTTGGGTTGGGCTACACTAGGCCGCATAAGACGACCACTGAGGACTCGATGTCACCCGGTCTTGATCACGCGGCCCCCTAGGCGTTGTTGTGTACCGCCTGCCGCCTTCGGCGCCTCCTATTTGCAAACCATGACGACTCAAAACCAACAGAAACAGGATCAATCGGCGGCCCAGCCGCTTTGGGAGTTTGTTCCCCTGCAGGATTACGCGGGGCCGGCGGACCAGGCCTCCAAGGCCGCGGCCAAGGTCTGGCTTTCTATCCTGCAGAAACCCCGGCATGAAGACGCCACCGCCGGACCCGGCGACGCACAGCATGACCTTCATCCCCTGTCCCGCGAGCGGCTTGCGCAACTCGTGCCGCCCTTGCCCTGGGCGGATGCCGCGGCCGCGCTGGATGCGGCGCTGCAAGACTGGACGCCGCCCGGCCGCTTTGAGCAGGGCGTCAAGTTTCTGATTGGTCAGCCCTTTTCCGGACATGCGGAAATCGCCGCGATGTTGGGGGCGCGCCATCAGGCGGTGGAGATCCCGCCGCCGAGCGTCGAGCAAATCCTATCGAACGATGAGCGCTGGTTCGATAACTGGCCCCCGCCCGGCACGCTTTGGGTGTTGCCTAAGCTGGAGCACTGTTACCTGCGCCACGCCAAGGGCCTGGACCTGCTGCGCCGTCTGCTGAGCCTGGCCGCCAACGGCCAGTTGGGAAAGGGCCTGGCGGGCTGCGACAGTTGGGCCTGGGCCTATGTGCTGCGCATCTTTCCGTTGCCGCAGGTCGATGCCATCACCCTGCAAGCCTTCGATGCGGATCGCTTGCAGCGCCTGTTTCGCGACCTGACAAACGCCCGATCCGAGGTCGCGGTTCACTACTATAATGCGAAAACCGGCAAGGAAATCCTGAACGCCGCCCCCAACGAGGAATCGCCGCAAAAAGAGTTCCGAGAACTGGCGACCTATTGCCGCGGCAATGTCGCAGTCGCCGCGACCTGTTGGCGCGAGCGGCTGCGTCACAAAAATAACCAGGAACAGATGTCAGATGAAGAGGCCGCGGCAACGCCCACGGACGATACCCGGCCAGACGAGGTGCTGTGGGTGGCCGAGATGCCCTCCGAGCCGGAATTACCCCCAGGGCCTAATGATGAGGCCTATTTGCTCCTGCTGCACGCCATGCTGTTGCAGGGCGGCCTGCCGGAGTCCCTGCTGGATGACCTGCTGCCGTTTTCGGCTGCTCGTTGCCGCGGCCTGCTGGGGCAACTGCAACAATCCGGAATGGCGCACCCTGTTGACGGGCGCTGGCAGGTTCGTGAACTGGCGTATTTAGCGGTCCGCCGTTTATTAAACGCCCATGACTATCTCACCGACTCGTTCTAGGTATTTTGGAGGATATCGTGCCGGATGAAAAACAGATCGGAAATATCTTCAATAATCTTGACCCCGCACTGCTGTTAGAACTGGCGCTCATTATCGTGGCGACGGTGGTGCTGATTATCCTATTTCAACGGATCATGCCCTGGATCGCCGACCGCCTGCCCGGCCGCAAGCGCCTCTTTGTCCTCTCCGCCACCCCGTATTTTCGCCTACTGATCATTATAATCGCCGTTTTCATGGCGATACCCTTGCTGATCGAACCCTCCCTGCACAACATGGTGGTCATACTGGGCTCCGTGGGCCTGGCCGTGGGGTTTGCGCTCAAGGACTACGTCAGCGGGCTGATTGCCGGCATCGTGGCCATTGGAGAGTTCAATTATCGCAACGGCGACTGGGTTGAAATGGGCGATGTGTATGGCGAGGTAAGGCATATCGGGCTACGCACCGTTGCAATCGTAACCCCGGACGATAGCCGGGTCCTGGTCCCGCATAGCTTTCTATGGACCAACCCCGTGATTAACGCCAACAATGGCGATGCGCGGCTGCAGTGCATTGCCGACTTCTATTTGCATCCGCAACACGACGCCCGCCAGGTGCGCAGGGTGCTGGAAGACGTGGCCATGACCAGTCCTTTTCTATATTTTGACGATCCGGTTACCGTCCTTGCCAAGGAAGAGCCGTGGGGGACCCACTATCGGCTGAAGGCCTATCCGGTGGCGGCGGGCCAACAGTTTCGGTTCATCACCGACATGACCGTGCGCGGCAAGGCCGCCCTGCTCGACCTCGGCGCGGAGTTCGCGTCCGCAAGCATGACCGCCTCGAATTAGGCATTGAATTTCGGCCCATGCGGACCAATCCTCCAAAGTACGCAGCGGGACCGCCGCCTGCGTCAATCACGTCTTGGCATCAGCCAGACCCCAACGGCAACCATGACAGGAGCAAGCCAATATGGGCAAGAAAGAAGCCTACGAAAAGAAAATGCAGGCCGAGCTGAACGAATGGAGCGCGGAAATCGACAAACTCAAGGCCAAGGCGGATGCCGCCGAAGGCGATGCGCAACTGGAATATCACAAGCAGATTGACGAGCTGCGCTCTATGCAGGACGCGGCCGGCAAAAAGCTTGAGGAAGTAAAGGCCGCTAGTGACGAGGCCTGGGAAGACGTCAAGGCCGGCGCCGACAGCGCCTGGGAATCGCTCAGCAGTTCGGTCAAATCCGCCACCTCACGGTTCAGTTGATGACGGACCGAGTACAGCCGCGCCTAAGTATCGGAAACAACCCCGGCGCCCTCGGAACGCAGAGCACGCGGAGCACGCGGAGAACCGCAGCGGGTGCAGAGAGGCGTTTCGATTTCATGCCCGTGCCGGTGGTCTCCTGAGTTATGCCGGTGTTTCAAAATCGCGTTTGACACCCCGTTTGCCGAACGGGCAACCCAGGCGCTTGCGGGGCGCCGAGCACACGCAGAACCGCACGGCCCGGGGGCTGTACTAGGCTGTCGAAATAGCCCGATTTTTACCAAATAAAGCTTCCTGCGCTTTGGCTTTGCCTCAGCCGCAGAACCCACTAAAAAGGCTGAAATTTACGGGCGATGACGGCATCCAAAAACCGGGAATCACGTTATGGCTCAATCGGTTACATTTCGACAGCCTAGGGCTGCACCCCAGGCGGCCAGGCGGGGCTTCAGCGCCGGGCAGGTGCAAGCAAGCAAAAACCCCCCTCCGCGCGCTCTGCGGTCCTCGCTACCCTCTGCGTCCCTAAATGGCGTTGTTTCCGTTATTCGTGCGCAGGCGTACTCGCCTAACCTCGCCCAGAGGCCGAGGCTTTAGCCGGGCCGAGCGAAGCCCCCAAGCCCGACTAAAAAAGTCTCAACCGCCCCCCCGGCAAACGCCTCATCGCCCAAATCGCCCGGCTGCCGCAACCCCGAGCCGGTTTTCTCGGCCCCGATGCCCGCCGTCGCCATGAAACCTGGCGGCTCCGTTGCCGTGTTACCCAACCCCTCTCTGCGCGCCCTCTGCGGTCCTAAATGCCGTTATTTCAGGCACTTGTGCGCGGCTTGATGGGCGTCGGCCTGAGGCCCAACCCCCCGGACAATACTCGGGCCGGGGTTGGCGCTCGCTTGGATTCCCGGGAACCATCCCCATTAAGCATGGTCTCTTTCCTTCGTATCGCCGCCCTTAGGCGAATCAACTGACTGATAATTAGACCAAAAAGAGGTTTCGCATGATCAAGGTGGAACATATCACGCGGAGCTACGGGCGCTTTCGCGCGGTCTCGGAGGTGTCGTTCGAGATCGGCCGTGGCGAGGTGGTGGGGCTGTTGGGCCATAACGGGGCCGGTAAGACCACCATTATGAAGATGCTGACGGGCTTCTTGGAGCCCTCGGCGGGACGCATCGAGCTGGATGGGCTGGACATCCGGGACCAGATGGAGGCGGTGCAGTCGCGCATCGGCTATCTGCCGGAGAACTGTCCCCTGTATCCGGAGATGACGGTGATCGACTACCTGGACTTCCAGGCGGGCCTGCAAGGCGTGCCCGAGGCCGAGCGGCCGGCGGCCATCGGGCGGGCCATTCGGCGCACCCGGCTGGAGCCCAAGGCGGAGGCGGCCATCGCCACCCTGTCCCGGGGTTACCGCCAACGGGTCGGCGTGGCCCAGGCCATCCTGCACCGGCCCAAGGTGCTGATCCTGGACGAGCCCACCAACGGCCTGGACCCGACGCAGATCGAGCACATGCGGGAGCTGATCCGCGATCTCTCGAAGGAGACCACGGTGATCCTCTCCACCCATATCCTGCAGGAGGTGCAGGCGGTGTGCGACCGGGTGCTGATCCTGCGCAGCGGCGAGCTGGTGCTCGACGCCCGGTTGGAAGACCTGAGCCGCTCGGGCCGGCTGCTGGTGGCGCTGGACCAGGCCCCGGAGCAGGCCCTGCCGGTGCTCTCCGGGGTGGCCGGGGTGAGACAGGCCCTGGGGGTGGCCGAGGCCGGCGGCCGCTACGACTATGCGCTGGAACTCGGCGACGCCCCGGCCT
>JAABTK010000116.1 GCA_011389885.1 Gammaproteobacteria bacterium | reverse complement strand
AGCTATGTGGACCTCAACCCGGTGCGGGCCGGGCTGGCGGAACTGCCGGAGGATTCGGACTTTACATCGATTCAGCAGCGGATACGCGAACTCGCGGCCCGATCCGATGCCGATGAAAGTGATTCCGATAACCGCGCCGAGATGCCGCAACCCCCAGAAGGCCTTGCCGGGGTTCCCTTGGCCGCCTTATCTCCCGGCAAAGCCGATGCCCACCCCAGCGCCATTGGCTTCGCCCTCACAGATTACCTAGAACTGCTCGACTGGAGCGGGCGGGTCTTGCGGGAGGGGAAGCGGGGCGTCCTCGACGCCGAGGCCCCGCCGATCCTGGAGCGGCTGGGTCTAAACCCCGAGCGTTTTCTGGCCCATATCGGCGGGCGAACCCCCACCGAAGGACCAACCATGCTCGGACGGGCGGACCATATCCAGGACGCAGCGCGGGAGTTGGGCCGGCGTTTCATTAAGGGCCTGGGCGAGGCGAAGCGGCTTTATCGACCGATGATGCCTGCCTGAAGGAACGCACAAGCTGGTAGCGCAGCCGCGCAAGCGGCCGATTCCGGCGTCTTGGGGCGGCCAGGTCTCGCACTAGAGGGCGCTGCTCCGGTTGCGCATCGGCAGTTAAGGGGCTTGTTCGGGGCTCCCCAGTGATGGAATATAAAGGGATGAAGACAGACAAGCTCTTTGTTCCGGCCCCAGCGCTTGGGTTGCCCCGATGCTTTAGCAGCCCCCGGTCGTTAGAGGCGGCGTCTCTGCGGGTAAGTTTTTCCTTTACACAACACCCAGGAACCTTTAGAATTGCACTCGATTTGAAATGCGGGACGTTACCTTCGCCTAACAGCGTTTTTATCGTTCCCGGACAGGCGCTACTCACCCGTTGCAGGGGCAATAGCTGCGCTGGTCCAGACCAAAAATCAGCATTTGGACCCTAAATTGCTCATTTAGGCGCCAAATCAAGGGCGAGATTGGTTCTTATAATACCAGCATCTCATGGCGGTAGCGTGCCTAAAGCACCGACAAACGGTACCCTAGGTCGTTGAATGGACCGTCGCAGAGCTGGGCATCAGCCGCGCATTCCAGGGTGAGGGCCTCCACGAGCAAGGCGCCGTCACCGCCATCGCCGACCCCGAGATCGCCCCGGCCCTCAAGGTTGGCGACGTCATCGTCTGCATCGACTCACGCTACTTCCGCCCGGCCGAGGTCGAGACCCTGCTTGGCGATCCAACACTGGCCCGCGAGCACCGCGGCTGGGTGCCCGAGATCACCGTGCAAGAGACGGTCGCCGAGATGGTCGCTGAAGACCTGCAGAGCGCTCGCCGCTATGCGCTACTCAAGGCCCATGGCCACGCGATCCCGAGTGCGCGCGAGGATGGGCGCTAACCATGACCGCCAACAACAAGCGCGTCATCTTCATCGCCGGCCACCGCGGCATGGTCGGCAACGCCATTGCCCGCCAGCTGCAAGCCCAGGGTCCTGATTAGCCCCAAGCCGAGCTGCTCACTGCCAGCCGCGCCGAGCTGGATCTGCTCAACCAGCAGGCGGTCAACGGCTTCTTCCAGCAGCACCGGATCGACCAAGTCATCATCGCCGCCGCCAAGGTCGGCGGCATCCAGGCCAACAACAGCCTGCCGGCCGAGTTCATCTACCAAAACCTAATGATTGAGGCCAACCTGATCCAGGCCGCGCATCAGGCCGACGTGCAACAACTGCTGTTGCTCGGCTCCTCCTGCATCTACCCCAGAGAAGCCCCGCAGCCGATGGCCGAAGACGCGCTGCTGACCGGCCCACTCGAGCCGACCAACGAGCCTTATGCGATCGCCAAGATTGCTGGCATCAAGCTCTGCGAGAGCTACAACCGCCAATACGGGCGCGACTACCGTAGCCTGATGCCGACCAACCTCTATGGCCCCGGCGACAACTTCCACCCCGAGCACAGCCACGTCATCCCGGCGCTGCTCAGACGCTCCCACGAGGCCACCCAAGCCAACGCCCCCGAGGTCGTCATCTGGGGTACTGGCACCCCGAAGCGCGAGTTCCTCCATGTCGACGACATGGCCGCCGCCTGCCTGCATGTGCTCAATCTGGACACAAAGACCTACCAGGCCAACACCCAACCGATGTGCTCGCACATCAACGTCGGCACGGGCGTTGACGTCACCATCCGCGCGCTGGCCGAGACCATCGCCCGGGTCACCAACTACCAGGGCACACTCAGCTTCGACCCAAGCAAGCCCGATGGCGCGCCGCGCAAGCTGCTCGATGTCTCGCGGCTCACAGCGCTTGGCTGGCGGGCGCACTATGACCTGGAAGCCGGGCTGAGGCAGGCGTATCAATGGTTCTGCAACAACCTTGATGCCTTTCGGCGCTGATTCGGCCTGGATCGCCTACTTCGAACACTGGCAGGAGGAGACCCTTATGAGCAGCCTAAGCCATCCCCCGGTCCAGAAAGCCATCGGCAAGCTGCGCGCGATGAGCGCCGATGAAGAAGAACGCTACTGGGCCGAAGCGCGCGAAAAGGCCCTGCGTGATGAGGTCACCTTGCTGGCGGTGGCGCGTGAGGCGGGGCATCGAGGAAGGACTCGAGAAAGGACTCGAGAAAGGACTCGAGGAAGCGACGCGCAAAACAGCCCGCAACCTCATCCAACTCGGCGCGCTCAGTGACGCCCAGATTGCCCAAGCAACCGGCCTGACACTGGCCAAAGTCGAAGCCCTGCGTAGGACAACGTAAGGGAAACAGGGTTCGAACCCGATTTTCCTGACAATGGCTGGTCAAGGCGCGCCGTTCGTGGTGACATGGCCGACTCTGACCAAATAGCCCGACACGGAGCAGCGGCCAAGATGACCAAGCCAACCGACCTGCTCGACCCGAAAAACGATTACGTCTTTTTTCGTCTCTTTTCTGAAGCGCCGGAGCTGCTGATCGACCTGATCAATGCGGTGCGCGCCGATCAGCCGCCGATTGTCGAGATCACCCTGCTGGATGCTCGCCTGACGCCAGAGCGCATCACCGGCAAGCGCCTTGTGCTCGACCTCAACGGCGTCGATGAGCGCGGACGACGCTTCAATATCGAGATCCAGGTGCGCCACTTCCCGTTTTGGATCAAGCGCGCCATGATGTACCTCGCGCGTCTGTACAGCGAGCAACTCAACGCCGGCACGGATTATCAGGAAGCCCAGGCGGTCATCGGCATCCATTTGCTCGACTTCGATCTGTTCAAAGGCGAGCCGGGCGACGATGATAACGCCCTGTGGCGCTTCGTGATGGTCGATCCCCGGCGCGCCAAGCGCCTTGAGGATACCATTGAGGTCAATATTGTCGAACTCCGTAAAGCCGACCGGCTCGGCCAACTGCCGGAGCGCCTGTCAGCCTGGATCGCTTACTTCGAGCACTGGAACGAGGACGATGTGATGAACACTCTAGCCCATTCCCCAGTTCAGAAAGCCCACGCAAAGCTGCGTGCCATGAGCGCTGTCGAGGAAGAGCGCTATTGGGCCGAAGCGCGCGACCGGGCGCTCAGCGATGAGGTGACGATGCTGAATGCGGCGCGGCGGGAGGGCCGGTGCCAAACGGCAATCGCCATGCTTGAGGACGGCAAACTCGACATCGCCACCATCGCCCGCTACGCCGGCCTCAGCGAAAACGAGGTGCAAGAACTCGCAGACGGTCTTGCGCAGCACTGAAATCCCTCACCCCAAGCAGCCGATTGCGAACCGGCTGATTTTGAGCGCTGGCGAGGAAGAGCGCTATTGGGCCGAAGCACGCGACCGGGCGCTCGACATCGCCACCATCGCGATCTGCACCGGCTTGAGCGAGGACGAGGTACGCCATCTCGCTGCCGCGCAAACGCACTGATTCAAAAACTGGCCGTCGCCGCTGTCGATGCTGACAGTTCCCTCGGGCGGATGCAGTCGATTCGCCTGCGACGTGGGGCCTTTACCCGGCTGAGATGGGCCATTGGATACACTGTCCCCGGAACTCAGAGGATGTGCAGAACCTCTACCCGGTGCACCTGAACCCCGCCGTGCAAGAGCCCGTGCGCCGCCTCCTCGGTCAAGCGCATAATGTGCTGCTGATCGAGCCACAAGACTATCTACCCTTCGTCTACCTGATGACCCAGGCCCATCTCATCATCACCGACTCCGGCACCGTGCGACTGGTCGGCACCGACGAAGACAAGATCGTCACCGAGGCCGAGCGTCTGCTTGACGATGCCGACGCCTACCAAGCCATGGCCCGCGCCCTCAACCCCTATGGCGACGGCCAAGCCGCCATGCGGATTCGCAGCGCCCTCGAAGGCTAAACAACGTGCCCATCATCAGCCGCTTTTTTGGCATCATTATCCGCATGTTCTTCAACGAGCATGCGCCGCCCCACTTCCATGCCGAATATGGCGAATATCGTGCAACCGTCGATATCCGCTCACTCACCGTCATGGAAGGAAAGTTGCCCCGCCGAGCCACGGAGCTTGTCCTTGACTGGGCCGAACTGCACCAAACTGAATTGCTGCGTGACTGGGAGCTGTGCCAACAGCATCAGCAGCCTGAAGAGATCACACCACTGAAATAACGAGTGAGCCACGATGGATTGGGATGTCAAAGAGGCCCATGTGCTGGAACATGGCTGCATCTATGTCAAGTTTGCCGATGGTCTCGAAGGCAAAGTACGCTTTCAGCCCTCCGCTTATCGCGGTGTTTTTGCCAAACTGCGCGATCCAGCGGAATTCAACAAGCTCATGGTCAACGGCTATTTTGTGACCTGGCCGGGAGAACTGGATTTAGCACCTGATGCAATGCATGAGCAGATCAAGCAATCAGGCGAATGGATCATTCACTAGGCCACGAAAAAACCGCGAGCAGCAACCCATGTTCAACCGCATCTCCATGATCGGCCTCGGCTACATCGGCCTGCCCACCGCCACGCTCTTCGCCGCGCGCGAGAAGCAGGTCATCGGCGTCGACCTCTCCCAACACGCCGCCGACACCATCAATGCCGGGCGCATCCACATCGTCGAGCCCGAACTGGACATGCTGGTGCATGCCGCCATCAACCAAGGCTATCTGGGGAAAACGTTTTCCGGAACCCGTTTTCTGCTCGGGCGAAGCAGGCATCAATGATCCCGGCGCTGCTTCGCCAACCAGGCCTCAATGGTAGCTTCATCAAGCCCTTTGAGGCGCTCCTCGGCATCAAGCCCCTTGAGGCGCTGCTCGGGAGCGTAGTGCTTGAAGATGTCTTCCGGATCAAGCCCCTTGAGCCGATCCTCAGGCGCGAGCTGATCGAGATAATGCTCGATGATCCACGCGCGGGCTTCGCGTTGCATGTCTTCAAAGGTGTGTGCCATGTTGCCGTCTCCGAACTGATAGTGCGCGATCAGGTTGTGCAGGTGAACACCGATCTCACTGCGCGGGTGGTACTGTTGCAAGGCGAGGCGGCGCTGCGCCTCATCGCTCGAGAAGAGCCTCCACGGGGCATTATGCGGCAGCGGGCGCAGGTCGTTGATGACGACCAGACGCACCGCGCGGGTGCCGGCACGCAGCTGGAAGATGCCCGGGTGCTCGCTTCTTTGACAACTGCCCGGAGGCAGCTGTTTGATCAGCTTGCGCGGAAAGCGGGTCGCGATCGCCAAGCAGCGGAAATCCGCAGCGGGCAACAACGGATAGGCTTTCGCCGGCTCAGTGATCGGCGTGTCATCATCCGCCGCTCGATGCCTGAGCACACGCAGAGAGCAGCGCCAACTCTTCCTCGGTGCTGACGCGATAGGGCAGCCCGATCAGGGCATCGGCCAGGGCCTTGCCGAGCAGATCATGCCAAGGAATCCGCCTCTTGTCCGTCACCGGATGAGAGACCAGCAGGGCGCGGCCTCGCGGGAGAGCAACCGCTTGCTCGCAGGGTCGGTGTTCATGTCTAGCAGCATAGACCAGTCCGGGATGGTGCGGATAGAAAAGCGGACCCGCCCCCTATATCCCTAAGCCATCCCCCGGTGCAAAAAGCCATCGGCAAGCTGCGCGCGATGAGCGCCGATGAAGAAGAACGCTACTGCGCCGAAGCACGCGACCGGGCGCTCGACATCGCCACCATCGCGATCTGCACCAGCTTGAGCGAGGACGAGGTGCGCCATCTCGCTGCCGCGCAAACGCACTGATTCAAAAACTGGCCGTCGCCGCTGGCGAGGCTGACAGTTCCGTCGGGCGGATGCAGTCGATTCGCCTGCGACCTGGGAGCCCATACCCGGCTGAGATGGGCCATTGGATACACTGTCCCCGGAACTCACCGGAACTCACCATTGGATACACTGTCCCCGGAACTTCGAAACCTCCATCTGGTCGTCAACAACGCCCGCTTCTTAATCTTGCCTTGGGTACAAGCGAAAAACCTCGCTTCCATGCTCTTGGCCATGGCGGCAAAGAACCTTCCGCAGCATTGGCAGGAAGTCTATGGATACCGTCCGGTTCTGCTTGAGACCTTCGTCGAAACACCGCGTTTCCGCGGCACCTGCTACCACGCCGCCAACTGGCTCCGCTTGGGCCAAACCAAAGGCCGCGGCAAGCTCGGCCCCGCTGGAAAACAGAGTGTCCCAATCAAGGATTTATGGGTCTACCCCCTGGATCGGCGCTTCCGCGAGACGCTGACTCGTTGATTTTTCAGCGGAGGGGTAGACCGAATATTTACAAGTAAGTGCCATTCGGGTCTGACCCCCTTTTACTCCCCGCAGGGTGCGCCTACACCCTCGCCAGCCTCTACCACGACCTGGCCGCGCAAAATTGGTATGCTGACACTCCCGCCCGCACCGCAAACGGAGGCGAGGAAACAGCGGCCGCCCCCGGTTAATCTCATTGCCGAGCAACACGGAGAAACCAACATGGCGCTAGCACAGGAAGATCTGCAACAAATTGGCGAATACGTCAAAGACCACATTGCCGAGTGGATCGCCGAGCAAAGTCTCGGCAAACCGCCCGTGGTCTACGAGATCGAGCTGCGCGAGCGCATGGTGCGCGTCGAGGAAGAACTCAAGCACCAACGCGAGTCAATGCGTGAAGGCTTCGAGCAAGTCAACAAGCGCTTGGAGCAAGTCGACAAGCGCCTAGACCTCATGAAAGCCGACATGGACAAGCGCTTCGAACAAGTCGATAAGCGCCTGGACCTCATGAAAGCCGACATGGACAAGCGCTTCGAGCAAGTCGACAAGCGTCTGGACCTCATGAAAGCCGACATGGACAAGCGCTTCGAACAAGTCGACAAGCGCTTCAACGAGATGCTCGAGCGCCACGACAAACATTTCCTGTGGCTGGTTGGATTCATTGCCACCGGCGTTGGCCTGGTCATCACCGCCATCCGCTACCTCCCCGCCAGCATAGGACCCTAGCGGTTAGCGCAAGGGCTTGGGCGCGAGCCATCCACCAGCCAAAAAACCTGATCACCAGAAACGGTGGTCTGTCCCTGATTATGGTGCGACCCGAAGAACGATTACGTCTTTTTTCGTCTCTTTTCCGAAGCGCCGGAGCTGCTGATCGACCTGATCAATGCGGTGCGCGCCGATCAGCCGCCTATTGTCGAGATCACCCTGCTGGATGCTCGCCTGACGCCAGAGCGCATCACCGGCAAGC
>JAABTK010000115.1 GCA_011389885.1 Gammaproteobacteria bacterium | reverse complement strand
AGATCCTCATCAGGGCGTCGGGCATTGAACCCACTGAGGATAAAAACACATCTGTCGCAAACTAGGTCTTAATTTAATGGAATCACAACGCCCCCGGAGAAGATGCGCCTCGTTCCTCGGCACATCCTATGAAAGGCGGACGCGCTGCGCTTATCCGCCCTACGGTGAGCGGCTTGGCCATAAAAAACGACCAACCAAGGGCAACCAATGAACAATAGCAACCAATCCCCGCAACCACCCCCCGGCAACACCTGCGCGACCTGTTCCGCGAAGCCCAGGCCCTGCCGGTCGCACGGGATCTGGCCCAACGGGAGATCGCCTGGGAGGCGGAAGATATGCGCTCGGAACACCGTTCCAGGTCTCGCGGCGCGGGAGCGCCGGGGGATGGGTAACGCCGCGGGAGCGGCGTTACCAGATACCAGAGGAACGCCGGGCGGCGGCGTTACCAGATACCAGAGGAACGCCGGGCGGCGGCGTTGCCGATTCACAAAACCACAGGAGCACCCCATGCTAGGCGCAATCGCCGGAGATATCATCGGCTCGGTGTACGAGCACCATCCCCATCGTTCCACGGACTTTCCGCTGTTCAGCGAGCACTCCCGCTTTACCGACGACACCGTGCTGACCGTCGCCACCGTCCACGCCCTGCTCACCAACGGCGACTATGCCGCCTACTACCAGCTCTACGGTCGCAACTGGCCGGGTGCGGGGTATGGCCGCACCTTTCGCGACTGGCTGCGCCAACCCGATCCCGCGCCCTACAGCAGCTGGGGCAACGGTTCGGCCATGCGGGTCAGCCCGGTGGGCTTCTGCCTGGAGAGTGAAGCCGAAGTGCTCGCCGAGGCCGAGCGCAGCGCCGCCGTCACCCACAATCACCCGGAAGGGATCAAGGGCGCCCAGGCCACGGCGCTGGCCATCTTTCTCGCCCGCAAAGGGGCGGACAAGGCGACCCTGCGCGACGAGATCAGCGGGCGCTTCGGCTATGACCTGAATCGCACCCTGGAGGATATCGCCTGGACCTACACCTTCGATGTCTCCTGCCAGGGCTCGGTGCCGGAATCCATCATCGCCTTTCTGGAGGCGGACAGCTACGAAGGGGCGGTGCGCAACGCCATCGCCCTCGGCGGCGATGCCGACACCATGGCCTGCATCGCCGGCGGCATCGCCGAGGCCTTTTACGGCGAATTGCCGGAGGGCATCCGCGAACAGACCATTCTCCGCCTCGCCCCGGAGATGCTGGAGCCCCTGGCGCTGTATGAAAAGCATATCGAGGCCGCTACACCGTAGGGTGCGTTAGCCCCGCCCGGAGTCAACCGCCATGGCCCGTTAACGCCGCCGATGTGGAGGATGCCCGAAACCTCGGCGATGGTAAGCGGGGCGTAACGCACCATCCCGCCATGGTGCGTTACGGCGCGCGCAAGGTTTGGTGGCCAACCAAAACCATCGGGAAAGCGCGCCTAACGCACCCTACGATTCGCCGGTTTGAAAGGCATATCGAGGCCGCTACACCGTAGGGTGCGTTAGCCCCGCCCGGAATCAACCGCCATGGCCCGTTAACGCCGCCGATATGGAGGATGCCCGAAACGCCGGCGATGGCAAGCGGGGCGTAACGCACCATCCCGCCATGGTGCGTTACGGCGCGCGCAAGGTTTGGTGGCCAACCAAAACCACGGGGAAAGCGCGCCTAACGCACCCTACGCCTATGCCAGTAACTCCTTCACCACCGCCTGGTGGATCTCGATAAACCGATCACGAATCACGGTGCTATTGAGATTATCGCCGTAGCCGCCGTGGTTGATGCTGTTTCTAATTTGCGTCAATCGACCGAAGTTATCAATAATTATCGGCGATGCGCCATCTAGCAGCCCATCTGCCTCGAGAGTATGCCGTTTCAGCTCCGGCCCCCATTGCTCCCGTGTAATCGTTGAGTTTGAGGCGACATTAAAAAGCTTGCTAACAAAATCACGCCGATAGATGCGCTGGGACTTTGCCTCGGCTATTCGTTCCCCATCAACATTCTTTTTATGCACAGAGTCGGGCAAACGTGCCGCATAATTACTGATAATCGCCTCTTGCAGCAAAGTAATTCCCTGTTGCCACTGTTCGTGTTCCACGCACCATGACACAGCCCGCAAGCCATTGAGCAAATCCGCATCGGGATAGGCGGAAAAATGAACTTCGAGCCGCTTGAAAACCGGCTTCAACGGCGGCAATAGGTCATTTTTTTCTTCCGTGATTTGGCGCAAGGGTTGGACAATGTTCGATGCAATTCGCAATTCAGCCAACTCCTGACCGCGGGCAAAGTGCGTGGCAGTGGCGAATCGGTCCAGTTCATTCACCACACCCCGGATCAATCGTGCGGTTTCGTCCTGGCCACGGGTCTCGCGGAGAATCGGCCTGTACACCGTTTCAGCCAATGTCTTCAGCTCCGCGGCGCTGCCAAAGCGCAGGAAGTTTTGAATCGCCGCCGTCCAGTCATACAGATCGAAGAACGGGGTTAGATTGATGATCGGCACATCGCGCTCGTCTATCGGCATCTCTTTCACTTTGAACGCCGGCCCCAATTTCTCCATGGCCCCATAATAGACCGTGCGCACCCGCACACCCTTGGTCACCTTCAGGTATTGCAGCAGAATCGTAAAGATCATTGGCAGCGAGCGAAAGGAGTGGGTGATATCGAAGATCACCTCGTCCCCCTCACTAAAGGTGTCACTCAGGCGGTTGAAGATTTCCCAAATATCCGCTTCCGAAGTCGCATCCGGCAAATCCAGGGGCGTCAGCACCTGGCCCGGGCAAAAGCGCGCATGTTCGGCTTGCAGTGCCGCATAATTGCGCGCTCTGGAGCCGCCCTCGCCGCCGGTGACGCCGATCACGAGCCGATCACAGTCCCGCCCCAAACGATCCGCCAGTGCGGTTTGGACGAACTTCACCGCAGACATCATCTGTCGCCCGCCATCTTCCGTTTCGATGAAGTAATTGACCGGCGTATAATCCGTGGTCCCGAGAAAAGAAAAGAATACAAGAGCCATTTGCCACCTCTGTTGTTAACAAGCACCGCATACTTTACCCAAACAGCGCGTAAAAATCTCTTACCACAAGCTTATCGTGCTCGACAACCCCCTCACGCGGCTGCCACACTATCCGCCGTACCGTGCAACCGCCAGTCAGCATCGCCAACCAAGGCTTACAATATCATGACCACCTACTTCATCACCCGCCACCCCGGCGCCATCGAATGGGCCGAGCGCCAAGGCATCCACATCGACGAGCGGGTCGAGCACCTGGATACCGGGCAAATCCGCCCCGGCGACCGGGTGCTGGGCACATTGCCCGCGAACCTGGCCGCCGAGGTCTGCGCCAGGGGCGGGGCCTATTACCACCTGAGCCTGCACATGCCCCCCGAAGCACGGGGCCGGGAACTCACCGCCGATGACCTGGACCGATACGGCGCGAAGCTGCGACGCTTTCAGGTGCAGGCAATGGAGGATACCCCATGACCCGCCACCAAACCCACCTCCTGCTGATCTCCGCCCAGGCGGTGCCCAACCTCACCCCGGTGCTGGACCGCGCCTTTGCCCCGCAAGGGGTGATCCTGGCGGTATCGCCGGACATGGCGCAACGCGCCGATTGGATCGAGGCGGTGCTGCGCCCGCGCGGGGTGAAGGTCGAGCGCTGCGCCATCGACGACGCCTGGGACCTAGAGCGCACCCGCGACCAGCTCCTTGACCTAATGGCCGAGCGCGAGGGGCAGGACATCGCCCTCAACACCACCGGCGGCACCAAGCCCATGGCCATCGCCGCCTACGAAATCTTCCGCCAATTCGACCAGCCCATCTTCTACGTCCACCCCAACGAGGACCGCATCATCTGGCTGCACCCCGCCGACCGCCCCGGCCACGCCCTGGAAGACCGCATCCGCCTCGACGCCTTCTTTCAGGCCCACGGCGCACGGGTGGTGAACAGCGCCGAAAAGCACGGCATCCCCCAACCCTTGCGCGACCTCACCGCCGAACTCATCGCCGGCGTCGACCAACTGCAACGCCCCCTCGCCGCCCTCAACTGGCTCGCCAGCCGCGCCGAACGCCGCCTGCGGGTCGACCTCGAAGCCCACCACCGCCACCCTGACCTGCTCGACCTCATCGACCGCTTCGGCGAACTCGACCTGCTTGAGCTTCGCGGCGACCGCCTGCGCTTCGCCGACGAGGCCGCCCGCTTCTACATCAACGGCGGCTGGTTCGAGGAACACGTCTACAGCGAACTGTTCAACCTGCGCGCCAAGATCAAGGGCTTTCAAGACCTCGGCCGCAGCATCGAAGTGGTGCGCCAAGGCCCTCGGGGCGAAATCCCCAACGAGCTGGACGTGGCCTTTCTGGCCGACAACCGCCTCTATCTGATCGAATGCAAGACCCGCAACTGGCGCGGCAACTTCGCCGCCAGCGCCGGCGCCGACGCCAGCTACCGCCTCGACGCCCTCGGCGACCTGCTCGGCGGCCTGCAAGCCCGCTCCATGCTCATCAGCTACTACGACCTCATCCCCGAAGACCGCCAACGCGCCCAGGACATGAACATCCGCACCTGCGCCGGGCGCGACATTCTTCGCCTGCGCAGCGCCCTGCTCGAATGGGCAACGGGTTGAAGTTTGAAGCTTGGAAACCCCCTCGGAACGCAAAGCCCGCGGAGAACCGCAGAGGGCGCAGAGAGGCATTGCGATTTCATGCCCGCTCCCGTAGAGAGCCTTTGAACCACGAATGGACACGAATAAACACGAATATCCAAGTATGCTTGCGCCGAACCAACGGAAACAACGTGGAGCGCTTATTAGCCAGAGCGGGCACAGAGTTCACAGAGAAAAGCTATAAACGCGGATCAACGCAGATTGCCGTAGGATGGGCAAAGGCGCTCCCGCAAGCCCTTAAAGATCCGCCAACCCTTCAGCGCCGCGCCCATCAGGAGGCGCCGGTGATGGGCACGGCGCTGATAGATCGCGACCAAAGGCAACGACCGGGGGAGCGCCTTTGCCCATCCTACAATCTCCGTGAAAAGTTGTTTCCGACACTTGAACGCAGCTGTACCAGTACAACCGCGCCCAGGTATCGAAAACAACGAATCAATCAATCCATATCCTGTGGGAGCGGTTTGCAACCGCGATCAGCCGCCCCAGCGGCTTCGCCCCGGCGTCTTACCGAAGACCCGCACAACCCTAGGGCGGCACCCCAGGCGGCTAGGCGGCGCTGGAGCGCGACACAAGCCAGTAAAAATCCCGCTGCGGTCCTCGGCACCCTCTGCGTTCCTAACGGGATCACCCCCATTACCGGCATCAAATCCGGGCGCCGGACGCCGCCGTAAGCTTACCGTCCCCCGCCGGCCTGCCGCCCCCGGCTACACTAGCCCCCATGACCACGCGACACCCCTTCCTCGCCGCTTACGATGTACGCAACCCCCGGCGCCTGCGCATGGCGCTCAAGGTGCTCAAGGGCTACGCCGCGGGGCGGCAAAAATCCGTTTTCGAATGCCTGCTCAGTCCGGCGGAAGAAAAATACCTATTGGCCGAGACCGAAGCGGTGCTCGACCTCAGCGCAGACCGTTTCTTTTTAATTCGCCTCGACCCGCGCGCCAAGGTGCGCACCCTCGGCAAGGGCGTGGCCTTCACCCAAGACGACTGGATATACATCGGCTAATGGCAACCCTCTACCTCGACCGCAAAAACCTCAGCCTGCGCTACGCCGCCGGCGTGCTCGGCGTCTACCGCGACGACCGCCTGGAGCGCGACTTCCCGCTGCGCCTGCTCGAGCGCATCGTACTGCGCGCCAGCGTGCGGCTCGACAGCGGCCTACTGGCCATCCTGGCCGACGCCGGCGTAGCGGTAGTGCTATTCGGCGGGCGCAACGGGCGCTGCGCCACCGCCCTGCACGGCAGCGGCAGCCGCGACGCCCAGCGCCGCCTGGGCCAATATGCACTCTACCAAAACCCCCAGCGGCGGCGGCTCTGGTCCGCGCGGCTGCTGCGCCACAAACTGGCCGCCCAACAACGCCTGCTCAATCGCGCCCAACACCTGCGCCCCGACGCCCGCCTGCCGCTGCGCCGCGCCATCAACGGCATCCAAAACCAACGCCAAGCCCTCATCGCCGACGGCCTCAGCCTAGAGCGGCTGCGCGGCCTCGAAGGCGCCGCCGCCGCGCAATACTTCTCCGGCTTCGCCGCCCTGCTCCCGCCCAGCCTGGAATTCCAGGGCCGCAACCGCCGCCCGCCGCGCGACCCGGCCAACGCCGTGCTCTCCCTCGGCTACACCCTGCTGCACGCCGAAGCGGTGCGCGCCTGCGAGGCCGCGGGCCTCGACCCCTATTTAGGCTTCTTCCACGACCCCGCCTGGGGGCGCGAATCCCTGGCCGCGGATTGCATAGAACCCCTGCGCCCCGTAATCGACCGCCTGGCCTGGCGCCTGTTTGCCGAGCAAGTGCTGCGCCAAACCCACTTTCGGCGCGACGGCGAGGCCTGCCTGCTCGACAAAGGCGGGCGCGCCCTATTCTGGCCCGCCTACGAAACCGCCGTGCGCCCCGCCCGGCGCACCCTGCGCCGGGCCGCAAACCTCATGGTCAAGCAACTAGCCGAGGAACCCGCATGACCCACCTGTATATCGACCGCCCCGGCGCCGAAATCAGCCTCGACGGCCCGGCGCTGAAAATCCGCGCCCCCGGCAAGGCGGCGCAACTGCTGCCGCTGGCGCGCCTGCGCCGGGTGCATGCCCAAAGCAACTGCCGCTGGCAGACCAAGGCCCTCATGCAGTGCGCCCGCTTAGGCATCCCGGTCTTGTTCCACGAAGCCGACAGCCGCCTCCTAGGCCGGCTCGCCGGCGCCCGCGCCGGCAACCCGCAATTGGGCCGGCTGCTCGAAGCGGTCAGCCTGCGCCCCGATTGGCCCGAACTCTACAGCCAATGGCTCGACGCCATGCGCCTGCAAACCCTCCGCTACCTGGCCCGGCGCAACGGCCTCGACTTCGACTCGGCGCGCGAACTCGAAACCCTGCAACCCGCTCTCGATCAACAGGCCGCCCGCCTCGCCGGCCGCGAAAGCGCCACCGAGACGCGCCGCTGGATCCTACTCCACTGCCACGGCTGGATGACCGAACAACTGGCCGACCTCGGCCTCGACCGCGGCCTCACCGACGCCGCCGGCGAACCCCTGGACCTCATTTGGGACCTTGGCCACCTGCACGCGCTCGGCCTCTACCCGCTAAAACTCAACCTGCTGCGCCGCAAGCACGGCCCCCTCGACCGCCCTTACGTCACCCGCGTACTGGAACAACACTGGCGCCTGGTAGACCGCCAAGGCGCCCGGCTCATCGGCCGCTTTCAGCGTTGGCTGCACGAACTCGCATAGGCCTCAAAATGCCATCACAAGCCCTGCAACCCCACATCCTGAGCTACGACATCGCCGACCCCAAGCGCCTGCTGCGCGTCCACCGAACCATGCGCCAATGGGGCATTCCCCTGCAATACTCGGTGTTTCTGGTCTCCCTCAACCACACCGGCAAAAGGCGCCTGCTGGCCGAACTCGCAAGCCTCATCCGCGACGCCGAAGACGACATCCGGCTCTACCCCCTGCCCCAAGCGCCGGAAGTCCGCACCCTCGGCGTGCAGCCACTGGCCGCAGGCATCGACCTGTTCGACGAAGGCCTCGGCGGCGGCCTCCAACTGCTCCAGAACCGCCGCTGAAACGCCCGCCGCAACCACTTGACTCGCGGCCCCCAGTCTGCGAAGATCCGTCAGCACCCAAGCAAAACCGAGCCGCAAAAATGCCCGAACCGAGACACAACTTTCAAACCCGCCAAAAACCCGCTAAGGGTATCCGTAAGCTGCTGTTTGAAAAGCATTTTTTCGGCGAGGCAGTTCGAACCGAGACCCGTTCTAAAGGGGATTAAGACAGCAGCCCGAATTCAGTATCCCCTCCGGTTGGTTCGAACCGAGACCCGTTCTAAAGGGGATTAAGACACATCCTTCAGGG
>JAABTK010000114.1 GCA_011389885.1 Gammaproteobacteria bacterium | reverse complement strand
CTTGTCCTGGTTATACCGCTCCTGCGGTGTAATCCATCAGGCTGCGCTCCTGCACCGTGATATACGCTCAGCACGACCACCTGATCAAGACTCGGGTCACCACCGCCGCCAAGGGCCTGCAGCCGGTGCTGCCCATCGTACTCTACAACGGCTCCGCGAACTGGACCGCCCGCCAGGACATCTACGAGCTGATCACACCGGAACCCCCGGCCTTTCTTCAAGTCTATCAACCGCGTCTGCACTACTACCTGATCGATGAAAGCCGCTTTACTGATGAAGAGCTGGAGGCCAAGGGCACCCCGCTCACGAGTAGGGACCGGAAAGCCTCTAATAACCTCGCGGGGCGTGACGGACCCTGGGTTTGGAGCGAACAGGGCGGGTCTCAAAAAACGCCTGACGATGGAGAACGGCCAGCTAATACCATGATCGAACGCCCCACTCTCAGGGGGCTTTTTATGCCCGTAAATCTCTTCTGAAGCTCAGCATCCCCAGACGCCGATTCCCTCCAACTCTTTGCACCACAGCTTCTCTTCCCAGCTTTTGTTGGAGGTTCTGTCAAAAATGACGAGGTGGGATTCCTCTGCTCCCGCTTTGTCAGCGTAAGCCTTGGTCTGTTCGATTCCCTTGGTGATGGTGGATTCGAGACCTTTGTGGAGAATCTTCAGTTCGATGACCACTTTCTGGACAGGACCGAAGTGGCCTTGCTCTGTGGCGGGCCATTCGATGAGGAGGTCGGTTCGGCCTCGGCCCAAAGCGTATTCACGGTTGATTCGGCCTCCGCCGTTAATGATTCTTTGCAAGAAGGCCTGCATGAGGAGTTGAGGACCCGCCTCTTTGTAGTCGAATCGTTCGATCCAGGAGTCGGCGTTTTCTCGGAAGAATTGCTGGAAGGCCTGGAGGAGCTTGGGGGTGTCGAGCTTTCCCTCTTCTTTCACATACCTGGCGGTCTCCTGGTTGGGGATACCATACTGCGTGCCGTAGGTGAGCGCTCGGGGGAGGATCTCCTGGTAGATGCGGTTACTGATCTTGATGGAGGGCTTGATGGTGATGAGGCCCAGATCGTAGACATACCGGAGATCGGACTCCTGGAATCGAATCTCCTCAGTCTGATTGGCAAGCAGCGGGGCGATGACTCGGTGGACCCGACCCTCTTTGAGTTTGGCCACCAGTTGGTCGAGATGGGTTTGTCGGGATTGGATGAGATTCTCTTTGGCTTCCTGATAGTGCGGGAAGGTGATGGACAGGGTGCGGTCTCTAAGTTTCCGAAGCTCCCATGTCAACTCATGGCCCAGGGCGTTGACCAGCCAGGGTTGGCCTTTGGTGTCCTCCCAGAGTTCGGGGAAGATAGCATCCTCGAAGGTCTGACCGGTTTCCTGGGTGTGTTGTTTCCAGAGCTCGACACACTCTTCATAGGTGAAGTTACCCATGCGCAGGGATTTGGCTTTGATGTTAAACGCACTCCCTCCGGTGATGATCTCTTTGTCTTTGGTGTGGATGCGGTAGTCCTGGATATCGCGGACGCCGCAGAGGATGAGGGCATGGGGGAAGGCAGCAGGGTGCTGACCATAGCCGGCTCGGATTTGACGCAGGAGGGAGATGAGGACATCGCCGACCAAGGCATCGACTTCGTCGAGGAGGAGGACGGTGGGTTTTCGGGAGGTCAGAGTCCAGTGTTTCAAGAGTTGGAAAAGCTGGTCTTTGGCCGGCATGGCGGCGCCGGGACCGGTGCGGAACCACGCTTCGAGTGCCTCATCTCCCAGATAGAGGCTGATCGAGCCGGCAACCGCACTACAGATGGTCTCGATCCCACTGTCCACATCGTGTCTTGCGGCTTGGGCGGCTTCGATATTGGCGTAGGCACAGGCATATTTCGCTTTGCGGTTGATGACCTCCATCATGGTGAGCAACAGGGTGGTCTTGCCGGTTTGGCGCGGGGCGTGGAGAAGAAAGTAGCGCTTGTGGTCAATCAGGGTGGTGATCTCTTGCCAATCCACTCGGGTCAGCGGGTCGATGTGGTAGTGGTCTTCGGGGATGGTCGGGCCGGCGGTGTTGAAAAATCGCATGGATCAAGGCGCCTTGGAGTGGTGCGGTATCGGTATTGTACCACTTAGCAAAAAAGCCGGAAGATCAGCGATGCATTGGGTGGTGACACCGCTGGAGCGGTGTGACGAGCTGAAAGTACCCTTTTCATCGGGAGCGCCGTCAAAATTCGGCTTTAAACCCCTCCTGACCACCGGAGGCCGATGATGAAACAGAAATTGAACTGATATTGGGCATCCCTATATTACCGGCGCCCTTTTATTGCCATTATATGGGCCGATTGCTCCGCTACTCAGCGGGATTCCGCTCTGCATAGCCGGCCTCGCGCTGGCTGCGTATGGCCAGCACAAAGACCACATCCATTTCGTCGACGTAACGGTACAAGGCTAGGTAGCCACGGGAACGACGCCCGATCATCAGTTCGCGTTTATCGTTGGCGACCGGACGACCGATCAGCGGGTTGTGCTCCAGCACGTTGATCGCCTCGATGATCTCCCGGATGCGCTGCCCGGAGTTTTCCACTTGGTAACGAGCAAGGTGATCGAGGATGCGCTCGAAATCCTCGCGGACCTCCGCCGCCAGTTCGATAACCGACAAGGTCAGGGCGCCAGCTTGCGCGCCACGGGTGGCTTTGCCGCCTGGCCGGCGATGCGGGCCTCCAGATAGCCGCGCATTTCCTCCCAGGAAATCGTCTTACCGGTCGCCAGGATGCGGGCATACCGCTCTTCCGCCTCCGCATCGAACCCGGCGCGACGCTCGGCCCGATCGGCTTTTTCCGCGATCGCTTCGAGAATAAAACCGTGCGCGGTGGTACCGGCAAGGCTCGCCGCCGCCGCAACGCGGGCTTTCAGGTCTTCCGGCAGGCGGATGGTGGTGGTCGGCATGGCAGGCTCCAAGGGCTGAATTGCAGCTAGCGTAGCACAGCAGTGCTACATCGAACAATTTGCCAAAGAGTAGGGCGGCATTAGGGGTCAGCAAGCCTCACCGGGTGTCGCTTCCGGTCGCCAGGGATTGGCGGTTGGGATTGAAGGGGCCGGATGCGGATGCGGGCTGTCCAGACCCCGAGCATGGAGGCGGGCAATGATCTCCTGCATGGCTTCGGGTGAGCCGACATCTGAGCCGAGTCGATCAGTGAAGGCTGCCCCGCGCCGATTCGTCCGCCGTCGGCTAATACAGCCGCGCCAAGTTATCGGCGCCTGCGTCTCTTGAAGGTCGAGGAGTGGCAGTCCTTGGAGGACTGCCACTCCTGGGGCGGAGCGCTCTCCTGCGGGTCAACCGGCCTGCGCACATGGTGATAAGCCGAACCAAAGGCGACGGCGTAGAGCAGACTGGACTGGAGCGGGGTAAAGGCCAGCAGGGGCACGGCGAGGGTGTTGACGCCGCCGAAGGCGAGCCAGTAGCGCAAACTCATATCGAGTCGATGTTGCAGCCCCAGGCCGAAGCGAAACGCGCCGGGCAACGCCGTCAGCCCTGCTTGCGTGAGCTGGATGTGGGCGACGTTGCCGGTGAGGTTGGCCCCGTCGCTCATGCAGATGGAGACATTGGCCTGTTTCATCGCCACGGCGTCGTTGAGGCCGTCGCCGACGAAGCAGACCCGCCGCCCCTGTTGCTGCAATGCGCGAATCAGCGCCGCCTTGCCGTCGGGGTTGATCTCGGCGTGGATCTCATCGATGCCCAGGCCCTTGCCGATCCCCTCGCAGGCGTGGCGGGTATCCCCCGACACCATCGCCAGCCGGGTCTTGCCTAAGCCGCGCAGGGCGGCGATGACCTCCGCCGCCTCCTCGCGCACCCGCACCCGTAGCTCGATGGCGCCAGAGAGCACGCCGTCTATAGCCAGCAGGATATAGGTATGCTGGGGATGGGCGACGATGCGCTCGCTCAGCAGGTGCGGCAATTCGATGGCGAGGGCGTTCATGTAGCCCACACTGCCCAGGTGCAGGGAGCGCCCGTCGATGCGGGCGCGGACGCCGGCGCCGAGGTCGTATTCGATCCGTTCGACATCCGGAATCGCCACGCCCCGGGCGAGCGCCTCGCCGCGTATGGCATCCGCCACCGGGTGGGTGACATGGCCCTCGGCGGCCGCGGCAAGGGCCAGCAGACGCGCCTCGTCCGCCTCGCCGAAGACCCGCACCGCCGCCACCTCCGGGGTGTGTTCGGTGAGGGTGCCGGTCTTGTCGAACAGGATGGTATCCACCCGCGGCAGCTCTTCGAGAACCCGCCCGTCCTTGACCAGGATGCCGTGATCCGCCGCCCAGCGCAGGTGGGCGCTGGTTTGCAAGGCCAGGGTGGCGCGGATGCTGTTCATCGGCGCGCCGAAGAGCAGCGCGGTGGCCGGGGTCGCGCCCGCCGCCAGCCAGGTCAGGGAGCTAATGCCGATCATGGGTGCGGCGACGCGGTCGGACCAGGCCTCGCCGCGCAGCGAGAGCTGGTCCTTGAAGTCGCAGGTTCGCTTCAACACCTGATCCAGGCCTTGCGCCCGGCTCTCGGCGCCGCCGAGGGCGGCCCGCAGGGTGATCTCGCCGCCGCGCACCAGGGTGGAAATGGCGACTTCATCCCCCTCCCCCTTCACCACCGGCAGGGTCTCGCCGGTCAGCGCCTGCTGATCGATCCATGCCCGGCCCTCGACGATGGTCCCGGCGATGGTGATCACCTCGCCGGCATGCACCACCAGCAGATCCCCCGCCCGGATCTCCTCCATGGGGGTCTCGATTTCGACACCCTGGCGCAGCGTCCAGACCCGGTTCGATTGGCCGCGGAACGCCGCGCCGATCCGCGCCTCCGCCCCCTGTTTGCCCTCGGCCACCAGGCGCACGCCCAGGTGATAGATCATCAGGTGCATGCCGGCGGCGAAATACTGACCGATCCCCACGGACAGCAGGGCCACCAGCGTGGCATAGGCATCGTTGTTCAAGCGGCGATCCCGACGCAATGCCCGCCCCGCGCGCGCCAACAGGGGTTCGATGCCGTAGCCGAGCAGCGCGAGCCCCATCAGTCCCACCGGTGGGTAGAGGACCGCCACCGCGCTGGAGGCGGTTGCCAGCCCGCTCACCTGGAGGTATTGCCTATCCACCCGGAGCGGGTCCGCTTCGCTTCGGCTCTTGCGTATCACCTCGACCAGACGCGGCTTGCGTCGCCTGATCAGGCTGGTTCCCGCCAACACCCCGCCGACAACGGCGATTCCGACAATCATCAGGCTCTCCTGGTATCAATAGCCAGCCCGAAGGCTCGAATATCCCAAGACGTTAAAGAGGATAACCCAACTCAGCACACAGCTTCACACAATAAGCATGTATTCTATTTGCGCTCGCAGCACCCAGGGATTTCCGCCAACTCTGGGTTTGGCCTTGGCGGAAGGTACGCGCTTGTGAATCATAGACATCCAGGTCGCTATTCGGTTTGCACTCCAGGTATCCAGCGATAAGGCGTAAAGCCTGCTGTTGCCTTACAGCGTCTCCGCCACCTTGGGCGCCGATCAAATCCTCGAAGCGCACCGATAAACATCCCGAAACATCGCACCATGCGGCGAGGGAGCGGAAGGCAGCGGCAAACGGCTGGATCTCCACCCCCGCCTTGGGGGCATAACCTCCATCGAGCAAAAGATCCAATTGTTGCGCAACATTCCAGCCAGCGAAATCCGCAGCCAGAAAATGCGCCCCCATGCCACTTTGATGCGCCCGGGGAATGAAATGTAATAGCGAGGTCAAAACAGCACGCGGATCACGAAGAATCACGATATGGCCGAAACCAAGCGCATTCAAGAGCGGCGGCAGAGCGGAACTAAACGGCAAGTGGCCCAGGATATAGCAATCCGGCTTGAGCTGTTGCAGCCAATCACTCAGGGTAGCCGGATTCACGCTGAACTCCGTCAGCGCGCCAATGCGAATGCTATCGTGCTCTGCGGCCTGCGGGCACTTGCGTCCAGTCTGTGCTTGCCGATGGTTCAATAGCCAAGGGGTGTCGGCATCCTGCGCCCCTTCGCACCGACCGTATTCGCGATAACCCAAATTTTCCACCGCCCTCGCCAGCAAATGCGTGCCGCTCTTGGGGAAAGAATTGACCAAAATCCGCTCGAAGGCCATCAAAACATCCCCAGCGGCGGCGCGATAGCGGCATCCACTCGCAGATCCAGCACCACCGGACCGTCATGGCGAAAGAGCGCCGAAAAGTCGAATTGCTCCAATTCCTCGGCGCTATGCAAGGTGTAAGCCGTCGCACCCAGGGCCTGGGCCAGCAGAGTGAATTCGGTGGGCGGCAGTGCGAAGTCCACCGGGGCGGAATGGCGTTGCCGATAACGATGGCATACCATCCCGTAGGATTGGTCGTTGATAATCGCAAAAACCACCGGCAAGCGGTGTTCCGCCGCCACGCTCAACTCGTTGCCGTGCATCAGGAAACAGCCGTCCCCCGTAAAACACACCACTGGAGCTGAGGAATCGCCAAAAGCGCTGCCTATTGCGGCCCCGATGCCCCAACCCATCGCTGCAGTGCCTACCGACAGACGAAAGACACCCGATTGAGGCGGAAAGCTATAGTGTATCGTCCAGGCCAGCCAGTTGCCAATATCGACGAGGTAACGCGTCGCCACGGGCGCATGCCGCTGGAGCAGCGCGATGACGCGAGGCGGTTGAATGCGCCCCTCCGGATCAGGGGATTCGAAGAGCTCGGGGCGCTGTGTTTCAATCTGCGCCGGCAAGGAAGCGGCCTGGTTAGCAACGGGAACCGGCACGATGGGCTCTCGCGTGCCGTCAGGAACCTCCCCGAGTTTCCGCAACAGCCAACGCACGGCGCTCTTCACCGCACCCCGGACATGCACTTGCGCCCGAGGGGAACGGGCAAAATACTCGGGGTTCGGGTGAACATGCACGAGTTTGTCGCCCAACAGCACCGGGTCCCAGCTCGCGCTCGCCCATTGGCCCAGGGTACAGCCCAAGACAAGGATCAAGCTCGCCTCCGTCAGCGCGCGCCGCGCGGTGGCATGGCCGGCAAAACCGAACACCCCGCGCACCAGCGGGTAATGGGGATCGACCCAGGTCTTGCCGCCTTGGGACGTGACGATGGCGGCCCCCAGGTATTCCGCCAGGGTTTGAATGTCCGCCGCCGCGCCGGCGCAGTCCTGGCCGACGAACAGCACCACTTCGCCTCCTTCTCGCGCACAGGCTCGCAAAGATTGCCAGGCGCGCTCCAAAGCCGGATAGTCCAGCACATCCTGGCGCTTCAACCAGCTCAGATCGGGGAGCGCACCTGCCGCCGCCAACCGGGCGCCGAATAAATCCGCCGGAATGCTCACATGCGCCGGTCCTTGCGGATGTCCCAGGGCGGCGGCGAGGGCCGCGCGCATTTTGATATCGAGTTGTTCGGGATGGCTGACCAAGCTACTATAGCGGGTGCAGTGGGCAAACATACCCAAGGTGTCCAGGGTGTCCGGCGAGCATTCCTGGAACGCCCCCCAACCAAAACGGGAATGCATGGTTTGCGCGGTGATCACGAGCAGCGGGATATGATCGGCATAGGCCGCGGCCACGCCGGTAATCAGGTTGGTGGCGCCTGGCCCAGTGGTGGCGCAACACACGCCGAGTTTACCGGTCTCGCGCGCATAGCCGTCCGCCATAAAGGCCGCACCGGTCTCATGGCGCGTCATGACCGCCGCGCAACCACCTTGACCGCTGCTGCGCGACAGCGCCGCGTACAGGGGGGCGTTGTGCCCGCCGGGAATGCCGAACACGTAGTCGATACCGAGTTGGTTGAGGTAGGCGACTAGCCTGTCGCTGAGGGTCGATTGCTCTAGCATATGGTTGATTGGGCCAAGTCTCATAAAATGATAATCAGTGTCATATTTTTCGAGCCTGCGGACGAGCGTCTCCTTGCCGGCGACCGGCTCTCGAACACGCCGAGTCGGATTCTAGCACATTCATAGTAGTGTCTGACCGGAAACACGAACAATTTAAAAATATCAGTTGGTTGCAGACAATCTAGTCAGCAAGTTTCCGAATGGACAAGGGCCGCACCTATGCCACGAGCACGCTGGGGGAAAACCTCTAGCGGCTTCAGCCGCAGACCCTGCAACTGATCAACTACGCCATCGTCAGCGCGGCGCATGAGGCGCTGGGTGCGGAGGCCGCGGCCGTGCTGCGCGGGCGCTGCGACTCGGCGGTGGTGAAGACCGACTCGCATTACCCCACTGACGCCAACCTGTTGGTGGATGCGGTGCGCAAGGTCCTTCGTCTGGGCGGTCGGCCGGCCACCTTCGCCTGGCCGAGGAGAGCTTGCCGGTGCTGTGCCAAGCCTGCCTGGCGGTGGCGCAGCAGATCGAATACTTCGTCTTCCATGCGCGCCGTCAGAGCGAGCAGATCCGTGCGCGGGCGACCCCCTCGCCCAACCGGAGCCTTCGTTCGAGTACGACCAACGGGTGTCCTGGTAGCGGTCCGCCG
>JAABTK010000113.1 GCA_011389885.1 Gammaproteobacteria bacterium | reverse complement strand
TCCGGGTGGCTGAACAGTTCCTTGTAGCCGGTGTCGTGGTGGTTGTGGGTCATGGCTGGGGGCTCCATCGGCTTGGCTACGGCTAGCTTAACACAGCCGCTATGCCGCTTCGCGCTGGAGTACACGCCTTGGCGTGTGCGGGCCGGCCCGCTCAGCCCGAGGGCTGTACCCCAATGAGCGGGGGCGGTCTTTCGCGGGGGCTGCGTTCTCATGGCCAGGCGCGGGCTTTTGCGGTGCATGCCGGACTGAAGTCCGGGCGGTGGGCGGCTGACTTCTCGGCGCGCTGGCGAGGGTTGCGGTAGAATAGGCGCATGCTGACTTATCCTCAAATCGATCCCGTCGCCCTGTCCATGGGTCCGTTACAGGTCCATTGGTACGGGCTGATGTATTTAATAGGCTTCGCCGCGGCCTGGTGGCTGGGGCGGGTGCAGGCGGGGCGTCCCGGCTCGGGCTGGGATCCGAAGGAGGTCGAGGATCTGATCTTTTACGGGGCCTTGGGCGTGGTGCTCGGCGGGCGGCTGGGGTATGTGGTGTTTTACGGTTTTTCCAACTTTTTGGACAATCCGCTGTATTTGCTCAAGATTTGGGAGGGCGGGATGTCCTTCCACGGGGGCCTTTTGGGGGTGCTGGTGGCGCTGTGGCTGTATGGCCGCAAGACCGGGCGCGGGTTTTTCGAGGTGGGGGATTTCACCGCCCCGCTGGCGCCTGTCGGGTTGTTGGCCGGGCGCATCGGCAATTTCATTAACGGTGAGCTTTGGGGCCGGCCGGCGGACGCGCCCTGGGCGATTCGGGTGCCGTGTGAGCGCTGGGCGGATGCCTGTCGAGAGCTGCCGGCCTACGCTCAGTGGAGTCTGCCGCTGCACCCCAGCCAGCTCTACCAGGCGGCGCTGGAGGGCCTGGCGCTGTTTTTAATCCTTTGGTTTTACGCCCGCAAGCCGCGGCCGACCATGGCGGTGTCTGGTCTGTTTCTGGCGGGTTATGGGGTGTTTCGCTCTGCGGCGGAGTTGTTTCGCCGGCCCGATGCCCATATCGGCTATTTGGCCGGGGATTGGCTGACCATGGGGCAGTTGCTCAGCCTGCCGATGATCCTGGCCGGGGGCTTTTTGTTGGTTTGGGCGTATCGGCGAGGGGGGCGCGGCGCATGAGGGTCTATTTGGATCTCTTGCAGGACATCGTCATTAACGGCGCGGATCGCCCTGATCGCACCGGCGTGGGCACGCGGGGGGTGTTCGGGCGGCAGATCCGCTTCGATCTCGCGGCCGGCTTTCCACTGCTCACCACCAAGAAGGTGCATATCCGCAGCGTAATTCAGGAGCTGTTGTGGTTTTTGCGCGGCGAGACCAATAACCAGTGGTTGCGCGAACGCGGGGTCAGCATTTGGGACGAATGGGCGGGCGCGGACGGCTCGCTCGGCCCCATCTACGGGGCGCAATGGCGCTCTTGGGCCTGCCCGGAGGGCCGCACCATCGACCAAATCGCGCAGGTGATTGAGCAGATCCGCCAAAGGCCCTATTCGCGCCGCCATATCGTCAGCGCCTGGAACCCGGCGGACCTGCCGGACGAGGCCATCGCGCCCCAGGACAATGTTAAGGCCGGGCGCATGGCCTTGGCCCCCTGCCACTGCCTGTTTCAGTTTTTCGTCTCCGAGGGGCGGCTGTCTTGCCAGCTCTACCAGCGCAGCGCCGACGCCTTCCTGGGCGTGCCGTTTAACATCGCCAGCTACGCCCTGCTCACCCGCATGATCGCCCAGCAGACGGACCTGGAACCGGGCGAGTTCATTCACACCTTCGGCGACCTGCACCTGTACCGCAACCACCTCACCGAGGGCATTGTGTTCGAGCAGCTGCGGCGCGAGCCCAAGGCCCTGCCACAACTGGTGTTCAGCCGCAAGCCCGAGAGCATCTTCGACTATGATATCGAAGACATCCGGCTGCTGGACTACCACCCGCATCCTTCGATTCGGGCGCCGATTGCGGTTTGAGGAGCGCAAAGGAAACGGTAGGGGAACGGCAGGGGAGAACGGTAGGGGAGAAAGTGGTAGGGGACACAGAAAGTGGTAGGGAAAGAAAGTGGTAGGGGACACCCAAAAAAACGGTCATGCGGTACGGATAGCGGACACGGTCGGGCCACGGTCGGGCCCGTCACGGTCGGGGACACCCAAAAAACGGGGGTCGCGGGGGCGGAGAAAAAAAGGAAGAAAAAAAGGGGAGAAAAGACAGAAAAGACGGGACACCCAAAAAGTGGTGGTAGTGGTAGGGGAGGTAGTGGTAGGGGACACCCAAGAAAACGGTCATGCGGTAGGGGACACCCACACACGGTAGCGCCACGGTAGGAGGGATGGTAGGGGACACCCAAAGAGACGGACACAGTCGCACAGTCGCGGACACCCAAAAAACGGGGGTCGCGGTAGCGGAAAGGAGAAAAAAAGGGACACCCAAAAAGTGGCACCTGGAAAAGTATTTCCCCGAGGGCCACGCCTAAACCCAGCCCAACCGCAGGCGGATTCGGTTAAAATGCCGGGGTTTTAGGCGACCGAAGGAGGCACCGATGTCACAAGCCCCGGCCGATCTCAGGCGAGGCGTGGTTCTCGATCTGCGAACCATCGACCGCGCAGACCTTAACCTTGGGCCGCTGCAACAGGCGCTGCCCCATTGGTCCCGTTATCCGCACACTAGTCCGGCCGAGACCGCCGGACGCATTCGCGGCGCAGAGGTGGCGGTCACCAATAAGGTGGTGCTGGAGCGTGCCCTGCTGCGCCAGGCCGAGGCGCTGCGGCTGATTTGCATCGCCGCCACCGGGACCAACAACGTGGACCTGGATGCCGCGCGGGAGCTGGGCATCGCGGTGACCAATGTGGCCGGCTACTCCACGCCGGCGGTGGTGCAGCATTTGTTCGCGATGATCCTCACCCTGGTCACCCGGCTCGACCACTACCGCGCCGCAGTGGGCCGCGGCGACTGGACGCGCTCGGAGATGTTCTGCCTGCTCGACTACCCCATCACCGAACTCGCCGGCAAGACCCTGGGCATCGTCGGCTACGGCGCCCTCGGCCGCGGCGTTTCGCGGGCGGCCGAGGGCTTCGGCATGCGCGTGCTGCTGGCCCAGCGCCCCGGCGGCGCAGCGACCCCCGGCCGGCTGCCGCTGCGGGAGCTATTGCCCCAGGCGGACATCCTCAGCCTGCACTGCCCCCTCACCGCGGCCACCCGCAACCTCATCGGCTCCGCCGAACTCCGGGCCATGCAGCCCCACGCCCTGCTGCTTAATACCGCCCGCGGCGGCATCGTGGACGAAGCAGCGCTGGCCGATGCCCTGCGCACCGGGGCCATCGCCGGCGCGGGCATCGATGTATTGGCCGAAGAACCCCCAAGACCGGACAGCCCCCTGCTCGCCGCCGACATCCCCAACCTCATCCTCACCCCCCACAGCGCCTGGGGCAGCCGCGAATCTCGCCAACGGCTGGTGCATCAAGTGGCCGAGAACATTCGGGCCTTTTATCGCGGAGAATCGAGGAATCGGGTGGCTTGAGGGGCGGTTTATGACGCAAAATGATCGGGCGGTGTGCTGTGCGCGCGGGCGATGAGCAGGCCGAATAGGATGAAGCTTAACAGGCCGTGTTCGTGGTGGAGGGTGGTGTTCATCAGCCCCACCAGCAGCACCGAGAGCGTGGCGGCGGCGGCGGCCAGGCGGACGGCCTGGGCGTCGGGGTCGCACCGGCGGCGGCGGGTCCGCCAGAGCAGCCACAGCAGGTAGGCGAAGAAGGCCGTGCCGGCGCCGAATAGCAGCAGGCCGCCGGAGACCAGCCAGGTTAGATAGAGGTGGTGGGGGTGGTCGTAGGGTTGGTAACGCTGGGGGTCGAAGTCGCCTTCTGCGGCGGTGACCTGGGCGCGGATGGCTTGGTGGTCGAAGCGTGAGAAGCTATCGAGCCCGAGGCCGAGCAGGGGCTCCTTGCGCCAAAGTTCGGCGGCGAAGTTCCAGATTTTTTCCCTTGGGGAGAGTTCGGTGTCGTAGCGTTGTTGCCAATCCAGGTGTTTTTGCAGCGCGGGCGGGGGGAAGATCGCCAGGACCAGGACCAGCCCACCCAGTGCGAGGCCGGTGCGCGCGGGGTGTTTGCTCACTAACCGCCGCAACCCCGACAACCAGGCCAACAATAGGGCTGCGGCGATCAGCCCGACCAGGGCGGCGCGGCTTTGGGTGAATAGCAGGCTGAGCGCGATGAGCAGGTTCAACGGCACGGCGGCGCCGTAGAGCAGGCGCAGGCCGGGGCGTCCGGCGGCGATCATCTCCGCGGTGAGCCAGCCCCAGGCAATGAGCAGGAAGATGGCCGCGTGGTTTTCATGGCCGATTTCGGTGAGGGTAAGCACCGCGGTTTGGCCGCTCCAGTAGTCCTGCCACCCGCGGGCGATGGCGATGGTCAGGGCGGCCGCGAACACGCCGAGCAGGCGGCGGCGGGTGGGCGCGTCTAAATGCAGGCGGGATACGATCCAGGCCACCGCGAGCATGCGAAACCAATCGCCCAGCCCGCCGATGGGGGTGCCGTAGGTTAGCTTGCCATGCACGGCGACGATCACGCAGGCCGCCAGCCAAGCCAGCAACAGCGCGTCGCTCAGTCCCCAGCCGCGGCGCACGCTGTCGGGGGCGCGCAGTCGCCACAGAAAGCTTAGGATTAGCAACAGAGCGGCGATGTTCTTGCCCGCCTCGGACAGGGGCAACAACAGCAGCAACAGAAACAGCGCATGGTGGGGGCGGAAGCTCGGCATCGGGGCGATTTTACCACCCCAGCCGCCAGCGCGCCGCGGCAATGCGTCACCTGCCTGCGCCAAGAACCTCCGCCGGCGAACTGGCGCGGCGCCGTTACCCTAAAAACCAAGCAGGTTTGTAATGAACGAGCATAAGAACGTCCAATGTGGGACGCGACACCTAGCGGCCGAGTTTTTTATTGCCACAGGCGGCGGCTTAATAGCTTTTGTTTTCGCGGTTTATCTAATAGCCTTGGGCGGACTCGCTCTTAATTATGGCATCCCTGATTACACCGTCGCCTTCTCCTTGGCTGCAATCCTTCTTTGGGGCGGCGCGATTGAGGCTTACGGCAAAAACCGATGGGCCATTTTGGTTCTCGCTGCTTTACTCGCTCTGTTTGTTCTTTATACAAGCTATGATATAGCAAGCCGGTTTTTCGACATTTCTTGGGACGGGATGGCATATCACCAAGGAGCGATTTTGCTATTGCTTGAGGGGTGGAACCCCTTAACTGAGCCGATTCCGAAGCATGTCGCTTATGCAACGCAAATAGAGGCCTACCCGAAGGCTGTGTGGCTTATCGCTGCGGCGATACAGCAGATTGACGGCGACCTAGAGGCTGCGAAGGGACTGCATTTCGTGCTCGCCGCAGCTGCATTTTTTCTGCTCTTTGGCGCCTTTCTTAAGCTGCATCGCCTCTCGGCCTGGGCTGCCGGGCTGCTCTCAGTCACCGCGGCCCTTAATCCCGTAGTGATTTACCAATCACTGAGTTTTTATGTAGATGGCCTCTTGGGGTCTCTCTTCACTGCCCTAATCGCGCTATCGATTCTTCTGCTCTATAAGTTTCGCTGGCGCCTTGTTGTCATTTTTTCGATGGTTCTGATTTTGCTTATAAACACCAAGCAAACCGGAATTTTATATGGCGCGCTTGGTTGCTTGACATTGCTTGCTATGCTTTGGACGCGCAACGGCCCATGGCTACAGGTTTCTGGCGCAACCCTGGCGAGCGGGTTGCTAGCCATAGGCCTGTTTGGCTACTCGCCGTATGTAACCAACACCCTGGAGCATGGCCATCCATTGTACCCCATTTTCGGGGGCGAAAGGGCGGATTTTGAGCTGGGGCATCGCCCTCCGGGTCTTGACGAGATAAGCGGGCCGGAGCGTCTCTTCCACTCAACTCTGGCTAAACCCACGCTAGCGCCAAAACAAGAACCCGAACTGAAGATTCCTTTCTTAACAAACAGCGATGAGATAAAAATTTTTAGGGGCGCCGATATTCGCCTTGGCGGTTGGGGGGTCTTATTCAGCGGCGGATTGATGTTAGGAATTATAGGGCTGTTGCTGGTTTGGGCGGCCCCAAAGGGCTACCGCAGTGTTGGCTTAGTGCTGCTGTTCGGAGTAATCTTCACGGTTCTGGCGAACCCGGAGGCTTGGTGGGCTCGTTTTGCCCCTCAATGGGTGCTCGTGCCTTTGATTGTCGGCGGACTGCTACTCAGCTCCTCGCGAAGATCAGTTCGGATTTTCGGTTTTTCATTGGCGGCAACGCTTTTGATGAACGGCCTGTTGGTAGCCTTTTCATATTATCCATTCCAAGCAAATTATACCATGCAGCAAAAAGATCACCTTGAAAAGATCGCGGCGACCGAGACCCTTATTTTGGTTGATTTCGGCGATTTCCCGGCAAATCGAGTTCGTCTCGAAAATGCCGGCATCCGTTATGTCGAGCTCCGGCGTCGACTCCCTTGTAGAAAACCGCATCGCATCTTTCCGTACCAAGGCAGTTTTTGTTTTGCTGGGGTGCGCTGAGTACGGGCTTGATTAGATTATAAGGGAGAAACGAGGATAAAGGGAGACGAAGACAGGGACGAACACAGTGGAAAAACAGGAAACAGCGAAAAACAGGACGAGAAACGATGTAAAACAGAACGACGTAAAACAGGATGCGAAGAAAAAGAGGACAGAAGAAAAAGAGGACACGCAAATTTTATATCTGTATCTGACCTGAATCATTTGCCACGGATGGGATGCCGCCCGTGGTAGGGCGGATTCTGTCAAATCGCATACCGCCTCGTTTCTTTTTTGTCCGTCTTCTGCGTGGCGTCAACCCGTGCATAGCCCGTCATACGCGGGTTGACACGCCAATGACCGCGGGAGCGCCTTTGCCCATCCTGTCGCGCTCCTCGCGACTGGTATAGGATGTGCCGAGAGAAACGAGGCGCATCGCTTCGGCTTTGTGATGCGCCTCGCGGCACTCGGCGCATCCTATCTGACTTTTTTACTCGAAAGCCGGGGCGCCGGAAATCGTGGAAATTGGCCACACAGCGGCCGCATCTCTCCGGGGTTTATGCCGACGCCGGCAACCCGGACTGGGCGCTGCGCGCCCCGACCGGGTTGTCGGGTAGACCGGCCAATTTCTTGAACCAGCCCCCCACAGAACCGAACGTACGCAATTCACGTATTCGGTTCCTCGGACCAAACGATTCGCTGTCCTGGAAATCTATCATATCGACCAATGGGCTATCCTCGGCGTCGGTAGCGGGAGCAATTTCAGGAGTTCCCGAAAGTTTTCCCATCGGATACCGGACTTCTGGCTGCGTCTTCCCAGCCAGTAGCGCCATGCCCTGACCACTTCACCATACAGTTGCTTGAGCGCTTCGAAGTTCCCGCGGATGCCGTAGTATTGGTACAGGCCCCTCAGCTTCCGGCTTAGCGTGGCGTGTTGCTCACGCAGCGGTCGATGCCGATGGGTCTTGCACCAAATCCAGATCGCTTTGGTTCCCCGGCGCTTGCGCTTGCTGATGGTGCGCCGCTTGATCAAAAACTGGACAAAAACTGGACACCCAAATTTTATCAAAAACTGGACACCCAAAAACAAAAACTGGACACCCTAATTTTATATTTCATATCCCATAACAAAGAAGGGGGAAATGTGTTGCAAAGCGGCGGGTAAGACGCTCGCCTCATCATGGCTCGACAAGGTGAGCGCTGGGCGGCAACCCGGGCGGGTAACCAAGTTTCTCGGTGGGACCACCGCTTAGGTCGCGGCCGACTATGGACGTAGTCTTACTTCTTTAGACATGCCCCGGGAGTCGAGAGGATCAAGCGGTTTTTGACTGCCCCGATGCCGCGCAGGGGTATTGGTTACTTCTTTGGACGTGCCCCGGAAGTCGAGCGGTCCGGGAGTCTCCGGTATTCCAACCCAGCCCTCCCGGCGGTTCACTCACGACTACGACGGCAAAACCGTCGCCGGCCGACTGTAGAGCCTTCGGGCCTCGCCGATGCCGCGCAGGAATTTCCGTCCGAATCCGTCGGCCGCCTGCTTGATTCGGTCTGCCCGCCCCAGGGCCGTGAGCCGGCCGAATCGGCCTCGGCCCGCCGTCTGATTCAAGAAGCCCTCGGGGTCCAGGCCCAGGCGCTCCAGTATCGGCGGAATCCCCGAATCGATGGCCCCGCGCTTGTCGTCTCGCACCGCCCGGCCGGTCCAGTCCAGCAGCTCCAGGTAGTCCGCGAGGGCGAAGCCGAAGGCGTTGGGGTGCGGGTCGGCGCTGTCGATGCGCAGGGGCGTGAGTACGATCTTCGGTCTGTCTGCGGCCTGCTCGGGCGCGCCTTGCTGGCTTCCGGCATTATCGCCCAGCTCTCGAATCCTCTGTTGAATCGAGGTGAAGTCTGATTCCTCGGGCGTGTCGGCGACCCCCGCCCGCACGGGGTTTAGGTCCACATAGCTCATGCAGGTCAGGACGGCGGCTTCGTCCAAC
>JAABTK010000112.1 GCA_011389885.1 Gammaproteobacteria bacterium | reverse complement strand
CTGGACCGGCCGGGCGGTGCGAGACGACAAGCGCGGGGCCATCGATTCGGAGATTCCGCCGATACTGGAGCGCCTGGGCCTGGACCCCGAGGGCTTCTTAAATCAAACGGCGGGCCGAGGCCGATTCGGCCGACTCACGGCCCTGGGGCGGGTGGACCGGATCAAGCAGGCCGCGGACGGGTTTGGACGGAAATTCCTACGAGGCATCGGCGAGGCCCGAAGGCTCTACAGTCGGCCGGCGACGGTTTTGCCGTCGTAGTCGGGAGCCGCCGGGAGGCCAGGCTCGAACACCGGTGACTCCCGAACCGACTGGTGGCGCTGCAAAACCTAGGTGTTCTAATCTTCTCCCTAATCTTCTCCATGGGTGTCCCTGTTTCCTCTTTCCCTGTTTCCTCTTTTTCTGTCTCCCTGTTTCCCTGGTTTCCCTGTTGGTTAAAAAACTTGGGTGTCCCTGTTTATCTTTGTTTCTCTTCTCTGTTTCTCTTCTCCTTGTTTCTTTCCCCAAGGGATGGCGCCTGCATTCCACTGGCAACCCCTCCAACCGGAGGCTGAGGCTTCAGCCGGGGCGAGCGAAGCCCCCGAGCCCGGCTAAAGCCTCAATCTCCAACCCCCCCCCGGCCGCGGATGCGTCCGGCCCAGGCGGCGGCTGCATTCCACTGACGCAGACGCCCCTCCACGGGCGCTGATCTAGGGCGCCAGCGGATTGGTCACCGGCACCGGTTTAAGGCTGCGCGCAGCCTCGTCTGACAGGGGGTCCGCGAGCCACAGCAGCTTCTGCGTATCGCTTGAGAATATGGGGCGGAAGCCGTTCACCGCACAGAGGCTTGCAGGCTGGGATAACAGAATCTGGCGGCTGTCCGCCCGATCCTGGATTTGGATTGCACAGGTCGCTTCGGGTTCGGTGGGCCTCTGCTCGATCCAGGCCAGGTAATCCCCGTGGTCGGTGACGGCGGGCAGGAAGTGATCGGTGTTCGCTCCATTGGCTACCGGGAAATCCTGCGGCGGGGTTTGGGTGAGGTCAATGCCGCGGATGGTGCGAGGGCTGTGTGCATGCCTGAGTTCGTAGAACACCTCTGCGCTGGTCTCGGCGACGCCGATCACAGGGTTGATCGCATCGCCTTCGGGGGCGGCGTCGGTGACTCGCGTAATGCGTTCCAGGGTCCGCAGCGGGACGCGATAGAGGAACAGGTCGTTCCAGGAGTTGCCGTCGTCGGCGGTCAGGTTCGGCGCAGGGGAGACGAAGACCGCCAGTTGGCCGCCAGCGTCGATGCGCGGTTGCCACGAAGGCCCGGCGGCCGCCGCTCCGGACGGGGCGGCGCTGAGCAGCTCCAGCTCCAGTGCCAGGGCATCGTAGAGATAGACGTCTGATAGGCCGTTGCGGTCCTGATCCGTGAGCCCGGCGTTGGTGGCAAAGACGAATAGCCGGGCCGTGGTGTCGCGTTGGATGTCTTGGGGGGTGGCGCCGGCGGCGTTCAGGATTCGTTGTAAATCAGCCGGCAGTTCAGCGGACGCTGTGATGCGCCGCGCCGCCGATTCCGCGGATTCGGGCGGCGACGGTGCAGGCCCCTCGGCCGCGGCAGGCGACCGGGGCGGTTCCGCCGTGCGGGGGTCGATGCTGCGGGAGGCGGTGCGGTTGGTCGTGGCCCAAAAGCGGCCGCCGCTCTCGGCGCGGAAGCCGGCCTTCAAGGTAATCTTCGGGGCGGAAAAGGTGACATCCGCGGTGGCCTTCACCACCACGCCGTTTTGCGCGGTAATGGCGTTGGCTGCGGTAACCACCTCGACACCGGTATAGGTTTCCTTGTTAAGCACCAGCGAACTTCGCGTCACCGCGCTGCAATCGCTGTCGCTGGGGCGGTAATCCGTCAGCACGCTGGCGCCCTTGACGTTGGCGCCCTTGCCGCAGGGCGCCAGACCGCCGCCGCTGAAGGCGATGGTGTAACCGCCGTCGGCGGAGATTGGGATCGCATAGCCGCCAGCGTTGCCGGTGATTGCATAGTAGGTTCCGCGATCGGGCATCACCGTCACCCCGTCCATGCCCTCGCCCGGATCATAAAGGCCATTGCCGTTGCGGTCCTCCCAGACCGTGCCTACCAAAAACTTGTTGTAGTGGTCCGCATGGGCGGTGTTGGCGCTAGCGTGATTGCCCACCATTACATTCGGGCCTACCTTGGTGGCGTTATTGTTTTCCGGTACGAAGGCGATGCCGACGTTGGTGTAGTCGCCGTCCAGGTCCATGATGGCCAGACGATGGCTGCGCCCGGTCTGCATGCCGTCGGCGGAGTCGCCCCAGTCGATGTTCAAGCCGGCATGGGCGTGTAGGCCATCGATCGAGTGAGAATAGACATTGCCGCGATAGCTTGTGAAGTGGAAGCCGTTGTCGGCGAGCAGTTCGTATTGGCCGTCGTGGTCTTGGGCGTCGCGGGCGATCAGGTTTTCGGCGTGGGCCTTGGCGGCGCGATACAGACGCGCGTCGTAGGCGGCGGGCGGTTTTGCCGAATAGCCATCGAATTCGGCTTGCAGCTTGAGCAGATCCACCTCGAAAAAGTCGCGGGCCTGGGCCACATCGGGGTCGTGCATGGTGGCCAGCCAAAGCCCTTCGGCCGGGGGATCCTGCCGCGCGCGGTTCATCAGCCAGACCATGCGTTGCTCTTCGCCGCTGGGGTGCAGGCCATCGGCGGTCTTGTGCAGGGTCCACTCCACCGAGGGTGCGCCGGTGCTGCGCGGAATTCGCCCAGGCCCGGGCTCGATGCCGAGATCGATGCGCGGCGGGTTGAGTGCGGGATGCCGGGGCGCAGCGGTCAGGTTTAGATCGAACTGGCCGACTAGGGCGACCAGACTAAAGGCGATCAGCGCCAAGGCGAGGGCGGGCAAGAGGGTATAACGTGAAACAGGCATAGTAATTTCTCGCGTCTGCGGGGATGCAGGCCCCGAATCTGCGGGGCTCCTCTCCTCGGTGACAAAATATAAGCGTCCTGGTAGCGAATCTGGTCATAGGGGGCGGGCTTTGTTGCGACCTGATGCATTGTCCGAATAAGGTGCGGCCCCTTTTCGTCTATCAAGAGTATAAGCTATTTGGGGCCGAAGCGATCGGTATTAGCCCAGATTTTCGCAAAAATTTCCGTAACCTTTGCTGAAATGTAGTTTCAGCAGAGGGGTTTCTATGTCCAGTCCCCGAGCCACAACCCCCATGTAGCGGGCGAGACGGTCCTCGTCACCCCCGGTCGCTTTGCAACCACGCCTGCCCATGATCCAGACTATTGAAGGGTATCTATGGTTTTTTGTCAAATATTCAAGAGAATATTCAATGGCCAGGGCCATCGGTCGCGGGCGGTGACCGGCCCCGGTTGCAGCTGTGAGCAGGCGTTGCGCAAGTAGGCCGATCCAGCCGCACACAAATGACGGTGTTGGAACGCAGAGGCCGCAGAGCGCGCATAAGGGGTTTGGAAAAACCCGGGGTGGCCGCGGGCGGGTTGGCGGCGCGAAGGGTTTGGACTCGTGCGGGACCGAGGCGAAGTGGGCCATTGAACCGCGAATGGGCGCGAATACCCATTTCGCTACAGGCGGGACCTGACACGCCTTGGGGGGCGCGACTCGACCATGATGCGGTCCCGCCCCGCACCGGGGAGGGAGCCCTTCATGCAACCAACCGCCCATGGGCGCCCCGGCTTTTAACCAAAACCCTCTCTGCGTTCTCTGCGGCCTTCGGTACCCTCTGCGTTCCTAAATGGCGTTTTTTCCGTTGTTTTTGCGCAGGCCTACTAGTGGCCTGATTTCGACAGCCTAACCCTGCACCCTTGGTATAACAAATTCCTCAAAAAAATTGTAGATTAATTCCGACCGTCGCAAAAAAAAGGCCGCAAAGAGGGTTCGCGGCCGAAAAAGGAGGAGATGACAGTCGGCCGAAAAACAAGGATGGAGTCGCCAGCCGACCGCAGTCCCATTGGAGCATACCCATGAAAGCCCCGGCATTGCGATAACTCAATAGCGGGGAAGCGTGGGGGCGGGTTGGGGGTTTCCCAGATGTTTGGGGCGCTATCGCTCATCGTTCAGCGTCCCATCCCGCCGGGAAGGGGCGGGGGAGGGGTTGCCGCTGGAGGGCGCGCAAGGCGCTGAATTTGCGGCGGTCCTTTGCCCTGTCCCTCCCGCGGCGTTGGCGCAGGGCCTGCGGTTCAGCCGCCGAGGCCGAAGTTGCGCAGGGCCGTGCGGAAGGAGTTGAAGGGGCTGAATATGGCGTCGCCGAGGATGATCACCCAACCGAACCAGTGGAAAAAGGTGATGCCCTGTTCGGTCTCGGTGAACAGCAGCAGCGTCATCAGCGCGGTGGCCACCACGGTGCTCACCACCGCCGCCACGAGATCGATCAAAAACACCGTGGCGTTGATGTCGCCGGATTTGAAAAACTCGGCAAACAGCACGAACATGCAGAGGGCGAGGAAGATGTAGCCCGGGATTCCGGCCATGTTGATGCCGGTAAAATGCACCGTCAGCATGTAGAGGATGATCAGGAAGGTCCAGGGGATTTTGTTGAACATTGAGCTGCCGTCCCGAGGGGCCGCTGCGGCGGGGTTTTGCATGGTAGGTTCTCCTTTCAAGGTGACGAAAAGGACGCATCAAAAAAGCCGACCGGGATGCGCCCTGTCGGCTCATGATACCTGAATCGACGCCGCGGACCGTGCGCTAGCGCACAGTCCGCGGCGTGCCGTGCGGGTTATTGGGTGCGTTTCCACAGTTGCATCAACTGGTTGAGCACTTCTTCCGTGGGGCGGCGAATGGCTGGGACATCGATCTTCACCACGTCCTTATAGCGCTCGAAGGCGCTGCCGCTCTCGACGATGGGCAGGTCCACATTGGCCGGACGGAACAGGTATTGGTCGCGCGCCACGCGCTGGGCCGGTTCGCTGAGCAGGAAGCTCTGGAACAGCTTCGCGGCGTCCTGCTGGTCTTTGGTCACCCAGGGCGTGTCGAGGATGTAGAAGGGGTTGTCGTTCCAAACCGAGCGCTCGGGATAGACGACCTCGATTTCGCCCCAGCGCCCGGCCGCGGTGCCCAAGTTGGACAGGGCCAGGTTTTCGTACACCATCACGCCGTTGAGGGTGGAGGGACCGTAGCGCAGCATATTGGTCATCAGGTTGCCGGTGCTAGTCTCTTCGGTATCCATATTGGCCGCCGTCTCCCCCAGCCAGGCGATGAAGTCGGCCTGCATGATCTGGCTGTGCTTGAGGCTGCGCATGACATCGAAATAGTCGTAGCCCATCAGCACCAGCGACAACAGGCCGCTGTTGGAGTGGGTGGGCAGGGTGTGGCCGAAGGTGAAGATGCCCCATTCGGGCTTGTCCGCGATGGCGGCCCAGCCGGTCGGCTCTTGCAAGCCCTGGGAGATGGTCTTCCAGTTCAGCGCGCCGTACTTTGCCACGAAGGCGTCGTAGCGGTCCTTCCACATCACATACACCATTGGCGAAAGCGCCAGCGGGGCATCTGAAAGGATGGGGCTCTTGCCGTGCTCACGCTCCCAAGGCTCGCTCAGCAGGGGTTCCACCATGGAGCTGGCCGGCGACCAAACGTGAATGTCCTGGTTCTTGGACAGCACCGCCTTGCCGCCCGCCACCGAGCCCATCGGGATCAATTCGACGTTGATGTTCTGGCCCGCCGGGGTCTTGGCGAACTCCTCCACCGCCCACTGAAACCACTTCCTTTTCTCGGTGCCGTAGGCGATGCCAATCTGCACCGGCTTGGCCGGGCGAAACTTCTCCGGGTCGAGGGTTTCCTGGGTCTTGGCCTTGGTCTGCGACCACAGCTCACCGAGCGTGGTCTTCCATTCCGCGGACCAATCGGCCTGCACCGCGGTTTGGGCCGCCAGGAGCCCGGTGGCGAGGACGGCGAGGCCGATCCCCTTGAGCATCTTGTTGAGCATGTATCGGTTCCTCGATGATGTTGGGGTGATCAGAAAAAGGTCGAAATGTCGGAAAAGATCTTTTCAATGTTTTCGGTGGAGCCCTTATAGGCCTTGACCTGGGTGGCGTCGGCGATGGGTTCCATGACCTGCATGCTGGCGCCCTCGCCATAGGCGATGGGGAAGATCCGCACGCTGTTTGCAGGCCCGAGGCGGATGCCTTCGAGCAGGCCGTCGAGGTCGGCCCGGCTGTGGGTGTCCTCGCCGTCGGTCAGCACCACCACCACGCCGATGGTCCCCGGGACCGCATGTTCCGTGAGGTGGTCCTTGGCCATCAGTACCGCGTCGTAGAAGGCGGTGCCGCCATTGGCGCGTAAATTGCGGATCTGCTGTTCGGCTTCCGCCCGGCTGGGGCCGAGCAGTTGGTCGCGGCTCATCCAGTAGGGGTTGCTGCTGAAGAACATGGTGGAGAGCTGATCCGCGTCGCCGAGCATGCGCACCAGCTCCACTGCGCCATCCTTGGCGCGCTCGAGCTTGGTCCCGTTCATACTGCCCGAGGTATCCATCACCAGCACCACATTGGCATGCTTTTTAACGTCCACCCAAAGCTCGTCCATAATAGCGCGAATCACCCGTCCCGGGGGCACGCGGAGCGTGGTCTTGGGCTCGTCGGCATCCACCCCGCGGGCGGCGGTGAAGGTGTCGGCCACCGGAATGTCCACATCCGCCGGCCGAAAGCCGTATTGCAGGGCCTTTTCCTGTTGCGCCTTTTCCATCAGGAAATCCATGTAGCGCCAGCCGGCCTCGCGGTGGGCGTCGCTGACCCAGTCGCGCTCCACCAGGCCCACCGGGTGGTCGCTCCAGAAGGTGCCTTCCTTGGGATAAATGGCCACCAGCGGATGGGCGAGATCCTCACCGTAGGATTCCAGCACCATGTTCTCGTAAAGCACCGCGGCGCTCAGGTATTCCATGCCGTTGGCCATCATCTTGCGGCCGAAAAACCCGGTGGAGCGGCCGTAATGCACCACGCTGCTCTCCACCCCGCGCACGAACTCCAGGGTCGCGGGGCTCTCCACATCACTGAGCTTGAGGCCGCGGGTCTTGCCGCTGGCGGCATAGGTCTCGGCAATCAGCGACAGCAGGCCCGAGTTGCTGTGCTTGGGGTGGGTGTGGCCGAACTTGAAGGGGCCCCACTCCGGGTGTCCGTACTCGCCCCAGCCGGTGTCGCTCTTGGCCAAATGCAAGATGTCCGACCAGCCCAAGGCGCGTTCGCCCCAGCCGAGCGCCTCGGCCATTGGCTTCCATATAGCGATCACCACCGGGGACAGCACCAGGTTCCGGGTCTCCCCGACCAAATCGCGCCCCGCCTGTTGTTGCCAGTCGGCATTGGCAAGTTCGATGAACACCCCGGAGGCCGGGCTCACCAGATGGGCTTGGCGGCTGCCGTCCAGCACCGCCTGCATGGTGGCCCCCGAGCCCATGGGCTCGGCCGAGACCTGAACTTGGCGGCCATCTTGCAGCTTGAAGCCGCGACGGTTGAAGTCGCGGGTGACATCGCTGATCCAGGCCTTTTTCTCCGAGCCGTACAGAAACAGCAGCTCCAGCGGCTGATTGGCGTGCAAGGCGGGGGATGCGAAGAGGGCGAACAAGGCGAGCAGAAGGGGAATGAGCCTCCCGCGAATGCTTGGATTCATGGTAAATTCCTTCTGGAAAACCAAAAGTGCGCTTCGGGATCTTAGGCGATTGAGGCACCGCTTTTGTTACAGCATACCTTAGGCTTGTTACGCTTTTGTTTCAACGGGTGGTCCAGCGTCCATGCTGGGAATCACCTAGTACGCCTGCGCATAACTAACGGAAACCACGGCGCCTAGGAGCGCAGAGAGTACCGAGGACCGCTGAGAGTACCGAGGCGGTTTTTTGCTGGCTTGCGCCTGCCCGGCGCTGAAGCCTCGCCTGGGGTGCAGCCCTCGGGCTGTGCGGGTTTCCGGTTACGCGCCCGGGCCAAGGCGTGTACGCTCTAAGCCCGCAGTCATACAGGGGGCGGGCCAGCGAAGTGCATTCGCCGCTAAAGCGGCGGATGTCGGGTGCGGCGCTGATCCTTTCAATCGAAACGCCGCTCTGCGCCCTCTGCGGTTCTCCGCGTGCTCTGCGTGCTCTGCGTTCCGAAAGCGCCTGGGTCGTTTCCGATACCTAGGCGCGACTGCACTAGCGGCAGGCGGCGTGCTGAGCTGTCACAGCGCAAAGCCGGAATCCAGCGCCACGGGGCGCGATTCGGGGGGGGCGGCTTGGTCTTCGGGGCAACACCTCGCCGCAGCCCGAAGGGCCGGTCAGGGTATCTGCGGCGCGCAGCCGCTCGGCTGCAAGGCCCCATGCCCGATCGCCATCATCGCGCCTTGTGGTCTATTGCCTCGTGCAGGGGTGATTGCTAAAAACCACTGAACTATGCCATGGTGGGGTAAACGAGATAGGATTAAACCAATCGCATGATTCAATTTCCCTACGGCCTCGCCAACCTCGCCGCCATCGCCGAAGACGCCCTTTATTACATTACATCGACCGCACCGACCGCATTCAGCTGCTCGAAGGCATGGGGCGGCAGTTGCTGTTCCTGCGCCCGCGCCGGTTTGGCAAGTCGCTGTGGCTCTCCACCCTGGAAAACTATTACGACATGGCCCAGGCGGAGCGGTTCGAGGCCTTGTTCGGCGGGCTGAAGATCGGCCAGCGGCCCACAGCGCTGCGCAACCCATACTTGGTAATGAAGTGGAACT
>JAABTK010000111.1 GCA_011389885.1 Gammaproteobacteria bacterium | reverse complement strand
CTACGAGAGTGAGTATGGCTGAGGAGCCCGGTGCGGGAAAACCGCACGCCGGGATCTGTGCAGGGGGCGCCGGGTAACCGGCGTTCCTACTGCGACGCTGCCGCAGCAATTTTTTGCAACAGCAATACTGCAATGCAAACCCCAAGGAGTTAGTCATCTTGAGAAGCAAAACAATAGTTTCAGTTCTAGTAGGCCTATTTGGATCTATTGCCTCTGTTATTGGCTTTATTGCAATATTTTATCCATCCTTATTCAATTTTGAAACAAAAGACCCTGAGAAACTAAGTACACTACTCGCAAAACAAAAAGACATAGATGAATTAGAAAAATTTTTAACAAAAAATAGAGGAATGTTTGTTTATTTAGAGATAGGGGTTTGTCTTAATACTCCTGAAAAGAGTTGCCCAAAAATCCAGCAAAATGAACGGGGCTTATCGGTCGACTTCCCTTCTTGCGAGCCATCAGACCATCATGTTCCTTTTCATATAGTCTTACATGAAGAGCCCTCTTCACCAGATACATTCATGACGCTAGATCAAAGAAAGCAATGTGTGAGGGAAGGACTTGAAGGTGACGGTAATTTAGTGGCTGCTAAATATTTCTATGTCCCAAGAGAGTTTACTAGGTGGGCCGAAGGGGAAAAGGAATGGGTTTTGGTACCATCCTCAGAAAGAGAGGCCTTCAGTCGTTGATAAGCATTCAGATTTTGTTTATCTGAGCAAGTAAAACAATGAGCCTAAGCAAACCTATCCTGTTGGACGGTACAGTTTCGTGTGTCGTGATTTGGGAATGCCTGTCTTGCAAGCTCTTGCTTGCCTTCCATAAATTTGGGCAGCTAGAGCTGCCATTGCCGGGCAAGAAAACAAGAAAAGGACAAGAAAAGGACACCCAAAAACTTGACTCCTGCCTCCCATAGGCTAAACTTGAACTAAGCCGTCCCAGCAGCAGCGGAGATCCAGACCATGACCCGAGCCAGAAACCAGCTAATCGACGCGGAAACTACGCCTCAGAAACCAGGGGACACCCATATTTCACCATATTTCACTCCGGGGTGAGGTCGGGGGCTGGTTGCGGGTTTTGTGGCTGTCGGGCTCGCGCCCCTGGGGCGGGCCGGGGACGGGTCGCGCCGCGGGAGCGGAGTGACCCGCGCTTCTCGGCAAGCGGAGCTTGCTGAACCGCATTCCCAAGTAGAACTTGGGAACGAGCCCAATGAAAGTTCGTTGGACCGAAACGGCAGAGGCTCATTCGGCGCCAGGCAAAGTACGCCGCCGCATCTTGCGGGCATTCGTGCGGCGGGGACTGCTCGAAAAATCCGCTGGGAGCGGATTTTCGCGCAAGCCCCCAGGGAAGGGGGCGAGCCCCAGGGATGGGGCGAGCAAAAAGAAGATCGCAAGGAGATGGAGCAGTGGGACCACGGCGGCGGCTTTTCCCTGGATGCCAGCGTGCGCATCGAGGCTCCCAACCGATCAGGGCTTGAGCGCCTGCTGCGCTATTGCGCCCGTCCGCCGCAACGCCTTCGACCGACTGGAGGAGATCGACGCCCAGCGGCTGATCTACCGCCTGCCCAAACCAAGCATGGATGGGCAAACCCAGATCATCCTTTCGCCGCTGGAGCTGATCGGCCGCATCGCCGCCTTGGTCCCGCCGCCCCGGCAACATCGGCGCCGCTACTACGGCGTGCTCGCCCCCAACTCGCCGTTGCGTCCGGCGGTCACCGCCCTCGCGCCACATCCCGAGGCGCCGGAGCCTGAAACGAAGCCGGCGGCAGAGACGGCAGCGGACGACCCGCCGGCGGCTAGCGGGCGCTCACCCGCACGCTACCTTTGCTCGTCCCATCCTTGGGACTCGCCCTAGGCTGTCGAAATCGGGCCATTATTCGAGCAAAGAATTTCCCGGTTTTTGGCTTTTATATGCGGCGAAGAATGTCGCGCGTTTTTTGCGCTGAGCGCAGAGAAGCGAAGGTTTTTCTTAGGCACTTTGCGTCTTGCTGAGAGTGGGTCCTCGTTGCCGATCTACTCGTGCTGGGAATGGCGCGTAGGATGGGCAAAGGCGCTCCCCCGGTCATTGGTTTTAGTCGCGGTCTATCAGCGCCGTGCCCATCACAGGCGTCCGTGATGGGCACGGCGCTGAAAGGTTGGCGGATTTTTTTGGTTTTTGCGGGAGCGCCTTTGCCCATCCCACGGCTATGATGCGCCTCGCGATACTCGGCGCATCCTATGCTTTTTTTGATCCCAAAGCCGGGGAGCCCGAAAACCACGGAGATCGGCCGATTTCGACAGCCTAGGCTCGCCCCCATCCATGAGGGCTTGCGCGAAAATTCGCTCCCGGCGAATTTTTCCTTTGACCTGTCCCCAGTGCGGGGCCGAGACCTGCCTGCCGGCAGGCCGGTGCGGATCATCGCCTTTATTACCGAGGCGGTGGACGTACGGGCCATCCTGGAGCCTATCGGCGCGCCCGCTACCCCGCCCCGGATCGCCTCCGCCCGGGGACCGCCAGAGTGGTACGAAGACTCCGGTGAGGAGGCCATCGACGCCTTCGATCACCTTCAGGGCGACCCTCTCACCCAGCCCGAGCCTTCGTTCGAGTACGATCAACGGGTATCCTGGTAGCGGCCTCCTGGTCAGCCCGAGCCGGGCTGCGGGGCTGGCTATTGCCGTTCGCGCGAAATTCACCGCTTTCCGTCCCTCTTCCTGCCGTGACAACCGCCTCAAACACCTCCTGACAGGCCCATTTCTTCTCCATCATCGCCCTCCGGTGGTCAGAAGGGCTCAAACCGAGTCTTGACGGCGCTCCAGATCAGGGGGATATTTTCGCGGAAGCGGTTGGATTTCTGAATTTCCTATCCTTTTAGGAACGCAGAGGGTGCCGAGGGCCGCAGCAAACCTTTGGAGTACAACTTTTGGGCTGTGCGGACTCGAGTCCAAGCGATGCGCCTCGTTCCTCGGCACAGCCAATTCCTGGCACGAGCGCCAAGAAAAAACCTTTTCTTCTCTACGCCCTCTGCGGTTCTCCGCGGGCTCTGCGTTCCGCGAGCACCGGGGTGGTTTCCGACCCTCAGGCGCAGGCGTACTAGCGCGGCGGACAGGCCTCCCCGCCCTGGAACGCGGGAACGTTCAAGCAAAACCTCCTCCGCGCTCTCTGCGCCCGCCTGAGCCGGGCGTACACTCCTGCGGCGCCTCCCGCCGCCGCAAAAGCCCGGCCCACACTTCCGACCCGGGGTCAAATATGCGATGATTCCGCCGCTATGAATCTACTTGTCGCCGCCGGATTTTCCGCACTCGCCTACCTGGTCGCCTGGGTCGTGGTCGCGTTGCGCCTGTTTCGCACCGAAATCGGGCAAAAGCTCCCGCGCGCCGCCGCCCTGGGCGCCATGGGCGCGGCCCTGGCGAGTCATGGCTACCTGCTCACCCAAGACGCCTTGATGGGCTTCTCCGGCTTCAATTTCGGCTTTTTTAACGCCTTCTCCCTGGTCGCCTGGACCATCGTGGCGATCCTACTGTTCTCCTCCCTCACCAAACCGGTGGAAAACGTCGGCATTGCAATCCTGCCGGCGGCGGCCGCCGCGGTGCTGCTCGACGTCACCTTCGCGACCCCGCAGTTGGTCTCGCCGGACACCCACTGGGGCATGTCGGTGCATATCCTGATTTCGCTGCTGGCCTACAGCACCCTAGCCATGGCCAGCGTACAGGCGGTATTGCTCGCGGTGCAAGACCGCCACCTGCACCGCCACCACCCCGGCGGCTTCGTGCGCACCCTGCCGCCGCTGCAAACCATGGAAAGCCTGCTGTTCGAGATGATCGCCTTCGGCTTCGCGCTGCTCAGCCTGTCACTGCTCACCGGCTTTTTTTACCTGCACGACCTGTTCGCCCAGCATGTGGCCCACAAGACCGTGCTCTCCATCGCCGCTTGGTGCGTATTCGGCGTCCTGCTGTGGGGCCGTTTCCGCCACGGCTGGCGCGGCAAAAAGGCCCTCAAATGGACCCTCGCCGGCTTCATCGTGCTCATGCTGGCCTATTTCGGCAGCAAGTTCGTGGCCGAGCTGATCCTCCGCCGCTGAGCCCCGAGCGCATCTAATAGAGACGCCCTATCGTCCCAATTCGTTAAATCCATTTCACCAATCACTCATCCCCTGCCACACTGCCTCCCAACAGATCACGAACCGGAGGCCCGATCATGGCAAAGACAATCTCATTCGCAGCGGTGCATTTCGCGGTGGCCTTCGCTGTCGGCTACGCCCTCACCGGCAGCATCGCCGTAGGCAGCGCCTTGGCCTTAGTCGAACCGGCCGTGAACACCGTGGCCTACTTCTTCCACGAAAAGATCTGGGCCCGTATCGAGGCCCGAAAACGCCCCGCCCCGTCGCCCGCCGCCACCAAGCAACCCGCCCGCCTGGGGCGCCGGGGCGGCCTAGCTCGGCCCCTCAGCGGCCCAGTGAATGCGGGGCGATTATCGAGCCTTGCTTGAAAAGGCCTGCGCGCCAAGCCCGGCTTGGCGTGTCGCCGAAAACCCCGCAAACAAATCCAACCATGTAGCTCCGAAACCGTTTATTGCCGACCCAAACCCGACCTCGCCGCTGGCGAAAGGGTGTTTTATGTCGGCGATGTTAAATACCGCCTCGGCGGTTCCGCGCCAGCTCAGAATATCCAGTTTAACTACCAAGGGTCGCTTTTATCCCAACTGAAAGACGAACACATTGCCGCCAATACGGATAGCTGCCTGATCGAGCTGAAACGGTTTCTCCTGCACGCCTGCTCACTGGATATCCCCTCGCCCCATTTGCTGCGGCAAAGGATAGCTTTCGCATCGACATGCCCAGCTACCAAGCCTTCCGGGAGGCGCTGGAGAAGGCGTTAGAAAGGGCGATTTATGCGCCCTCCTCAGCACTCAACTGTACCGCGGCCGCCAGCCCCGTTGCCCTGGAGTGCGCCCGTTTAGGCTTCAATCGAAAGGCCTCTCTGCGCCCCCTGCGTTCCTAACTGGCGCTGTTCCCGTTACTTGTGCGCGGCTGCACTGGCCCAGACCCCGGCCGCCTACGGTGACAAATCGCGCCCACTCCGCCAGAATACCCCAACCATTCGCGCACGGAGCCGCCCATGTCCCAGCCCCACGACCTATTTATCTCCCATTCCAGCCAGGACGATGCCCTGGTCAGGCAACTGCGCATCGCCCTGGAGGCCCACGGCGTCGCGGTCTGGGCCGATTCCCGTGAACTGACGGCGGGCGACGGCCTGACCCCAACAATCCAGCAGGCCATCCAAGAGGCCGGGTTCCTGATGGTGGTGTTTAGCGGCGCTAGCATCAACGCTGAATGGGTGCTGGATGAAATCGACTGGGCCAAAGAGCAGGGCAAAATGGTCATCCCCCTCTGCCTGCCTGCGGTGAAACACACCCTGGTCAAGCGTCTGCTGGGCAAAGATGCCCTCATCATCGAACACGACCCCGCCCAACCCATCGGCCTCGCCCTGCTGAAAATATTCGAGGCGATGGGGCGGCAACTGCCGGACGACCGCGAAAATACTGCAATCAAGGAAAAACCCTTCGCCGAGCTGCTGCTCAAACTCAGCCGCCCCGCTATCCACGAGGCGGAGGGCATATTCCGCCCTAGCGCCGATGCCGAACTGATTTACCACCCCGCCGACCCCAACCGCCCCGAAGTCCGCAGCAACCCCTTCCGCTTCATCGCCCCCCTCGGCCCCATCGAGCGCGGCGAGCTGGCCTGGTATCTGGAACACTACTTCCTCTGGCCCGTGGGGGTGTTCAAGCAGCGCGGCGAGCAGGTGGAAGAGCAACTCCCGGCCTGGGGCCAAGCCCTCTATCAGGCCGCCCTGGGCACCGAAAACGCCCGCAAGGTTGCGCAACAGTGGCGGGGCGATAGCGCCGACAAGCGCTTTTCCATCGAGGTGGACGGTACCCTGCTGGACGGCACCCCGGAGGCCGAGCAAAAGGCCGCCCAGGCCACCGCCACTGCACTCCTCGCCCTGCCCTGGGAGCTGCTGCACAACGGCGCCGGCTGGCTGTTTCAGGGCGGCGCACCGGCCCAGGTGCGGCGGCGGCTGCCCAATCGTCACCCGCAGCCCGCCGTGGTGTTCGAGCTGCCGATTCGGGTGTTGCTGGTGAGTCCGCGCCCGGAACAAGAGGGCGTGGGCTACATCGACCACCGCGTCAGCGCCGCGCCGCTGGTCGAGGCGCTGGCGGCCTTGGGCGAACTGGCGGAACTTAGCGTGCTCAATCCGCCCAGCTTCCCGGCCCTGCAAACCGCCCTGCAACGGGCGCAAGAAGCCAAACGCCCCTTCCATGTCGTCCATTTCGACGGCCACGGCGTGTATGACCAGGTACAAGGCCTGGGTGCGCTCTGTTTTGAAGACCCTGCGGATGTGGCCAAGCTGCAACAACGGCGCATGGCCCTGGTCAACGCCAAGGAACTCGCCGCCGTGCTACAGGCCCAGCGCATCCCCCTGGTGTTCCTGGAGGCCTGCCAAAGCGCCCAGTCCGACACCGCCATCGAGGCCTCGGTGGCGGGTAGTCTGCTGCAACAGGGGGTCGGCTCGGTGGTAGCCATGAGCCACTCGGTGCTGGTGGAGACCGCCCGCCGCTTCGTGGGCGCGTTTTACGGCGAACTGGCACGCGGGGCGCGGGTAGGCCAGGCCATGCGCGTCGGCCAGTTGGCGCTGCACGGCGACCCGGTGCGCGGGCGCATCCCCGGCGCGGGGGAACTGCGGCTGCACGACTGGTTTGTGCCAGTGCTCTACCAGGAACAGCAAGACCCGCAGCTCTTCCAACAGATATTGCCCCAGGCCGTGCGGCGCCTCGCCGAACAGCACCGCCGCCGCAGCCTGGGCGCACTGCCGGAGACCCCCGCCCACCGCTTCGTAGGCCGCAGCCGCGAACTGCTGGCGCTGGAAAGATTATTGACCAGCGCCCCCTACGCCCTGCTGCGAGGCCAAGGCGGCCAGGGCAAGACCACCTTGGCGGTGGAGTTGGCACGCTGGCTGGTCAACACCGGGCGCTTCCGACGCGCCCTGTTCGTCAGTTTGGAAGAGGCGCAAACCGACCGCGCCCTGCTTGATGCGCTGGGCCGCCAACTCCTGCCAAAGTGGTCGGTGGCGGAGCAAGATTTTGATAAAGGCATCCAGCAGGTAGAGCGGGCGCTACGAGACGCGGCGACGCTGATTGTGGTGGACAACTGCGAGTCCGTGCTACCTGCCCTCTCCCCTCGCCCTGAGGACCAGGGGGTGAGAATGGGGGGGCCGGATGCCACGGCGATCTTCGCCCTGGCGCAAACCCTGGGCCAAGCCGCCCCCCACAGCCGCCTCCTCTTCACCTCCCGCGAGCGCCTGCCCGAACCCTTCACCGGTCACAGCATCGAACTCGGCCCCCTTAGCCGGGGCGATGCCCTGCAACTGCTGGCCCAGGTGCTGGCCCAGCGCGGCATCCCCCTGCCCGCGCCGGAGACCAAAAAGTACGACCAGGCCGAGCAGGAGCTGACCCAGTTGGTGGAAAGCCTCCACCACCACGCCCGCGCCCTGGTGCTGCTGGCCCCGGAGCTGGCGCGGCGCGGGTTGCGGGAGCTGGGCGAGGCGGCGCGGGAGATCCTGGCGGAACTGGAACGGCGACATCCGGGGGAGCGGGAGAACTCGCTCTACGCCAGCATCGAGTTGTCGCTGCGGCGGCTGCCGGAGGGATTGCGGGGCCTGGTGGCGGGGTTGGGGGTGTTGCATGGGGGAGGTCATTTGTTCGTTATCGGGCAGGTGCTGGAAGTGGACGAAGACACCGCCCGCAACCTCGCCATCGCCCTTATCCAGGTCGGCCTCGCCGAGGATGCGGGCTACGGCCATCTGCGCCTCGACCCGGCGCTGCCGGCCTACTTGGGGCAGGGGTTGGACCGCGAAGACGCAGCCCCTGCCAAGGAAGAAGACCCAGGTCAGGCTCCTCCGCGCCCTCCGCGCCTTCGCAGCGAATACGAGGCCCGCCACGCCGCCGCGATGGAGCGCCTGCTGGGTTTTCTCCATCAGCAACAATTCAAAGACGCCCAACAGGCCGCCCAGCTTACCCTGCTGGAGGTCCCCAACCTGCTCGCCCTGCTGCGCCGCCGCGCCGAGGAGCTGGCGGCGGGGGCCTATACCCCGGCCCAGGCCATCGACATGGCGAAACGTCTGGAAACCCTGCTCGCCCCCCTGGGCCGCCCCCAAGGCCTGGCCGAGGCGGTGGCCCTGCGGGAAGAGGCCGCCAGTCTGCTGGCGGCGGCGGGCGGGGCCTGGGGCCACGCCGATTTCCTGCACGCCTCCAGCCACATCGACCGCCTGCTGCAACAAGGGAACCTAACCGCCGCCTACCAGGCCGCCCAAGGGCTGCTGCAAGACTGCCTGAAGGCGCAACAGGGACCAGCCCTCGGCGAGGGTGCCGCCGTGTTGGCCTACGACACCGCGATGGCTTATATGCTGCTGGGCCGGGTGCTGAACACGGGCGGGGCGGCGCAGGCGGCGCTGGAACCCCTGGCGGCGGCGCAACAGCGCTTCGAGACCCTGGCGCAGGTTGGCAACCAGGACGCCGCCCGCATGGCCTCGGTCTGCCTCACGGACACCGGCGATTGCCTGAGGGACCTGGGCCGGCTGGAGGCGGCGGCCCAGGCGTATGAGGAACGCATTGCTCGGGGCGAAAAGCTCGACGACCAGCGGGGCGTGGCGGTAGGCAAAGGCCAACTGGGCACTGTGCGTCTGTATCAACGGCGTTACCCCTAGGCGCTGGCGGCCTTTCGCGCCGCCAGTGAGGACTTCGCCGCCCTGGGCGAGCCCGGCAGCGTCGCCACCGCCTGGCACCAGACCGGCATAGTGTACCGGCAGATGCGGCAATGGGACGAGGCCGAGGGGGCCTATCGGCAGGGGATGCAGCTTCGGGTGCAACAGGGCTTGCGGGCCGATGAGGCGGCCAGCCTCACCGAATTGGGCAGCCTCTACGCCAATCGGGGCCGCCCGGAGGAGGCGGTGCAGTTCTACCGCCAGGCG
>JAABTK010000110.1 GCA_011389885.1 Gammaproteobacteria bacterium | reverse complement strand
AGCTACGAAGGCGACATCCCCAACGGCTACACCGAAACCGCCGCCGCCCCCGCCGACGACGGCGCCGAGTTCCTAGTCGGCCTCGCCCGTGATGAAAGCAGCACCGACACCGACGACAACAGCGCCGACTTCGCCCTGCGCTGCGTCACCCCCGGCGCGGCGAACAGCCTGAGCGCCAGCAGCGGCTGCTTCCAACTCGCTGTGAATGACGCCAGCGTCACCGAAGGCGACAGCGGCACGGTGAGCCTCGACTTCAGCGTCTCCCTCAGCCACCCCGCCAGCGCCGACGTGACGGTGGACTACGCCGCCGCGGACGACACCGCCACCCTCGCCGGCGGCGACTACCTCGCCCACAGCGGAACCCTCACCTTCCCGGCGGGCGACAACACCAGCCAGACCCTGAGCGTCACGGTCAACGGCGACCGCATCGACGAAGGCGCGAGCGAAAACCTGCTGCTCAACCTCAGCAACGCCAGCGTCAACGCCCGCATCACCAACGCCCAGGGCACGGGAACCATTAACGACGACGACAGCGCCGGCTCCAGCGAGGATAAGGGAAGTCAAAGCGGCGGCGGGTGTTCCGCCACAGGTTCCGTGGACCTCTCACTGCACCTGCACCGCGACATCGCCGTGCCGGCCCCCGGCGACACCCTGCGCTATAGCGTGCGGGTGCATAACAACAGTTGTCGCGGGGCCTCCAATGTCAGCGCGGACCTGAGCCTGCCCGAGGGCGTCTCCCTGATTTCCACCATCGGCTGCGATGAAGACTCGGCAGCGATTCCAACCTGCACCCTCGGCCACCTGAGCGGCTACCAATCCCACTGGTATCGGGTGGATGTGCAGGTGGAGGCCGCGGCGGGTTCGGATCTGCTGCTCAGCGGCGCTGCCGCCACCAGCAGCGAGGACTGGGATCTGGACAACAACAACGCCCAGCTCACAACCCCCGTGGGCGCCCAAACCGACACCGACGGCGACGCTATGCCGGACGAATGGGAGAATGAAAACGACCTTTGGAAGGACGATAGCCTCGACGCCGACCTCGATTTTGACCGAGACGGCCTGAACTCGCTGGAGGAGTACCAGGCCGGAACCGACCCGAATAACCCCGATAGCGACGGCGACGGCCTGCCCGACGGCTCGGATCCGGACCCCCTCAACCCACCTTGCGCCGCGGCGGCGGACTGTGACGGCGACGGCCTCGCCGACGATTGGGAGGCCCGCTACGGCGGCAACCTGAACCCCGATGCCGACAGCGACGGCGACGGCCTGAGCAATCGCGAAGAGCAACAATACGACACCCACCCGCTGCGGGCGGACACCGACGGTGACGGGCTGGACGACCAAACGGAGATCTTCGGCGGCTTAGGCACCGACGTGCTGGACAATGATACCGACGCAGACGGCCTGCTCGACGGCTGGGACAGCCAACCGCTGGTTCAGAACCCGAACGCATGCAGTGGTGAAGACATCCTTCTGGATGGCATCGTGTACCGCGACGGCGATGAAATCTCCTGCCGCGCCACCCGCATTGAACTGCGCAATATCGCTGGCTGCGAAAGCGGCGCCCGTGTGGGACTGGTGGCGGATCAAATCCAAGTGCCGGGCGACGGCCTGTGGGCGGAACGCGGTTGCCGCTTTCACCTAGTGACATCGAAGGCGGCGGCTGGCCGTTCCCATGCGCCTTGAGGCCTCGCCACGCCGTTCCGGCGGTGCATCGCCCGACAGTCCGGGTTCCGCAGCGCCGCCGCAGAGCCCGGTAATGGCGGCTCTGGCGCCCAAACAATCCGCCGCTGCGAGCCCGTGCGGGGTGACTGTGTTCTCGCCTTGGCCAACGGTCATGACGTTGCGCCACCCTGGAGAGCAAAACTCAAGCGGCGCGCTGCCGTGTATGCAAGGCTAGATCTATGCTTTCTACAGTTTCGGAGACAAAGATGCGGGCCGTGCGGGGTGTCCTTGCGCTCGGCTGGATAGTCATTATCGTATCGCTGTTCTGGGATCCGATCACACCGGCGTTGACGGATCCCGCCAACGCGGAGAGCCCGTTTCGGATCAACCCAGACGAACCCGTGCTGGTGCAGGGCGAGCCGCTGGAAGAAGAGCCCTACGCCCTCGGCGCGCGTCTGTTCTGGACCATGCTGATCCCGCTGGTGCCGCTGTTTCTGATGCTGTTCGGGCACGAGGCTTGGCGGCGGGTCTGTCCGCTGTCGTTCATCACCCAAATCCCGCGCTATCTCGACAAGCAGTTCTACCGCAAGCGTTTCAACCGGCGCAGCGGGCGGGTGGAGCGCAAGCTCAATCTGGTCCCGCGCGGCGGCTGGCTCCAGCGCAATCACTGGTATCTGCAGTTCGGGTTGCTGTTCGCGGCGCTCTGCGTGCGCATCCTGTTCGTCAATTCCGACCGCATCGCGTTGGCCGGCTTCATGATCGGCATCATCGCCATCGCGTTGACCGTGAGCCTGATCTGGGGCGGCAAGACCTGGTGCAACTACTTCTGCCCCATCGGCGTGGTGCAGAAGATCTATACCGAGCCGGGCGGCCTGCTGGAGAGCAAGGCGCACCGGGAGAAGCGGCCGGTGACCCAATCCATGTGCCGAACCTCCACCGAGGCGGGGGACCGCAGCATCTGCGTCGGCTGCACCGCGGACTGCCCCGACATCGACCTCGAAGGCGGCTACTGGAAGGGGATCGAGCAACCCGGTCGGCGTTTCGCCTATTACGGCTTCTTCGGCCTGGTGGTCGGCTTCTACACCTATTATTATCTTTATTCGGGCAGTTGGGATTACTACTTCTCCGGCGCCTGGACCCATGAGGCGGGGCAACTCGGCGCCCTGTTCGCCCCGGGCCTGTTCCTGTCCGGGCAACCGGTTCCCTATTTGCCCAAACTGGTGGCCACCCCCCTGGTGCTGGCGCTGTTCGTGCTCGCCAGTTTCCTGCTCGGCGCGGGGCTGGAGAGGCTGTATGCACGGGTCCGCATCGCCATGGGGCGTCCTCTGAATCGGCGGGATCTGTTGAACCATACCTTCTCGGTCACCGCCTTTTTGAGCATCAACGCCTTCTACATCTTCGGCGGCCGGCCCAATCTGGCGTTGCTGCCGTCCTGGGGCCTGTGGCTGGCGGATGCCCTGATCCTGTTCATCAGTGCGGCCTGGTTGCTGCGCTCGATTGCGCGCAGTCATAACGGCTACCAGCGCGAGAGCATGATGAGCAGTCTGCTCAAACAGTTGAAGCGGTTGAACGTGGACTTCGACAAAATCCTGGAGGGCCGCTCCCTCGACGACCTCAAGCCGGATGAGGTCTATGTGCTGGCCAAGACGTTGCCGGGCTTCACCCGCGAGCAACGCTTGCAGCTGTATGCCAACGTGCTGCGCGAGGCCCTGCGCACGGGGCAGGTGAATAGCGCCAACAGCCTGGCGTTGATGCGGGAGGTGCGGCTGGAGATGGGGATCAGCGACGAAGAACACCGTCAGGTGCTGACCGGCCTGGGCATCGAGGATATGACGTTGCTCGACCCCGAACGGGTACAGACCCAAGAGGCCTGGCTGCGTCGCGACAACTACCGCGAAGAGCTGGAGGAGCTGGTGCAGGAGGCGGTGGCGCGCCGGCAGGAGGTGCGCGCCTATTTGCAACGGCCCGAAACCCGCCGGCGTATCGAGCGCCTGCGCGCCCGCTACTCCATCGAAGAGGCGGAGCATGGGGCGGTGCTGGGCGAGCTGCTGGGGGATACGCGGTTGCTGTTGGGGCGCGCCGCCGAACTGGTGGATCGGCTGGTGGAGGCCTCCGCCGTCCTGTACCGTATCGAACACCCCCCGGAGGCGGCCTCGCGCGGGCTGCTCGCCGCCCTCGGCGGGGTGCTGGAACGCCGCCGTCTGCAACTGGCGGAACACCTGATCGGCCTGCTGATCTCGCTCGGCGACGGCCCCGAGGCGCGGCGGTTGGCCGCCAATGCGGGGGTCCTGATGGGCGCCCGGCTCGAACCCCTGCTCGACGCACGGCGCCTGGACGAACGTCTCGCCGCCGGCGTGCGCGAGGCGCTGCGGAGCGGGGCCGCCGAGGAGCCGCTGTCCGCCTCCGCCGAGTCGCTCCTGCGGCGCGTCTCCTTCGTCGAAGTGGTGCGCCGCGCGCCGGATCTGGGCGCGCTGTTTCGCGAACTGATTACGGACGAAGACCCGCTGGTCACCGCGCTGGCGCTGGCCGGGCTCGCCGCCGAGGACCTCGACGAGGCGCGCCGGCAGGCCCGGGCGCTGGACGCCGCCGGACCCGCGGATCGCCACTGGCTGCTGCGGGAGCAGATCGACCTGCTGCTTGGGCGCAAGGTCGATGCGTCGCCGAGTGCGGCCGAAATCCGCTTCACCCGAACCCACCCCGACGGACGCAGCGAACGCCTCGCCTTCACCAAGCCCCTGGTGACCATCGGCAAGGCGCTGGAGAACGACGTGGTGGTGTTCGAGCCCGCGGTGGCGCCCTACCACGCCGTGGTGCGGCAAACCGCCGACGGCCTGTCTCTGGGCATCCTGGATGCGGCGCACGGGATCTACCGCAACGGCGAACGGCGGGCCGACGACGGCATCGATCTGGCCGACGGCGACGAGCTGCGATTCGCCGCGTCCGAGCGCGGCGGTGCGCGCCTGAGGGTGGAGTGGCGTCGGGAAGACGGGGCGGGTTACCAGCGCGAACACCGCGACACCGTCACCCGCATCGCCTGGCTGCGCGAACTGCCGATCTTCAGCGAACTCGACCTCGATGCATTGGCCGACCTCGCCCGCAGCATCCAGGTGCGGGTCTATTCACGCGGCGCCGCGCTGTGCGAACAGGGTCAGCCCTCCCAGGGCGCCTTCGTGATTCGCCGCGGCGGCGCCGAGGTGTACGCCGACGGCCAACGGGTCAACCGCATGGGCGAAGGCCGCGTCATCGGCGAGATCTCCATCATCACCGGGCAGCCCTATCTGGCCACCGTGCGCGTGGACGCCGAACGGGCCACCGTGCTGGTGATTGATCGCGAGCGCTTTCGGGCGTTGTTGGATGAGAACCATGGCGCGAGCAAGGCGATCCTCGGCCAGGTGGCCGGTTACCTTCAGCGCCCCGACCAACCGACGGAGCAGGAGCAGGCCGCATGAACATGAGAGTAAAATCCGAACCCATGACCGACACCCATACCCCCGATAGCCTGAGCGAGCTGCCGTTCTGGCTGTTCGTCTGCATCGCCGACGCCGAGCAACGGATGACCGCGGCGGAGGCGGCGTGTTTCGAACGCAGCCTCGGGGATGCCGCCTGGTGCCGCAGCCCGACGCTGGCCGCCGCGCTGGCGCACACCGCGCGCGCCCATGAGCCCCTGTGGAAGGCCTACGCCGGCGATGCGGCCAACGCCGAGCCGCGTCTGCGCACCGCGCTGACCCAGTCGTTGACCTCCATCCCGACCGCCGAACGGGAAGACTTCGAGGCCTCGCTGCGGCGGCTTGCGGCGCTGCTGCTCAAGGCCGCGGGCGGGCGTTTGAGCGCCCCGCCGGCTCCCAAGCAGGCGGCCGCGGATCGGTTTCTCGCCTGGTTGGAAGAGGGCGGCGAGGCCGAAGCGGCCCCGGATCCCGCCCAGCCGATCCCTGCCGAAGCCCCGATCAACGCCGCCGATTTATGGCCCGCCGCCGCGCTGACCCCCGAGAGCGTGCGGTTCTGGAAGCGCGGCAAGCAACCCATGCGCTGCGTCGGCATCGCTCAGGAGACCCGCGATGTACGCACCTTTCGCTTCGTTCCCGCCAATGCGGCGCCCCTGCTGTTCCACTACAAGCCGGGGCAGTTCGTCACCCTCGAACTCCGCATCGACGGCAAGAAGGTGTGGCGCAGCTACACCATCTCCTCATCGCCCTCGCGCCCCCAGCACCTCAGCATCACCGTAAAGCGCGTGCCGGGCGGGCGGGTGTCGAACTGGCTGCACGACCACCTCGAACCGGGCGACGAGATTGTCATCGACGGCCCCAACGGAAGGTTCAGCTGCATGGAACACCCCGCGCCCAAGCTGCTGCTGATCTCCGGCGGCAGCGGCGTCACCCCGATGATGTCCATGACCCGGTGGCTCTGCGACACCCAGTCCGAAGTCGACCTGATCTTCCTGCACAACGCCCGCACGCCCGCGGACATCGTGTTCGAGCGCGAACTGGAACTGCTGGGCGCACAGACCCCAGGCCTCCGCGTGGCCCTCGGCGTCTCGGATCGGGCCGGGCTGCCCTGGGCGGGGCTGACCGGCCGCATTACGCCCGCCATGCTGGAGATCATCGCGCCGGATCTCCACGAGCGCACCATCTTCCTCTGCGGACCGACGCCCTACATGGAAACGGTGCAGTCCCTGCTGGAGACCCTGGGCTTCCCCATGGAAAACCTGCATCTGGAGAGCTTCGGCGCCGGGGCCAAGACCCCCAAGACGACCCGGCCCGCCGCGCTGGCTCCTGCACCGCCCCCAGCGGCCGCCAAAGCCGCCAAAGCCGCGGCGGGCGCAGCGGAATCCGCGCCCGACGCCGGGGCCGCACCAGCACCGACGAACCCCCAAGCCTCGCCGGAGGCGCCGGGCTTCAGTTTCGTGCTCCGCGATTCGGGCCAGGAGGCCCCCTGCGCCCCCGGCCAAACCCTGCTTGAGGCCGCAGAGGAGGCCGGCATCGAACTGCCGAACGCCTGTCGTTCCGGGCAGTGCGGAACCTGCAAGGTGTTGAAGCTCAAAGGCGAGGTAGAGATGGATTCCACCGAAGGCCTCTCCGACGAAGAGATCGCCGAAGGCTACATCCTCTGTTGCACCGCATGCCCCGCCAGCAAGCTGGTGCTGGATATATAAATCCGTAGTGATCACGGTTCGGGTAATGTTTACAGGTCATCTCGGGGGTCTCTTCGTTCGCCCCCGGCGACAAGGGCCGGGGCTCCTGCCGGTCATCGGACAGGGGCGGGCGAAAAACTATAGAATACCTCACAACCCCACGGAATCAGGCGCCCCATGACCACAGGCCCCAAATCCTCCCAGCCTGTCGCCGTGGTGGCGATGAGCGCGCTCTTTTGAGGATCACCAGCGCCCCCCTTTTCTGGTTTTTTGGTTCCCAGGCGCCGCCGACAGGAACCCGGTCTTGGATGCGTCGCATCCTGGTTCGGACCGCGGCGCGGTCAAGACCGCATTCCCATGCGGCGCATGGGAACGAGAGCGCGGCGCATGGGAACGAGAAAAACAGGCGCATCCGTTGGTTCTCAGCCAGCGCTGGAGGGGCTGATCTGTAGCACATACCCCATCCCCCGCACCGTGACGATGACCTCCCGCGCCTCATCATCGATGCGTCCGCGCAGGCGGCTGATCTGCACGCTGCGGATCACGCGTTCAACGTATGGGTACCTATCACCCACGGCAGCTTTCCAGGTACTCACTCAACCAGGCGTTTTCCTTCGGCGTGGGCTTGAGATCGTACATTCTTACCACCCGAATAAATCGAGCCACATAACCGCACTGCCCTGATGGAGGCAGCCAGTCATCCGGGCCTTTGGCTCCCTTGCTTCGGTTCAGTGACGCCTCGACTGGCAACAGGTTCGTCGGGTCGTTAGCATACCGCTCGCGCTTCTCTCGGGACCACGCCACGGCCCCGCGCACCCAGGACCAGGCCAGTGGCACCACATGATCAATGTCGATGTCACCGGAATTCTGGATCACTTGACCCGTGAATGGGCTGATCCATCGCCCCCCCCAACGCGGCATTCCCGATCACTGGCAAACCCCGCCTCGGTGCTGGAAGTGGCAATCAGGGCTTCGGCCCGACTGTCCTGGCAATCGCCACCGGCGTCATCCCAGCCATGGCCAAACGCCGAGCGCTCATAGGCTTAGTAATCGCTGGTCGGGTTCCGTCCGGCCTGAATCCCTGGCAAGCTCATGCCTTTGGGAAGGCGACCCCCCACATCCGGATTGACCATACCGAGTCAGACAAAACACCCTTCTTGTTGAGTCCCCGCATAATATTGGTTTCAAATGAGTCATCTCTGAGTAACTGTCCAATATCCTTATTGTAAATGGCGACGCGCACTCTCAGCACTTCCTTTGTTTTCTGTTTACCATTCATATCATTAAAGTGTGCTGCCACAATAAAAGTGCTGGGTGGCAAATTTTTAGCAGTTTGGACACTGTCATATTTCTCGTACTCTATTGGTAGAGCTAATGCTATATCTTTTGCGGCAATGAAATCGTAATCCTTTATCTTCCAGGAACTTTTCTCGTGATATTCAGCCCGCAATACCGTTACCACCCCGCCAGTATGTATATCTTGTATCGCGACAAAAAACCTTTCATCCCTCGTGCTGTACCATAAACGTTGTTCTCTATTAAATCCGGGCTCACGCCAAATTCCAATAAATACGTGGCAATCAAGTATCCTCCCAAGTTAATAAAACGTAAGGCTTGATCTCTCCCCCAACCTTTCTGGTCCATGTTTAGAAGAATACGTTATACGGCTCCCTTCTGTTTCTTAACGTCGCAAATCAGCCGCGTGCGCCTTTTGCGCGTCCGGTGCAGCGCCTTGTTAGCAAATTATTTACTCACATATTGCGGTTAATTGCAATCTTGGAATTTCCGTAAATCAAAAATAATCCACCAAATTATGGAACGTCAAACATATATGATTTTAATTTTTGATTATTTTCATCTCTTACGAACAATAAAAACTGATTATCCTTGCATGCTTTTTCATATTGAATTCTTGTTTGCTCTCTAGTTCTAGCAGAAAGATTATTAATATAATCATTTGCTGGATACGAATATATTCGCCCACTATTTACACAACATTCTATTATTGGCTGTTTATCTCTAAATTTATTATATATGTCGGCGATATGCTGCCATTGGCCATCAATTATTTTTATATATAAATCGTTCATAACAGCAACCTTTCATAGTACATAAGGAATTTAATTTAATATTAGTAGTAATTTATTAGGTAAATGGGAGCGCTTCTATTGCTAACATGTAATAGGCGGCGCTTCCGTCCTATCAAAAATATCTAGTATTAGATATTTGCATCTAATACTAGAGACTAGATATCTAGCATTAGATATCCAATGCTAGATACTAATACTATAAACTA
>JAABTK010000010.1 GCA_011389885.1 Gammaproteobacteria bacterium | reverse complement strand
CCAAGGGCCGGGTGTCCGGAATGGTCTCGGCGAGCTGGTCCGGTTCCACCAGCCGAAAATCGGCGGCGAATTCGCGACAGCCGAGATAGGGTTGGTTGAAGCATTGCCCCTTGGCGGCGCGGCGCTCGAACATGGCGTGGTACTTGGCCGCCGGCTGGACGAATACTTCCATGTCGGCGTGGAGGCGGTAGGCCACGTCGCGCAGGAAGAGGCCGGCGCGCTGCTGGCGTTCCTCTTCGATATTCAGCCCGAGAGGACCGCCGCGGCTCATGGCCTGGGTGACGTTGCGGGTGGAGATCACCGCGCCCAGTTCGTTGCGCCGCAGGTTGATCCACTTGATCGGCTTGAGCACCTCGATGCGCCGGATATGCCAGCGCACCGCCGGCCGGCCGTCGGCCTTCTTGAATAGAATGGACTCGAACACGGCCCTTGCGGCGGACGGGGTGATCACGTCATAGCTCACCCGCTCCACCTTCATCTCGGGGCGGGTGAAACAGGCGAAATCGCCGCGGACCTCCAGACAGAATCGTTTCATAGTGAGGGCTCCTCCGGTTCTTTCAGACATACCGGCTCGGGGGGCCGATCTTCCGGTTGCGGAATTCGCTCCGTTTCGGGCTCCCAACTCGCCAACAGGGCAAGCAATTCGCCTTTTGGCGAGTTATTGGTGGTTAATGTGCCTTCTTCCATTTGTTCTCCTTTTGGCAAAACGCCGCTTTCTGACGCGTAGTGGGGCAGGTTTCCTCGTTCCGATGTGTCACATGGGAATGCGTTCCCGACTGCGCCGCAGTCCGGGCCGGGATGCGGCGCATCCAAGACCGGGTACCCAAGCGGCGTTTGGGTACCAGAGGAACCATGCCTGGTGCGGCTGGTGCGTTACGGCGCGCGCAAACGGCGGTGCGAAATTGGGATTTCGTGCATGCGCGCCTAACGCACCCTACGGTTTTTGTGCTTTTTGTCAACATACAAAGCCCTCTGCGCTGTGTTGCGGCGCCAGGATCACGCCCAAGGTGTCGTCGTACAGCTCGGGTCGGATCTGGAGGTAGATCCCCGGCCAGGGTTCTTCGAGGAAGCCGTCGCGTTGCAGGCGCTCGCGGTCCTGTTTGTTGATGGAGACGGCGTAGCGTTGCAGTTTGCGCATCAGCCAGCGTTCGGGGCCGTGGCGGCGGAGTTGGTCGAGCCGGGTTGCGCCTTCTTCGCCGTAGCTGACGAAGATGGTCTCCTGCCAGCCGTCGTCGATGAGTTTGAACTGGTCGGCGGCGGTGCGGAAGCGGATGGCGGCGCCTTCGGCGGTGAGGAGGCGCTGGATATCGGCCTTGTCCGGCGGGATGCGGCCGTAGAACAGCCGAAAATAGTCCTTGAACAGCCGCGGGTGGAGCACGTCGCCGTTGTGGCCGTGGAGCATCTCCCGGGCGGCCTCTTCGGCGCGCTGAATGAGGCCGAAGTTCTTGCTCGGCGGTACGAAGACCTTCACCCGCCCCAGTCCTTCCAGTCGCCCTTCGCGATTGCAGCGCCCGGCGGCCTGGGCGATGGAGTCGAGGCCGGCCATGGCGCGGTAGACCACGGGGAAGTCGAGGTCCACGCCGGCCTCCACCAGTTGGGTGCTGATCACCCGCGCGGGTCGGCCCGCCGCCAGGTCGTCCTTGATGGCCGCGATGGTGTCGGCGCGGTGTTGACCGCACATCAGGGCGGAGAGGTGGCGGGCGCCGCCGGTATTCTGAGCGGCCATCAGGGCGTGCAGGTCGCGGCAGTCCTTGCGTTTGTTGACGATGCAGAGGAAGGATTCGTGTTCGGCCAGCTCTTCCGCCAGCGCTTCCCATTCCACGGCTTGGCTCAGGTCCTCGGGCAATTCGACCTCCACCCGCTTGAGGTTCCGGTGCAGGTGATCCGGGTCGGGGGCGATCTCGGCGGGTTCGGGCAGGCCTTGGTATTTGAGTTGAAAGCCCTCTACGCTGCCCAGTTCCGGCTGGGTGGCGGTGCAGATCACCAAACTGACGCCGTAATCCCGCACCAGCCGGTGGAGGGTGTCGAGGATCACCTGGCGGAATTCGGGCGGGATCAGTTGCGCCTCGTCCATCACCACTACGCTATCGACGATGTTGTGCAGCTTGCGGCAGCGGCTGGAGCGGGCGGCGAACAGGGATTCAAGAAATTGCACGCTGGTGGTGACAATCTGCGGCGCGTCCCAGTTCTCGCAGGCGAGGCGGGTGTTGCGGTCCTCCTGGCTGGGGTCGGCCTCGGCGCTGGAGTGGTGCTCCACCACCGCGTGGGCGAGATCGCCGAAGGCCTCGCGAAAGACATCGGCGGTCTGTTCGATAATGCTGGTGTAGGGGATCACGTAGATCACCCGACGCTTGCCGTGATGTTGGGCATGGCGCAGGGCGAAGGCCATGGAGGAGAGGGTCTTGCCGCCGCCGGTGGGCACGGTGAGGGAGAAGACGCCGGGCTTGGCCTCGGCCATTTCGCAACAGCGGCGGTAGACCTGGTTGCGCACCTGATTGACCGGCGTCGGGCACTTGCCGGTCACCAGGGAACTCATGTGGCGATTGAAGCGCAACAACAGCTTGTCGATGCCTGGAAAACCACCGCGCTGTTCGGGCCTGTGCGGCTGCATGAAGGACTCGGTGTCGAGGAAGTCGGCGTCCACCAGGCAGGAGTAGAGCATGCGCAGCCAGAGGTGGAGCCCCTTCGATGCGTCTTTGCGGTCCTCGGCCGGGGGTTGGCCTTGGGGGGCGAACCTGCCGAGCAGGGGTTCGGGAATGGTGACCTGTTGCAGGTATTTCAGCAGTTCGGCCTCTTCCGCCCGCTGGAGCCGCGTCTCCAGGCCGCGATTGCCCACTTCGGCGGAGAACCAATCGGTGAGGCCCGCGTGGTGCCCCGCGATCAGGTAGGCCAGCAGCCGCCCCGCGCCGCCCAAGGACTGGGCCGCGTAGAACGCGCCGGGGGTGGAGTGGTCCACCCGCTTCGGGGCGCTGTTCTCCAGGTCCTCGATATGCGCATTGATCGCTTCGGCATCCGCCTTGGCCCGAATGTAGCGCTGGAACGCGGGCTGGTACTTGCCGAGGTCGTGCCACAGCCCGGCCAGCGCGGCCCAGTCGGCGGAGTCGAAGGGTTCGGCGAAGGCGGCGGCGCGGCGGGCGGTGTTTTTCAGATGGGCGCTCAGGGGGTGGATGTGGCGCGTGCCGTCGGCGTCGTAGCGGATGTGGGCCACCGGCTCTTGGTCTGATAAATCCGCGATCCGATCATCCAAATGCGGCGCGTCGGGCTCGGGGGGCCAGCGCTTCGAAAGCTCGGTCAATCCGGTTTCGGTCATCGTTTCGCCCTCTTCCATAGGGCCTCCGGCCGGAGGCCCGCTTTCTTTTCAAATCGAATGATGGTTTTTGATTATAAACCAGATGCAGTGCAACCCGTTTTCAGAATCGCCGCTGGGCTTTCAATAATCACGGGCCGAGGCTATCACGACGGGGGGCTCATTCCGTGAGCCCGGGGGGGATTTTATTTTCTGTCGCTTGCCGATCCCGAGTCAGGCCAGCGGGAGGTTGGAGTCCAATCGGGTTAAGCGGTCGTGGAGTTCGATCACGCGGGCGGCCTCGGGGTGCGGGGCGGAGCGGCCGTGTTCCCGCACGAGGTTGCAGACGGCGTAGGCGTCGCTCTTGGCGGCATAGGCATCGGCCCATTTGCGGACCCGGGTCTCGTCCGGGTAGGGCAGGCGTTGGCCGAGCGGCCATTGCCCGATGCGCCAGGGTTTGGGCGTGAGGCGGGCGCGAAAGCTCTGTTGGGCGAGGCAGAGTTTGCGATAGAGCGGATCGGCGTCCAGGGCCTGCATGATGGATGCGGTTTCTTCGGACGCGGGGTCGAACAGGCGGTCGGTGAGCAACAGGCGCAGGCCGGCACGGGTGCGATAGACCCGTAGCGCGGCGGTTGGGGTGGATTCGGCCCAGGTGGCCACGCGTTGCAGGGCCGCGGTTTCGTAGTGGTCGTCGGGCAGCGGCTTTTTGCCGAACAGGCGGGCGAAGAAGCCAGGCGGCTCGGGTTGGGGCAGGTCGATGTCTACGAACATTACGCGGGCGGTGTTGAGCACCAGGCAACCGGCGCCGTTGCGGGTGACGGCGGCGATGAGTTCGCCGCGGTCATCGGTCACCCGCTCCAATACCGGTTCGCGCACCGGGTGGTCGCTGTAGCCGTAATGATCGGGGAAGGGCTCGCCCCGCCCCAGGCGCTCCGCCAGGCGCTCCACCGCCGCGCGCGCGCGGGCCTCGGCTTCGGCCAGACTGAGGTCCGACCAACGCCAACAGGCCACGGGCCAGCCCTTGCGCTTACCGCTCGGGGCCTCGGCCTCGGCCCTGGCCCAGTAGGGATAGAACTTCATGCGCGTTAGTCCCGGCAGGCCATGGGCAGGTATTTTTGCGGCAGGTCGCTGACGCATTTCCAGCGCAAACCGCGCTCGCCTTGCTGCGGCAGCAGTTCCGTCTGATGGCCGGCAATGGCGCCGTCGAAGTACTCGATGATCACCCGGCCATCGTCGGGGCTGACGCCGACATGATAGCCGTCGCCGATGAACGGCAGGTAGGGGTTAAGGGCCAACTCCTCGGCATTGGGATAACGCCCCCTGGCCAGCAGGCTTTCCTGCACCGCGGTCTTGGCCGGAACGGCGGCGGCCAAGCTGGCGGCCACCTCGGCGCGCAGGCTGTAGTCCTGATAGGCGGGGATGGCGATGGCGGCCAGTACGCCGACCGCGGCCACGCCCACATAGCCGTTGCCGCCCGCCAAGACCTCCAGCGGATTGCTCTCGAAGGCCAACTCGAAGGCCAATTGCTCTTCGGTGGAGGTGAGCTTGACCCCCAAGGCCCCGGACTCGGGCAGCCCGGCCTCCATCACTGTGGGTAAAGCGAACAGGTCTACGGGCTGACCCACGACGTCGCCGAAGAAACTCAGCGATTGCAGGTACAGCTCGTACAAGGTGGCCGGCAGGCCCTCGGTGCGCAGCGAACCGAGCAGCAGCGCGCCCTCGGCCGGCAGGCGTTGTTGTTCCTTCAGCCAGCGGTCCACCGGGGTGCGTTGGGCGATGTAGTGACGGTCGATCAGCACCTGGGGGAGCGCGGCGAGCAGCAGATAGTCGCCCTCCGCCTGCCAATAGATATGGGTCGGTGCGTCGAAGAAATCCGCGGCCAGGCCGCTCATGCCGGCATCCCGCGCACCGCCGGGCATCTGCGGCGGGTCGAACGGCGGGATGATCAGGTGGTGATAGTCACGGCCCTTGATGGTCCGCACGCGATGCTGCCATGCGTAGTTTTTGACCAAGGCGTCAAGCAACGCCGCCACTGTCTGCGGATCCTTCTGTCGCAGGGCCAGGTATTCCCCCGCCTGATCGGAGATCCAGGTCAGGTCTTGCCCCAAGGCGCTCAGCAGGTCTTCCACCGAGAGGCCGAGCTTTTGCCGGAATTGCTGTTTGAGGGCTTGATACTGGCGCATCTTTTCCGGCTGGCCGGCCATGGCGGCCCAGGCCTCGATGGCGGCCAGGTCATTCGGGCCGGGGAGTCCGAACATCACCACCGAATTCAGCGTCCCCGCGGCCTCGGCCTGGGGCCGATCCTGCACCACCGGGATCATGCTGCGCAGGCCCTGGCGCGGCATCTCCAGCACCAGCTTCAGGCGATGCAGGCCGTCGCTCACCCCCATGCCGAGGGCCAACTGCTTCATCGCCGAGAGCCCGAAGGCGGTGAGCATGGCGGCCTGCCCCGGATCGCCCGCCACCGCGGAGAGTTCAATCCATTTCGCCGGATCCGCCCACAGAAAGAGGCCCTGGCCGGTTTGGTCGATGCCCTGCTCCAGGGCATGCATCGGGTGCTCGCCTGCGGGCGGCAAGAGCGCCCGTACATCGGTCAGCAGATTCGGCGAGGGGACGCTGGAGAGGGCCAAATAGAGCCGTGACTGGGTCCGATCCAGCAGCACCGGCGCGGGCAGACCGGCGATGCCGACGACCCCGGGCGCATCGTCTTGCAGGGGCGTATCCAGGCGGATCATGGGTTGCCGCGCGGCCAGTTCTTCGAGCCAGGCGTTCACCGCCGCTGCGTCGGGGAAATCCACGCCCAGGGTGAGCAGCAACACCGGCAGCGGGTTCTCAGACTGCGCCGCGGGCAGGACCGCGAGTTCTATGGGCGAGTCCGCGTGTTGCAATAGCAACCGGGCCACGGCCTGCCAACCGGCGGGCAGGTCCGGGGCCAGGTTGGTGAACAGGCCGGCCCGAATACCCCTAACCGCATCCACGAAGGGTTTGGAGCTGAGCGCCGTATCCAAGGCGCCGCCATCGGCCCGCCCCGCCTGACCCCAAAGGCTGGGGATGCGCAGGTAGGCATAGGTCCCGGCGGGCAACTGCTCGCGCAGCACCGGAGGCCGGGTCAGGGGCTGCTCGGCGCTGACCACGGGCCGCAGATCCGGGGGCTTCGGAACCGACTCCTGCGTTGCCGCAACGGGCGGCGGCAACTCTTCGGCCACCGGTTTCGGTTCCACCGCGGCCTGCGGCGGCGGGGCCTGATCGCAACCGACCGCGAACACGGCCAGTGCCGCCATAAAGACCTTGCGAAGAGAGCTTGCCATTTCCGGATTCCTTGAAGTGTTATAGGATTCCCTTTAATTTAGCAAAAAACCGCCGAATATTCCCCTGGTTTTCGCCCCTTCTATGACGCGGGTGCGAAAATACCCCGCCATGGGGCTGGCGTCGCGGCCCCTAGTCCAGCCGCGTGCAAGCCTCGGAAACCCGCCTTCTGAACGCAGAGCGCGCGGAGGAACGCAGAGCGCGCGGAGGGTTTATTCGATCGTGTGCGAAGGTTGAGACTTTAGCCGAATCGAGCGGAGCCCCCAAAGCCGGCTAAGGCCTCAACCGCCTTGAAAAGGGGTTTGCGGTGTTTGAGGGCGGCTGGGATCAGGGTTTTAGATCAATTTTGGCGGCGGTGCCTTCAAGTCCGAGTTCTGTGATTCAAGGCCCGGACTTGAGTCCGGCCCGACCACTGCCCTCAGGCCGTAATTTCGTTTCCAAAAGCCCGCTCGCGGCGCGCAGCGCCAGCGGATGCGTGACGGCGCGGGAGCAGCGTGACGAGGGGGGCGGTGTTCGGAGGTTGAGGCCTGAGCCGGGGCGAGCGAGGCCCCTAATCCCGGCTGAAGCTTGGCTTCCTTTTATCGTACCCTCGCGTCTTTCGCTCAGGCGTCGTTAGCGAGGTATTCGGACAGGCCTCGGTGCAGGCTCCAGATCAGTATGAGCAGCAGCACGGCGAACGGGAGACCGGTCGCTATCGCCGCGGTTTGCAAGGCCGACAGACCGCCGGCCACCAGCAGCGCCGCGGCAACCACCCCTTCGGTGACGGCCCAGAATATGCGCTGCGTCACGGGCGGCTCGGTATTGCCGCCGGCGGTGATCATGTCAATGACCAGTGAGCCCGAATCCGAGGAGGTGACAAAGAAGGTGATGATGATTAGGGTCGCCAGTAGGCCCGAGATGGTCGCAAGCACGGTGATCATGCCCCCCGTGAAGCTGGCCCCGGGCAGAATGTCGAGAAACACGAACAGCGAGGAGGTGAGGTTTTCCTGGGCGGCGGCGGCAATGCCGCCGTCCTGGAAGAGTTCGAAAAACATCGCCGCGCCGCCGAAGATCGAGAGCCAGACGAAGGTCAGCAGGGTCGGCACCAATAGTACGCCGGCGACGAATTGCTGGATGGTGCGGCCGCGAGAAACGCGCGCGATAAACATGCCCACGAAGGGCGACCAGGCAATCCACCAGCCCCAATAGAAGACGGTCCAGGCATTCTGCCAGTCACCGGCCGAATAGGTCTCATTCCAAAGGGCGAGATAGAAGAAATCATTTAAGTAGAGCCCAAGGTTCTCGACGAACCCATTGAGAATGAAGATCGTGGGTCCGACGATAAGGACAAAGAGCAGCAAGATGGCGGCGCCAAAGATGTTCGCCTCCGAGAGGCGGCGAATGCCATGATTGAGCCCGGCGACCACCGAAAGGGTTGCCATACCGGTAATGACCGCGATCAGCCCGACCTGAATCGCCGGGCTCTCGGGGAGGCCGAAGATGTGATTGAGTCCGCCGTTGACCTGACTGACCCCAAGACCCAGCGAGGTGGCGACGCCGAACAGCGTGGCCACGGTGGCGATGATATCGACCAAATGCCCCCAGAATCCATAGATGCGATCACCCAATAGCGGATAGAAGATCGAGCGGACCGACAGCGGCTGCTTCAGGTTGAAGGCGAAAAACGCGAGCGCGATGCCGACCAGCGAATAGACGGCCCATGGATGCACGCCCCAGTGGAGAAAGGTGGTGCGCATGGCGTCCTTGTAGGCCATGAGGCTGTGCGGCTCGGCGCCATGCGGCGGCGTCACCAGGTGGTACATCGGCTCGGCAACGGCGTAGAACAGCAAGCCGATACCCATGCCGGCCGAAAACAACATCGAGAACCAGCCGACTAAGGTGAAATCCGGTTCCGCATCCTCGCCGCCGAGCCGGATCTTGCCGAAGCGCGAGAAACCAAGATAGACCACATAGCCCAGGATCGTGTTAATGGACAGCACGAAGAACCAGCCGGTGGTGTTGGCGATCCATGCCTGGGTGGCATCGAACACGTCGGTCATCGCGCCGAGCCAAATGAAGCTCGCGGCGACAAAGCCGAAGATGATGATTACGGAAGTCGAGAACACGACCGGATTCAGATCAAGTATCCGGGCGCCATTGAGGACGTAGGTCCAGTTCTTGACGTTCATTGGAGGCAATACCTACTCGGTTGGGCGCTAGACAAGCGAGATGAGCCTGGCAACGGGCTGTCCGCTGACTACGGCGGGAGGGCTCCAGAGGCGGCTCGACCCGGCGACTTCAGCGGTCGCGTGCAGACGCAGCCATTACAAATCCAAGGAAAAGGCTAAGGGATCCAACCGCCTAGGCTGAAGTCTCCCTTTATCCCGCGGCGCCGTCAAGCCCCTTTTGAGCGCAGGCGGGTGAGTCGATTGGGGCGGTTGCACCGTCAAGACCGGGCTCCGCGGCTACGCTTGGAGCCCGGAATTGAGTTCATCTCGACCACTGCCCTCAGGCCCTAACGCCGCTCCCAAAGCCGCTCGCGGCGCGGAGCGCCGGCGGATAGGCTGTGAAATAACCACCATTATTAGTCAGCCAACCGATGGTCAGCGGTTGTCTTTCCGTCCCCGCATGGCGGCCCCCACCCAGAGTAAAAAGGTTGCGTAGCGGTACAAAAAGAGAGCGCCCTTGGGCGGTTTCAGCAGCCGTGCGTAGATCAGGGCCAGGCGACTAGCCAAGGACCAGGGGCGGAGCGGTCGCAGGACGCGGGTTACGGTGACAAATAGCGACAGGACCCGGCCGGGCATGAGCTTGGGATAAGAAACGGCGGCGATGCAGTATTTGCAAAGGGCCGCTGGGTAGCGCCTTTGCTCCAGGGCGCGACGAACATTCCGAAAGGGGTCGCCGTCCCAAACGGCCTTGCCCTCGGACCGGGCGAGGTCGCCGACGTTGTATACGCGACCGTCGGCGAAGCAACAGGGCTTGATGTTGCCGTTAAGGTCGAGGTAGAGCGTTTTGAGGGGCTCGATACAGAGGGGGGCTTTGGAAGACAACCGCATCCAAGGGGTCTCTTCGGGCAGGGGTTCCCGACTGAAACGCATGGGTTCGGCCGGCGGGGCCTGCCTTCGCGCCGCCTTGGCCTGCTCGGCGGTCTCTCGGGCGCGGGCGGCCAAGTTCTCCAGCGGGATGGTGCTTTCGCGCAGGAGCCGGTCACCCTTGTGATGCCCCTGCCCCGCCCTGCCCGCCTTGGATTCGGCGGCGAGTTCGAAGGCCTCGTATTCCCGCGATAGCAACCAAACGCCCCTTTGCCGGGCGGTCTCATGGGCCTGTTGCAAGGCCTTCTGTTCAAAGTCTCCTTGGGGCGATGAGGCGTGACCGTGGAGTTCGGGGATGCTATCGTAGGTATCTAGCGGCTTGAGGTGGATGGCATCCACGCCGTGATCCGCCATTAGGGCCACGAAATCGGGCAAGCGCCGAATTTGATGTTCAAAGCCGATGGCGTTCACATGGATCTCGGGGGTGGCGCGGCGCTGGCGTTGGCGCTCGCTTTGGAGATGATCCATGGCCGCCAGCACCCGGGCGAAGTCGCCGCCCAGATAGATGTTTTCGTATTCCTCCTTGGAGACGCCGGAGAAGCTGAAGGTGACGCGGCCAATGCCTCGCTCCACCAAAAAGGCGGCCATTTCGGCATCGATATGCATGCCGTGGGTAAAGAAGTCGATCCAAACATCGTACCGTGCAAGCCGTTCCAACAAGGCCTTAAAGCGGGGGTGGATGGTGGGCTCCCCATAGCCGAAGGCATGCACCACCAGGGCGTGGCGCAGCAGGGCGTCCAGCCTCGGCTCGAAGGATTCCAGGTCCATGAGCCCGCGGGTCTCGCTTTGGATGCTGTCTGCCCGTTTGGGGTTGAGGGGCGAGAAGGTGGGGCACATGGCGCACTTGAGGTCGCAAATGTTGCTCACCTCCAGAAACAGCTCCAGGGGCCAGGCGGGATCTGCCGAGACCCCGTCGAGATAGGCCGCCGCCGAGCGCACGGTTTCGGCCTTGGCCGCGGCGGATTCCGCGCTCATGGGCGCCTCGGCGTTAGTCGGGAGGCCTTCTCTTGCGGCGCGTCAAACCCCCGTTCGCGAAAGTGCGGGGATTGCGCCAGCAGTTCCTCTCTATCGAGGGTATCGAGCCTATAGTCATCGCCGCAGAGGGCCTCCACATCGGGTTGATGGAAGCCAATGCGGCACTCTTCCCGCCGCTGATGCCAGAACTCCGATTGCATAAAATCCTCCTATCTTGCGAAGGGCCAAGCCTAAACCCAATTCAAGAGATTGGCCAGGGATCAGAATTCGCTTGCGTAAAACCGCAAAAAGCTGTAATACCACTCCTCTGAGAAGTGGTTTGCGATATTTGGATGCAGTTGGACTGGGGGTTGTCAGTCGATGCGGGCGGAGCCGCCAAGACCCGGCTCCGTAGCGGAGCCCCGGAACCAGCGCTAAACCGGAGACACGCAAAACTAAAGCTTTGCACCCCGGCTTGGGCCAGGCAAAACTAAAGTTTTGCACTCCAATCGATGCGGTTGCGCTGGGTGGCTTCAGGGCTGGGGCGCTTTAGTGTCCGGCTCGGTTATGGTCTCGCGCTAGTAGTAGGTAGAAGGCCGGCAGTACGAAGAGGGTGAACAGGGTGCCGATGCCTAGGCCGGTGGCGACGGTAAGGCCGATATGGAAGCGGCTGACCGCGCCGGGGCCGGCGGCGGTGAGCAGCGGGACCATGGCCACGATCAGCGCTACGGTGGTCATCAGGATCGGCCGCAGACGGATGCGGGCGGCCTTTTCCACCGCCTCGCGCTTGCTCAGGCCTTCGTTCACCTGGAGCTTGTTGGCGAATTCCACGATCAGGATGCCGTTCTTGGTCACCACGCCGATCAGCGTGATCAGCCCCACCTGGGTATAGATGTTCACCGAGGCGAAGCCGAGGGTGATGAAGGCCATGGCCCCGGCGATGGACATAGGCACCGAGATCAGGATGATGGCGGGGTCGCGCCAGCTTTCGTACTGGGCCGCGAGCACCAGGTAGATGATGAGCATGGAGAGGACGAAGGTGATCATCAGCGCACTGCCCTGCTCCATGAACTGGCGCGAGCTGCCCTTGTAGTCGTAATTAAAGCCCTTGGGCAGCACCTGATCGGCGATGCCTTGCAGGGTGCTCAGGGCGTCGCCCTGGGCCACGCCGGGGGCCATCACGCCTTCCACCACCAGGGCGTTAAGCTGTTGGAATTGGGTGCGCTTGGAGGGCTCGACGCCCTCTTCGAAGCGCACCAAGGTCCCCAGGGAGACCAGCTCGCCGTTGCCGGCGCGGATGTAGTAGTCCTCCAACATCTCTTGGTCCAGCCGATAGCGCCGCTCCACTTGGGGGATCACCTTGTAGCTGCGGCCATCCAGGCTGAAGCGGTTGACATAGCCGCCGCCGAGCATGGCCCCGAGGTTCTGCCCAACGTCCGCCATGCTAATGCCGAGGTCGCCGGCGCGGTCGCGATCCACCAGGATTCGCACCGTGGGCTGGTCGATCTCCACCGATTTGCGCAGGAACATAAACTCGCCCGAGCCCATGCCGCGGCCGATGATTTGATCGGCAAAGGCGGCCAGTTCCTCGTAGCTGCGGTCGGAAGTCAGCACCAGTTCGATGGGAAAGCCGCTGCCGCCGCCGGGCAGGCTGGGCCGCGGGAACACCGCGATTTGAAAGCCCGCCACCTTGGACAGCAGGCCCTGCACCTCGGGCTGCACCTCCATTTGGGTGCGCTCGCGCTGGGAGAAGCTCTTCATCTTAAAGCCGCCGAATACCGTATCCGGGGTGCGGCCGAGGATGAAGAAGCTATCGTTGTACTCCGGGATTTGCTCGAAGGACTCTTGGATTTGGCGTGCGTAGGCCTTGTGGTAGTCGAGGGTGGCGGTGCGCGGGCCGGTGGCCTGAAAGAACAGAATGCCCTGATCCTCGTCCGGGGCCAGCTCGTTCTTGCTGGTGGTGAACATAAAATAGATGGAGACCAGCACCACCAGCGCGAACAGCGCCATCACCGGCACCGCCTCCAGGGTCCAGTGCAGGGCCCGGTGGTAGCCGTCGGCCACGCTGGTGAAGGCCCGCTCCACCCATTGCTCGAAGCGCCCCGCGCCGCCATGGGCCTTGAGCACTACGGAGGACAACACCGGCGACAGGGTCAGGGCGACCACGCCAGAGATCACCACCGCGCCGGTGAGGGTGAAGGCGAACTCGGTGAACAGGGTGCCCACCATGCCGCCCATAAAGCCGATGGGGGCATAGACCGCCAACAGGGTGGTGGTCATGGTGATAATGGGTACGGCCATTTCGCGGGCGCCGTTAATGGCGGCCTCGAACTTGGACTCGCCGGCCTCGATATGCCGATGCACGTTTTCCACCACGATAATGGCGTCGTCCACCACCAGGCCGATGGCCAGCACCATGGAAAGCAGCGTGAGCAGGTTCAGCGAGTAGCCCAGCAGCAGCATGATAAAGGCCGCGCCGATCAGCGACAGCGGCACCGCCACCGCCGGCACCAATGCGGCGCGAAAGGAGCCCAGGGTCAGGTAGACCACGAACAGCACGATTAGCACCGCCTCGCCGATGGTCTTGTAGACCTCGTTAATGGAGTCCTCAATAAACTGGCTGGCGTCGTAGGGCACGCGGATATTCAGGCCCTCGGGCAACTGCTCGCGCAGTTTGGGCACCTCTTCGTTGACCAATTGGGCCACCGTGAGCGGGTTGGCCCCCGGGGCCTGTTCCACGGCCATAAACACCGCGGGGATGCCCCGATACCAGGCGGTGGAGTCGTAGTCCTCGGCCCCCAGTTCGGTGCGGGCGATGTCGCGCAGGCGCACCAGGGTGTCGCCGTCCTTGCGCACCACCAGGTTCTCGAAGTCGCCGGGGTCGCTGAGATCGGTATCGGCGGTGAGGTTGATGGTGACGTATTGGCCCTTGGTCGCCCCCACCGCGGCCAGGTAATTGTTTTGGCGCAGCACCCCGGCCACCTCCCGCGGGGTGATGCCGAGGGCGGCCATGCGGTTGGGGTCGAGCCAGATGCGCATGGCGAACTGCTGGCCGAACATGCGCGCCTTGGCCACGCCCGGCAGGGCCTGGAGCTGGGGCTGCACCACGCGCAGCACATAGTCCGCCACCCGCGGCCGCGCCACGGTCTCGCTGTACACGGCGATGTACATGAGCGCGGTAGAGTCGCCGGTGGTGGAGTCGATCACCGGGTCCTGGGCGTCGGCCGGCAGTTGGTTGCGCTGGCTGGCCACCTTGGCCTGGATTTCGGCCACCGCGGCGTTGGCGTCGTAGTTCAGCTCCATGTGCGCCTCGATGGTGGAGACGTTTTGCGAGCTGGTGGAAAAGATGTAGTCGATGCCGTTGGCCTCGGCGATGGCCTGCTGCAACGGCGTGGTGACGAAGCCCTTAATGAGTTCCGAACTGGCCCCGGGGTAGGCGGTGGTCACGGTGACTACGGTGTTGCGCATCTCGGGGTATTGGCGCACCTCCAACAGCCCCAGCGAGCGCACGCCCATGAGCAGGATCAGCAGGCTGACCACCGTCGCCAGCACCGGACGGCGGATAAAGATATCGGTGAATTTCATTCGGTGACGACCTCCCCGTCGTTCAGCTCCACCGAGTTGTCGATTTCCACCGCCTGGCCGTCACGCAGCTTCACCAGGCCCGCCCGCACCACCTGTTGTCCGGCCTCCAGCCCGCTTTCGATCACCACCCGCCCGGCACGCACCGCGCCAGTGGTCACCTGCTTGCGCTTGGCCGTGAGCCGGCCCTCGTCGTTATCCTGCAACAGGTAGACAAAGTCGCCGTAGGTGTTATAACTGATGGCGGTGCGCGGCAGGACTAGGAAGGTCTGGCTCTCGGGCTGCAACACCCGCACCTGCACGAACATGCCCGGCCGCAACCGGCCGTCCGCATTGGCCAGGGTGGCGCGCAGGTTCACCGAGCGCGCGCCCTCGTCGATGCCCGGCTCGATGGCGCTAATGCGGCCGACGAAGGTCTCGTCGGGGTAGCCTGCGGCGGAAAACTCCACCTCCATATCCTTTTTAAGATCCGCGAAGTAGCGCTCGGGGAGGGAGAAATCGGCGTAAATCGGGGCCAGGGCCTGGAGGCTGACGATAGGCACCCCCGGTTGCAGGAACTGACCAAGATCCGCCTGGCGGATGCCCAGCTCGCCGTCGAAGGGGGCGCGCAGGGTCTTTAGCGCAATCACCGCCTGCTGCTCCGCCACCCGGGCGTCGGCGGCCTGGAGGTTGGCCTGGGCCTGGTCATACTCGGAGCGCGACACCGCCTTCTTGGGTAACAGCTCTTGGGCGCGGCTGAACTCCACCCGCGCCAGCTCGCGGTCGGCCTTCAGGGCCTCCAGCCCGGCCTGATGCACGTCGTCGTCCAGCTCCAGCAATACATCGCCCTGTTGCACTCGGTCGCCGGACTCGAAGCGAATGGCCTTGACGATGCCGCTCACCTCCGCGCTCAATTGGATGCCGTTCACCGCTTGCAGCGAGCCCACGCTGGTGAAGGCCGGCCGCCAGCTCGCCGATTCGACCTCGGCGGAGGCCACGGTGGCGGGGGGCTGGCCCTGGGACATCTGCGCCTCCATGGCCTGCATTTGCTGGTACTTAAAATAGGCCACTACCCCGAGGGCGCCGCCGATCAGAAGGAAAAACAATAAAAACCGCTTAAACATAGCTGTACCAAAATAGAATCCTTAGGTTGCACAAAATATACGCCGGTCTATCATGAACAAAAACAGGTGATTGCTCATACATAATATGAAGGATTTAGATCATTCAGACCTCGACGGGCGTGCCTTGCAGGTCTTCCTCGCGGTGCTCGAAACCGGCTCGGTTTCGCGCGCCGCCGAGCGCCTGGGCATGACCCAGTCGGCGGTGAGCCATGCCCTGGAGCGCCTGCGGCGGATCCTGCGCGACCCGCTGTTCGTGCGCGCCGGGCGCGGCATCGTGGCCACGCGGCATGCCGAGTCGCTGGGGGGGAAGGTGCGCGAGATCGTCAACGACCTCAAGACCCTGCGCGGCGCCAGTGAATTCGACCCCGGCACCACCGATGCCCTGATCATCGTGGCCGCCAATGACTATCAGCGCGACCTGCTGCTGCCGCCCTTAATGCGGCAATGCCGTGAGGCGGCCCCCGGGCTTCGGCTGCGGGTGATCGCCTCCGGCACGCCCTCGGTGGAGATCCTGCGCGATGGCCGCTGCGACCTGGTGCTGACCCCCTTGCCGCCCAACGGGCCGGACATCCTGCAAAAAAAGCTCTTCGCCGACCAGGCGGTTTGCTTTTACGACGCCCGTTGTCGGCAGGCCCCGCAGTCGCTGCAAGCCTACCGCGAGGCCCCGCATATCACCGTGGCCTTCGAGGCCGAGGGGCGTAATATCCTGGAGATTCACAAGGTCCTGGCGGAAAACCGCGGCCGGGTGGTGATTACCGTGCCCAATTTCGCCGGCATCCCGCCCTTCCTCGCCAACAGCGACTGCCTGGCCAGCCTGCCGCGCATGCTCAATCGCGGGCTGATGCGCCCCTTCACCTGGGCGCCGCTGCCTTTTCACTTCGATCCGTTGCCCATCTACATGGCGTGGCACCGACGCAGCCACCAAGACCCGACGCAAATCTGGCTAAGAAACCGCCTGGAACAGGTGGCCGAGGGCCTGCTACAGCCGCACGCCTAACCTCATCCTTCCCACGGCCCGGCTATTGAACCGCGAGTAGACGCGAATAGACGCGAATAGACGCGAATAGACGCGAATAGACGCGAATAGACGCGAATAGACGCGAATGGACGCGAATGGACGCGAATGTTGCATCGTTCCCAGGCTCCAGCGCGGGAATGCAGCCTAAGGCGCCCTGCGCCGAAGGGATCGGCGACCGCCCAGCCCACGGCCCGGCCATTGAACCGCGAATGGACGCGAATAGGCGCGAATGGACGCGAATGGACGCGAATGTTGCATCGTTCCCAGGCTCCAGCGCGGGAATGCAGCCTAAGGCGCCCTGCGCCGAAGGGATCGGCGACCACCCAGCCCAGCGGCGCCAGGACGCCGGGCAGGCATCCCCAGGCTGGGGCGCAACCCCAAAAACCCCCCGCGCACTCTGCGGTCCTCTGCGTCCTCTGCGTTCCTGAGCGCCGTTGCTTCCTTAATATGAAGGCTTATATGCTGGCGTTTCAGCCGATATTGGGCATTTGTGCGGCGCTTGCTTGTTAGCGGCTGTTCTAGCCTTATGTTCTAGCCTTATAATAGGTCTATGAATCCCGCTGTTCGCTCACCCGCCACGGGCCGCCCCCAAGATTCGATTCAGCCTTGGGTGGCCTGCCCCGACTGCGATCTGCTGCACCGGCGGGCGCCGCTGCCGTCACGGGGCCAGGCCCGCTGTCGCCGCTGCGGGGCCTTATTCTACCGCAACCCTTCGCGCATGCTGGAGCAGTGCTTGGCGCTGACCCTGACCGCGCTGGCGCTGTTCACCCTGGCCAATCTGTTTCCGCTGCTGAACCTGCGGCTCGGCGGCCGCGAAGAGGCCTTGACCCTAATCGAGGGCGCGCTGACCTTCCTCGACCAGGGGCACTGGGGCCTCGCCGGGCTGGTGTTCTTCACCAGCCTGCTGTTTCCGCTGCTGCGGTTGCTGGGGCTGGCTTATGTGCTGCTGCCCCTGTGGCGGGGGCGGATTCCGCCCCGGCTGGGTCCGGTGTTTCGCTGGACCCAGGCCTTTTCGCCCTGGAGCATGGCCGAGATCTTCCTGCTCGGCGGGCTGGTGGCCGCGGTCAAGCTCGGCGATATGGCGGCCATTATCCCGGGGACCGCGGCCTACGCCTTTATCGGCATGATCTTCATCAATGCCTGGATCGGTTTCAAGCTCGAGCCCAGAATGATTTGGGATCGCGCGCCGATGCATGTCGCATGAACCGCTCCAGCGCGCCGCTAACCGCCGCCGGGGCCGGCCTGTTGCTGTGCCAAGACTGCGGCCTGCTCAGCCGCCGCAGCGGCGTAAAGGGCCTGCACTGCCCGCGGTGCGGCGCCGCGCTGCACCTGCGCAAACCGAATGCGCTGGGCCGCACCTGGGCCTTGGTGATCGCGGCCATTATCCTTTACATCCCGGCCAACGTACTGCCGGTGATGACGGTGATTTCACTCGGCCGCGGCGAGCCCGACACCATCCTCAGCGGCGTAATTCAACTGCTGGCCTCGGGCCTGTGGCCGCTGGCGGCGCTGGTCTTTGTTGCCAGCATCTTGGTGCCGGTGTTAAAACTGGGAGTGATGATTTTCCTGCTGATTTCCGTGCAACGGGGCTGCCGCTGGCGGCCTCGGGATCGCACCCGCCTGTTTCGCATCACCGAATTGGCGGGCCGCTGGTCGATGATCGATATCTTCGTCATCACCATCCTGGCCGGGCTGGTGCAACTAGGGGAGCTTGCGCACATTGAGGCCAATGCCGGGGCCACGGCCTTCGGGGCCGTGGTGGTGCTCACCATGCTGGCGGCCCAGGCCTTCGACCCGCGCCTGATTTGGGACGCGGCGGACGCAGCCCCGAAATGACCTCAATAGACCCGGATTCCGCCGCACCCGAGGCCGAGATCCCGGAGCCTTGGGTAAAGCCCGAAAGAGGCCTGTCGCTGGTGTGGCTCGCGCCGCTGGCGGCCCTGCTGATCGGCGCCTGGATCGTCTGGAAAACCGTTCAGGAAACCGGCCCCACGATCCACATCGCCTTCACCCAGGCCGAGGGCATTGAGGCCGGAAAGACCCGCATTCGGGTCAAGGACGTGGAGGTGGGACGAGTGGAGGAGGTCAAGCTGTCACAAGACCTCAAGCGGGTGCTGGTGCAGGCCGAACTCACCCACGGCGCAGAGCGCTTCCTGGGTCCCGACACCCGTATTTGGGTGGTCCGGCCGCGCATCGGGCTGGGCGAGGTCTCGGGCCTGGACACCCTGATGTCCGGCATCTACATCGGCATGGACCCCGACCCCCAGGGCGGCGGCGACCAGCGCACCTTTAACGCCCTGGAGCAGCCGCCGGTGATTTCCATCGATGCGCCGGGGAGCTTCTTCCGCCTGCGGGCGCAACAGATCGGCTCGGTGGACATTAAGACCCCAGTCTACTATCGTCGCATCCCGGTGGGCGAGGTGTCGGATTACCGGCTCGACGTGGAGAGCCAGCAGGTGGAAATCCGGGTGTTCGTACATAGCCCTTACGACCGGCTGGTGTATCGCAACACCCGTTTCTGGCATGCCAGCGGGCTGGAGGCGAAGCTCTCGGCGGATGGCCTAAGCCTGCGGGTGGAATCCGCCGAGGCCTTGCTAACGGGCGGCATCAGCCTGGGCCTGCCGAGCTACGAAAGCCCGCAGGAGCGCGCCGAGCCGAACGCCCGCTTCGCGCTGTACGACAGCTTTGAAGACGCCCGCGAGCGCCAATACGCGAACCGCAAGACCCTCATGGTATTGTTCGAAGATTCGGTGCGCGGCCTGAGCATCGGCGCGCCGGTGGAGTTTCGCGGCATTCGCATCGGCGAGGTGCGCTCAATCGAGGTGCAGTTTGACCCCGAGACCCTGGATTTCGCCATCCCGGTGCTGCTCGACATCGAACCCGAACGCCTCACCGGCGGACACGCGCCGCCGGAGGACAAGACCCGCACGGTGCTCCAGGCGTTGGTGCGGCAAGGCCTGCGGGCCCAGCTCAAGACCGGAAACCTGCTCACCGGCCAACTCTTCGTGGCCCTCGACCTGTTCCCCGGCGCCCCGCCGCAGCACCTCGACACCAGCCGCGAATACCCGCTGCTCCCCAGCGTGCCCGGCGAGGTCCAGCAACTGACGCGGGATTTTAACGCCCTAATGAACCGCATCGCCGCCCTGCCGCTGGAGTCGGTGGCCGCCAATCTCGACCGCCTGCTAGCCAGCGGCCACCAAACCCTGGCGGCGCCGGAGGTGCTGGGCGCGGTGCGCAGCCTGCAACAGGCGGCGCAAGGCTTCAGCGCCTTCGCCGCCAGCGGCGAACAGAGCCTTAGCCGGCTGTCGGCGGACCTGCAACACACCCTAAGCGGCGCCGACCGGGCGCTGGGCCAGGCCGAAACCGCCTTACAGGGCCTTGATCGGACCCTGGGGCAGGACTCGGACCTGCACTACCAGGCCCTCGACACCCTGCGCGAAATCAACACCGCGGCGCGCTCCCTGCGCCTGTTGCTCGACCGCCTAGAGCAGCGCCCTAACGCCTTGATCTTCGGGAACCCGCAACCATGAAACATCGGCTTGCATTCGCCCTGCCGCCCATGCTGCTGCTTGGGGCCTGCGTCACGCCCGTCGAGAAACCCGTGTATTACACGCTCAGCGTGCAGGCCCAGCCGAGCGCGACGCCGACCGACCTCGGCCCCCTAATCGTCGGGCCGGTGCAGGTCCCCCAAATGCTCGATCGTCCGCGCATCGTGATGCGACTGAACCCGCAGCGGGTGACGTTTAGCGACCACGCCCAGTGGGCCGGCTCTTTGGAAGAGGAGATCCAAGGCGCGCTGGCGAACAACCTGGCCCTGCGCCTAGGCAGCGAGCAGGTCTCGCTGCACCCCCGGCTCGCCCAAACCCCCGACGCTTGGCGGCTCAGGGTGCAGGTGCTCGACCTGTCCGGCGCCCCCGGCGACAGCGCCCGGCTGCATGCAAGCTGGGTGCTGTTCAATGAATCCGCGCGCGACCGCAAAACCACCCAAACCGAGGATCTCTCGCGCCCCGTCAGCGGACCCGGCGTAGACGGATTGGTGGGCGCCTACAGCGCCCTGGTGGCCGAATTGGCCGAAATCATCGCGGCGCAGCTTCGGGCCGGCCTGCGGTGAAGCCCCTGCTCGGCGGCCCGGAGCGGGTCAGCCCGCGCCATCAAATTCCCTCCCTAATCAGCCGGTTCCTTGGTTTTTTGGCGAAATGTCAACCCCGAAATGCCGAAAAAGCGCCTACATAGTTTGAAGATTTAACCTGAACTGGTGTATCTTAACCACTGTTTAGTAGAAAAAATTTTTCAATTTGCGATAATTGAGCCCAAGACTGAACCCGGCGGCGCGCAAAAGCTCCGTCCCGTTGCAACGAATCTCAACATCCACCGGCGGCGGATTCGCCCCCCCCGGCGATGCGATTCGGGCAAAATCAAGCTAAAGTATCGGGTGAGACGCCCCATGACGCGGTCCAAACGCTAGGCTCTGCGTGGAAAGCGACAATCATGCGACCAGGAGACGACGAATGAGCGATGCGCATACCCCCGGCCCAGACAAACAGAAGAAAGACACCTCGCAGGACGACGACGACCTCTTCGATCCCAGTCTGTTCGACGAAGAAGAAGAGGCCAGCTTCTCGGGTGAAGACATCGAGCTGGATTCCGACGTCTCCCTAGACGCCGAGCCCCGCGGCGAGGATGAACTCGGGAACGACCTCGAAGGCATCATGGAGCGTCTGGAAACCACCGACGCCAACACCGACCTGAGCTTTTCCCCGGACGACGACGCCAGCGGCGACGACGACCTGCTGGAGCTGAACGACGAACAAGCCCTGCCGGGCGAAGACACGCTGCTGGAGGCCGAGTCGGACGACGACGACATGCTCGCCTGGGACGACGAGGACGGCTTCACGCCCATAGAAGACGGCGCCTCGGCCGACGAAACCCTCGCGGGGGCGGCGGATCAAGCCGACGATAGCGAACTCGAACCGGGGGCGGTGGACGACTGGCTAGACACCGAAATGCCCTCGGCCCTGGATGGCGGAGAAATGGACTTTGAGGGCGAGACCTCTGCCGCAAGCGAACTCACCGACGACAAAATCGACCTAGCCGGCGACGAGGCCGAAGTCGATCTCAGCGACGACGACTCGGCCTTCGGCCGCGCGGCTGAAGGCGACACCGATGTCGATCTCGGCGACGACGACTCGGCCTTCGGCCGCGCGGCTGAAGGCGACACCGATGTCGATCTCGGCGACGACGACTCGGCCTTCGGCCGCGCGGCTGAAGGCGATACCGAAATCGATCTTAGCGGCGATGACTCGGAAACCGATTTCGGCGACACGGAGGAATTCACGCCGTCGGACGCCGCGGACGACGCCGAGGGGCCATCTTATGCAGATTCCGATGCCGCGGAAACCGCCGCCGCACCGTCGCTCGAAGACCCCGCCGACGCCTTTCAGGACCTGCCGGCGGATCACCAAACCGGGGGCGAAATGGAGATCTCCTTCGCAGACGAAGGCGCCGAGCCCGAACCGTCTTGGGAGGCCGACACTCAAGCGGCCGACACCTCAATGACCGACTACGACGCCACGCCCTCCGAAGGCGAGCAAGACGCCGCCGCGGCCTTTGACGACACCCCGGATTGGGCGACCGCCGAAGACCCCGACTGGGCGGCCGCGGCGGAGGCGTCCGCAGACGACCCCGCCCCGATCTCCGACCCGGATTTGGACGCCCATCCGGAATGGGCCTCGGCCGCAGACCTCGGCGACACCCCCTCGTTCTCACCCGACGACGAGCCGCTCTACACCGAAACCGCCGATTCATCGCCGGATGAAGCCTTTACCATGGCGGACGCCGAGCCCGAGCCTTCGCCTTGGGAAGACCCCGCGCACACCGGGTTCGGCGCCGACGCCGACCTGCAGGACAGTCACGCCGATTTTATGGCGGACAGCGACGACCGCCAGGGCGCCTATGCCCCGGCCCAAGATCGCCCGCTAGCGGCGGACCAACCGCCCCCTCCGGGCGGCTCCTCGGGCCAGTCCGAAGGGCGTTCCGGCGGCGGCGGCGCGGCCTGGATCCTCGGGACGCTCCTGGTCGCCGGCGCAGGCGGCGGCTTTTGGTACGGCAAACAGCTCAGCGAGCAGATCGGCGCCCTGGAATCCCAGGTCACCAATCTCGACCAGGAGACCCGCGCAGTCAGCCAGGTGGGAAGCCAGGTCGAGCGCCAGCAATCCGACCTCGAAAACCTACGGCAACGGGTCCGCGAACTCACCCAATCCGCGGACTCCTTCAACATCCCGACCAACATCGACAGGCAACTCAGCCAAAACTCGCAGCGCATGGAGGACCTGACCCGGGCCGAGCAACGGATCGAAAACCGCCTCGACAGCCTGGAACGGCAAATGGCCTCCGGCCCCTCGGGCGGCAACATCGAAGCCCAACTCAGCCAAAACTTGCAGCGCATGGACGATCTGATTCGCACCGAGCAACGAATCGAAAACCGCCTCAACAGCCTGGAGCGGCAAGTGACCTCCCGCGCCCCGACCCCCGGGCCAGCCCCGGAGCCCAATGCCGCACCGGGCGCCGAAACCGCCGCGGACCCCGCCGAGACCTTCCAGGGCGGCACCCTGCTGATGTTGCAAGAGCAGATTCAGGACCTGCGCAAAGACATCACCGAGCTTCGGCGACAGGACCCCAGCGCCGACCTAGAGGCCCTGGACGATGAGCTGACCCAGGCCCTGAACACCATCCAAGCCGCCGAAAAAAGCGGCGCGGTGCTACGGGAGGAACTGGTTTCCGTGCGCAAGGAACTCGGGCTGCTCAAAGACGACACCGCCTCTTTGGAGCAGACCGCCGAAACCGTGGATCGTCGGCTGGGCGATATCGCCTCTCGGGTGGCCATGATGGATGACAACCTGGAAAGCCTCGCCTCGGAACAACAGCGCCTAGCCGCCACAGCGGCCGACAGCGAGACCCTGGCCCAGACCGAGCAGGCGTTGCGGGCCGAATTGGCAAACCTGCAAACCGAGCTGGCCGAATTCCAAGGCGAAGGGGTTCAGGCGCGCCTGGCGGATGCCGACCGGGCGGCGGCCTTGGATCGCCGGTTACAGGCATTGGCCGCGCAAATGGCGCTAATGGATGAACAGATGGAAAACCTGGCCAGCGCACAGACCGCCGACGCCGAAAAGCCGCAAGCCTCCACCGCGGTGCGGATCACCGATAGCGCAGCGTCCGCGCCAGCCGAGCCGCAATCCGCAACGGACGCCCAACAGCCTGCGGCCGCCGAGCCGACGCAAACCGCAGAGCCCGCCCGCGAGGGCGCACAGGTCGCAGAGACCGAACAACCGGCCGCCGCCGAGCCGGCAACGGACCAGCCGGCCGAGGCCGAGGGCCCGGCCGCAACCGAACCCGCGGCGCCGGCCAGCGGCTGGGGGGTCAATCTGCTCTCGTTCAACACCCGCGCAGGGGCCGAAGAGGGACGCCAAGCACTGCGGCAACAGCACGACCTGGACACCGTAGTCCGTGAGGCCAGGGTCAACGGCGCCACTTGGTATCGTCTACGGGTCGAAGGCTTCACCGACAGCGCGGCGGCGAAGCGATTCCTCGCCGAGCACGCCAACCAAGCGCCATTTAACGGCGCCTGGATCTCGAAAAATGGCTAGTGCGCCTGCGCCTCAATAAGCGCAAACAGTGGCCGTTAGGAACGCGGAGGGCGCGGAGGGGCGCAGAGGACGCAGAGGGGGTTTGCTTGCTTGTGTTGTGCTCCAGGGCGGGGGCGCCTGTCCGGCGCCCCAGCCTCGGCTAAGCGCCTGGCGCAATCTTCGCGGCCGCTGCGGTCTAACGGCGAAGCACGGTCTTTTGCGCCCCATACCGAACCAAGGCCCGAGCTCCGGGCGCTTGCGGCCTCGCGTTGGAGTACACGCCTTGGCATGTGCGGGCCAGGGCGCACAGCCCGAGGGCTGTACTCCAGCGCCCTGGCGCGCTCTTTGCGTTCTAGTCACCCAAACCCAGCGCTCGGCCCGCCTAGCGCCTCAACCCCCGTTGGCGGCGGAGGCCGCTTCCCCTCGCAGGGGTTAGGAATACACTTTGCCTTCGTACTCCGCGTCGTCTTCATAGTACAGCGGATAGATGGTCTGCTCTTCATGCTCGATCTGTCGCACGACCAAGCCCCCCAACATGCGCAGATCGCTGGGGAAACGCACCAACAGCACCGGATGCGACGCGATACTGGAATATCGATCAAGAAACGCCCGAACCTCCTTTTTGTTGGCCTCCTTTTTCTGCTTAAATTCCCGAATCGCCGCCGTCCTGGCCGCATTCCGCTGGAATTTCCGCTCCAAATAGATGATAAGACGGATTTCCTCTTTCAATCGGTGCGCCTGTAGGGTTTTGTCCAGCTCGCGCACACAGGCCTGCAATGGAATCAGTTTCGATTTCCGACCAAAAAACTCCATCTGATCCAGCAGGCCAAGGATCTCAAGGTGCTCTTCCTCAAGATCATGCAGCAATTCGGGGTCGAAGCAGATCTTGGTCCCAGGGGCGGCCTGCCCGCTTGGACCCTCGATCTCTCGCACGGACCCGTGGCCTTGATCCTGCACCGACCTGAAAATGGCTCCAATCATAGGTTTCACCTTTCCGCATCATTAGATAATTTTATGCATATCTCTTATTATATTTCATTAAATACTAAAATACACCCGGTAATTCACGCGGACTTGACTCAGCTCAAGTTCGGCCCAAGAAATTCCCCTTCACCGTTTTAGCCTTATTTTTCAACAGGCTAACTAGGCGTAAAACAGGTTGATTTTTCCTTTTGGCTGGCCTACTGTATCCACACAACCATAAAGACACAGGAGTAACTGATTATGATGGCGCTCGACTTTTCGATGGCGAAACTGGCCCACCAACAGTGGAAATTCCGCCTACGCTCTTTCTTGGACGGAATCGAGGAAATGAGCCTCGGCGAGGCGGTCTCCCACCGTGACTGCGACTTCGGCAAGTGGCTCTACAGCGAAGGGCTTGACCAATACAGCAACCTCACCGAAATGCAGCGGCTCGAGAAGATCCATGAAGAACTGCACACTCATGTGCGCAGCGTAATCGAGCTGAAAAACTCCGGCAACCCGGAGCAGGCGGAGGCGGAATATCAAAAGGTGGCGGATACCTCCGCGGAAGTGACCCGGCTGATCGACAGCATCGTAGCGAAGGTGACCTGAACCCAGCGCAAAGCCGAGTACAGCTGCCCACAAGTCGCGGCAACAGCCCTTCTCGGAGGATGGGCAAAAAGGCGCTCCCCCGGCCATTGGCCTGGCGAGCGCTCTCTCAGCGTCGCGCCCATCACTGGCGCCTCCTGATGGGCGCGGCGCAGAAAGGTTGGCGGATCTTTGAGGTTTTGCGGCCGCGCCCTTGGCCGTCCGGCCTCAGCCTAACCCAGCGCCGCCGGGGCGTGGGGACCATGCAAAAAACCCCTCTGTGGTCCCCCGCGCCCTCTGCGCCCCTCAATGGCGTTGTTTATAATCGCGCATCTGACCGCCTTAAAACTGCAAAATGCTTTGCAGATCCTCGGTGATGTCTGCGGTATTGGCCTGTTGGGTGAACCGGTCTTCCAACAGCGCGCCAAAATCGGGGTCTTGCAACAGCCCATAGCGGACCATCAGGTCGGCCATCTCCTGATACTCGGCCTCCACCGGGGTATAACGCTCGAACAAAACGCGGTCTTCCGGGGTATTCATCGCGTACAACACCAGGTCCTGGGGTTGACCCCAATACCGGCTTGCAATCTCCGCCGCCCGCTCCCGGTGTTGCTGCGCCCAGAGCCCCGAGCGCACCGCGGCCTGCACCAACCCCGCCACCGCCTCCTCGTCCTCTTCGATCAAGCTCTGGCGGGTGATCAGCACATTGCACATGAAGTTGGGCCAGATCTCTTCCACATAGTAGACCACCTCGGAGAGGCCGTTGCGGACGGTCTGCGCGGCAAAGGGCTCGCCCACGAAGTAGGCGTCCAGTGAACCCGCGGCCATGGCCGAGGCCATGTCCGGCGGATTCATCTCCACGATATTGATCTGACCGCGCAGGTTATGCTCGTCCATCAGCCGCCGCAACGCCAAGTTATGCCCCGAATAGCGCATGGGCACGGCCACGGTTTTACCCGTCAGGTCTCCCACGCGCTCGGCCCCGATGTCGGCGCGCGCCACCAGCGTGCTTTCATGGCGATTACCGATCATCACCACCTTTACATCCTCACCCTGCTGGCGCAACACGATGGGCAGAGGCGCAATGATGAAACCGGCATCGATCTGGCCGTTGCGCAAGGCCTCGGCCATTTCGGCGAAGGACGAGAACTTCAACGCCTTGTAGCGAACCTCGCCGGCATCCAAAGAGGCATAATCCAACAGCGGCGCCGCCATATTGGTGATCACCGGCATATAGCCCATGCGCACCACCCGCCGCTCATCATGCTCAAAGTTCAGCCAGAGATGCGCGGCCGAGATTAGCAGCAACCACAAAAAGGCCGCCCCGAAGCGAACCCCCAGTTGCCAGTTCCGCTCGTGCCAGGGAATCGCATCAAACCGCATAGTTCACCCCGAGCATGAAATAGATCTCGTCGCGCAGGTCACGCAGCTCTTCGTTACGGCTGAAGTCGCGCGGGTGCGAGCTATCGAGCAGGATATTGAGCTTGACCTCGGCCGGGGTGTCGTTCATCACCACGATACGGGTGCCCATAATCAGGGCGTCGTCGATAAAATGGGTGACCATTAGGGTGGTTTTGCCGAGAAATTCATGCATATTCACCACCTCTTCCCGCATCTTCATGTGGGTGAGAAAGTCCAGCCCGGTGAAGGGCTCATCCATGATCAGCATATCCGGGTTCACCGCCAGGGCGCGCCCCAACTCCGCCCGCCGCTGCATGCCGCCGGAAAGCTGGTGCGGAAAGTGGTGTTCGAAGTTGGTGAGTTCCACCATATCGATGTATTCCTGGATCTGCGCCGCCTGCTCGGCCGGGTCTTCCATCTGCCGCAGCCCCAACTGCACGTTCTCCCACACGGTCATCCAGGGCAACAGGCCGCTGTGCTGGAATACGAAGACGTTATTCGCGCTCGGCCCCTTCACCGGCTCGTTGTCGATCAAAATACGCCCGTGGGAGATCGGCTCAAACCCCGCAATCATACGCAGCATGGTGGACTTGCCGCAGCCGGACGGTCCGAGGACGCACACCATCTCGCCATCGAAAAACTCGAGATTAACGTCCTCCAACACCGTAATGAAGTCGCCCACGCCGACCTCATCATCACTGCGCCGGCGTTTGCGCCGGTTCGGGTAATACTTTGAAAGGTGCTCGATCTTGATATGTCCCACTTCAGCGCACCCCGGGGCCGGCCCCGCAGGTGCAGCCCCGCATTGGACTCAACCCCTGCATCATTCTCTCGGACAAAGCTACACCCTCCCCCGCCACGCCATGGAATCCATGTGGCTCAGTTGGAGCATTAAATGATCCAGCGCCACACCGATCAGCCCGATTACGATCATGCCCACCATGACATAGTCCATGCGCAGGCCGTTTCTCGCATCCAGGATCAGATAACCCAAACCCGATTGCACCGCGATCATTTCCGCCGCCACCACCACCAACCAGGCGATGGAGACCGAAATCCGCAATGCAGTGAACACATCCGGCGTAATCGCGGGGAGAATCACCTTCATCAGCACCTCTTTGCGGCTGAAACAGAAATTGGCCGCAACCTGAAAATAGGTCGGATTGATGCGGCGCACCGCCACCGCGGTGGAGGTCACCAGCGGAAAGAAGCTCGACAGGAAAATCAGAAACACCGCTGGTTTATCGCCAATCCCGAACCACAGCATGGCCAACGGAATCCAGGCCAAGGGCGAGATGGGGCGCATGAAATTGATAATCGGATCCAACGCCGACCGCAGCGCCAGACTACGGCCGATTAGGATCCCCAACGGAATCCCCAGCATGACCGCGATATAGAACCCGGCGGTGACCCGAAACAGGCTGGCCACCGCGTGTTGCAGCAGGGTGCCGTTGGCGATCAACTCGCCGAAGGCGCTGGCCACGGCCCAGGGTCCGGGCAGCACGTTTTCGCTCCAACCGCTGAAGCTGGATATCAGTTGCCACAACACCAAGATCCCCGACACCGAGGCCAGCGGGAGATAGCGGGCGTATCTTTCCGTCTTATCGCTCATATCTGCTTCTAATCATAGGGTCCGCCCCCGGCGTATTGATCCACGCGCCGGCGCGCCCCGAAAGCGGGATTGATCAACGGGCGCCGAGCCCGGCGTCGGTCGCCGCGGCGGGGCGCCGCAGGGCATCGACCCGGCGCGCCAAGTCCAGATACTGACGGCCGGACACCGCGCCTTTATCGTAATAGATCACCGGCTTGCGCACGATTTGCGACTCCTGAAGCCGCGGGTCCCGGGCAATCAGCAAATCCAGCACCCGCGCACCGTATCGGTGGCGCAGTTGTTTCATAATGACCTGCGAGGCCATGTTTTGTTGATCGTACATGGTAACGAGGATGCGATAATCCAGCCGATGGCCGGTTTTTTCCCCGATCACGCCGATGATATTCTCGATATGATTGACGCCGTTAATTGCGAGGAACTCGCTTTGGGTGGGAATAACAGCCAAATCCGAGGCCATTAAGGCGTTTAGGGTGAAGAAATCGATAGACGGCGGGGTATCGATGAGGATGTAGTCGAAAAAGTCTTTCACCGGCTCCAGGTGCTTTTGCAGCACATACTCAAAACCGTCTTGATTGAGGTATTTTTTTGACGACAAGGCCATTCGGCTATTGGACGGTAAGACCCAAATATTCGGCCTCACCTTTAATATCGCCTTGGTCAGCTCTGCGGGCTTGCCGGCCTCTAGTACATCGAAAAAAGACCGGTTGTTGCGACAACCCATCAATACCGACAGGTTGGCCTGTACGTCGAAATCGGCCAACAACACCTTTTTTCCCAGCAACGCTAGGGACGCGCCGAGGTTGATGCAGGTCGAGGTCTTGGCCACCCCGCCTTTTTGATTGCACACGGTGATGGTATGAAAACCGCCTCGGTCATCGATGCTGTGCCCCTCTTCCAACACCACCGGGTCTTCCGCCAGCGCCAGCCGCGACACCGTGAACAGGTGGCCGCAGCGGGAGCATTTGGCGCGAAAGCTGGGGCGATCGCCCACGACCTTGTCGTCTAGGCGGAAGCGGGTGGCGCAATTATCACAGGTTACGATCATGGATTGCCAAACATCCTGGGTTTAGGCGACGACGCCGCTGGTCATAAAGGTTTCGATTTCCCTGGCCAAATCCCGCTCGTCCACTACCCGATCCACGGTGCCCTGTTCAATGGCGTATTCGGTCAGGTTCGGATACACGCAGGTGTTGGTGGTTTGCGCAATGGTGGTGCCCGCGTTACTGCGGATCTCACGAAAACCCTCGGCCCCGTCATCCCCCACCCCGGTCAGCAACACGCCGATGGCGTGACTCTCGAACACCTCGGCGGCGGAGGAAAACAGGCGGTTGAGCGGGTAATCGATGGTTTCGTCTTCCACCCGCAGGCAGGCCTGGCCGTCGGCGTCGGTATGGATGGTGACGGTGTCGGTATTGGACGCAATATAGCAGGTGCCCTGCTCGAGCACGGCCCCGTCCTGCGCTACATCGACCTTCCACGGCACCTGTTCGTCAAACTTACGCACAAAGCTTTCGATGATTTTGGGCGAAATCTCCTGCACCACCACCATGGTGGCCGGCAGTTTCGAGGGCAAGCTCGACAGCATTCGAATCACCGTATTCGGCCCGCCCAAGGTGGTGCCCACCGGCACGATGTATTCCAGCGGCTGAAACGCATAGCGGTCCTCCAACTGCTCCAACGCATCCCAATGCGGCAGGCGCGCCCGATGGATGTTGTGTATCTTGATCGAGGCGGCGATTTTCACCCGATCGATCACCTGCTGCTTGGCGTGATGAATATCCTGCGAAATGGCCCCGGAGGGCTTGGGCAGGAAATCCACCACCCCCAGGCGCAAGGCCTCGAAGGTGATGGAGCCGTCGTTGAACAGCGAGCTGAGCATAATCACCGGCACTGGCGATTCGATCATCAGATGCCGCACGGTGCGAATGCCGTCCATCACCGGCATATCCACGTCCAGCGTAATGACGTCAGGCCGCAGGTCCGGGATCATCTCCAGGGCCTCCTGTCCGTTGCGGGCGCTGCCCACGACTTCGATCTCCGGGTCCGATGAGAGCATCTCGCTCACGGCCTTGACCATGAAGGAGGCGTCGTCTACGACTAGAACCCTGATTTTTTCGTCCCCCATGTACCCCTCGCTTTCTCGCCTTCAGGCTTTCGGGAAGACCGCGGCGGCCCTTGCAGGTTGCGCGCCTTGCGGTTTGCTCTCGTGCGCTGCGGCTATCGAATCTTGGTCCGGCCCAGGCGCCGCGGCCTCCCAATCGGCGGGGCCGCAGCAGGCCAGTCGCCGACTATCGGGCGTCGCCTTGCCACCTCAATGGAGGATGGGGCGGGCCTTCTCTGACGGTTTGGTTTCCGCTTTTCTGTACTGCTGCCGGTTCTCCGCGGTGCGTTGCCGGCGCGCCCGATCCAAACCCTGAAGTCGGTGCGATTGATTCGTGCCGGCCATCTTCACCAATTCGAAGATGTCCAAGATCAACGAAATCCGACCATCGCCGATAATGGTGGCGCCGGAAAAACCGCTTTTCTCTTGCAAGTAATCCACCAGCGGCTTAATCACGACCTCGTCTTGGCCCACTAGCTCGTCCACCACCAGGCCCACCTGCTCGGCCCCGGTGTTCACCACCACCACGAAGGACTTGGTGTCGTCCGGATCGGTGGAGGGGAGGTTGAACAGGGTCGAGAGCCGGAACACCGGCATGGTGCGGCCGCGCAAATGCACCACCTCGGCGCCTTCAATGGTGGTGGTGTCGGCCTCGAAGATACGCAACGTCTCTTCCACATTCGACAACGGAATGGTGAAAGAATCCTGCCCCACTCGCACCAACAGCGCCGGGATAATCGCCAGGGTCAGCGGGATCTTGAGCCGAATCTGGGTCTCCATGCCCACCCGAGAATCCACTTCGATGGTGCCGTTGAGCTTTTCGATGTTCTTTTTCACCACGTCCATGCCCACCCCGCGCCCGGAGGTGCGGGTGACGGTCTCGGCGGTGGAAAACCCGGCGTTCATAATGAGTCGATTCAAATCCCGCAGGGACATGCGGTCGAGTTCGTCCTTGTTGAACATCTTGCGCTCCAGCGCCTTGGCCTTAAGCCGTTCGGGATCCATTCCGCGCCCGTCGTCGGTGACCTCGATCACGATGTGGTTGCTTTCCTGATAGGCCTCCACCACCAGGGTTCCCTGATCCGGCTTGCCCGCGCGCTTGCGCTCGGCCACCGTTTCGATGCCGTGGTCCACCGCGTTGCGGATGACGTGGATCAGCGGATCCGACAACTCTTCCACGATCATCTTGTCGAGTTCCGTCTCCTCCCCCTTAATCACCAAGTTGATCTTTTTGTCGGTGCGGTGGGTGAGATCGTGAATCAGGCGCGGATAGCGATTGAATAGCTGCGAGATCGGCAGCATCCGCACCTTCATTACGCTTTCCTGCAACTCGTTGGAGGTGCGGCTAAGGGAGGAAATCGCCTCGCCCAGGCGATAACTGAAGGTGCGCACCTGCTTCAGCTCCCGCGGGTCGATGCCCAGTTCTTCTTTCAAATGCACTTGCAGGTTATGCATTTCGTTGTAGATCTGAAAGAAGTACGAGCGATCCACAATCAGCTCGCCCACCTGGTTCATCAACGCATCGATCTTGTCGGCATCCACCCGCACGCTCTTTTTGAATGCCCGATCCGGCTTGCCGGCGGCGGGGGCCGACTTGCCGTCGTCCTGCCGGTCGCCGCCGCCGCCCGTGGCCTTTTGCGGCGCCGGGGCCGCCGGTTGCTGCGCCGCGGTTTCCACTGGCGATTCAATCTCCGCCGGCTTTGGCGCGGGTTTTGCCGCCCGCGGCTTGGCCTCGGCCGCTTTGGGTGCGGCCTTTGGCGCGGCCTGGGGCTTGCGCAGGGCGGCCGGGGCCGGGGGCTCCGGGGCCTGCGCCGCTGCGGCCTGTTCGCGCGGAGACAGCATCTCCTCGAATACACTGTGCAGGGTTTCGTAGCCGGCTTGATCTTGTTCCGAATCGCCTGACTCCAGGGCCTCGGTCAGGCGCACGAACAGTTCGTCCTCTGACGGGGCTTCTGCGGCCGGTTGCGGCGCCTCTTGCGCGGCTTCCGCCACTGCCGAAGGCGGCGGCGCCGCGGGCGCGGCCATCGGGGCCTCGTCCGAGGGCGGCTCGGCGGCCTCCAGTTGCTCCGCCAACTGCGGGAAAAAGCCCATTACGCGGGTGATGAAACCCTCGTTAAACGCAAGGTCCGTCAGGGTCCCGGCCTGGGCTGGGGCCTCGGCCTCTTGCAGGCGACTCAACCAACTGTCATAGACCACTTGCAGTTCGCCGTAGCCCATGTAATTGGCGGAAAACTCCAGCCGGCGCACCAGTCGATACACCCGGTGGAGGTGCGGCAACGGCTCCGTGGCGCCCGCGTACAACTGGCTTTCGTAGCGGATTCGGGCGATAAAATTCACCAATTGATCGGTGAATATGCGATAGAGTTCCTGGTCGTATTCCTCCTCGTAGACCACCGGCTCGCCGCCCGCGCCGGGCAGCGGCGGCACCGGCGGGCGCTCGCTCTCGGTCGGCGTCTCGCCGCCAAAGGCGAGGCCTTCGAGCTGGGCCAACACATCGTCCACGCCCACTTCTTCGTGCTGCGCGTGCTCCAGGTCTTCGATTAAATCATTGAGCCGATCCTTGCCGAGAATCAGCGCCTCCACCACGCCTTCGTCAGACGGCCGCGCGCCCTTGCGGATCTGCATCAGCAGGTCTTCCATCCCATGGGACACCGCCGAGGTGCGCTGCAAGCCGACGAATTGGGCCGCGCCCTTAATCGTATGCACCCCTCGAAACACTTCATCCACCAGGCCCTTGTCCGTCGGATCGGTCTCCAGGCGGATGAGGGCGGTTTCGATGCCTTCGAGGTGCTCAATCGCCTCATTGATGAAGTCGTGGACCTCTTCCGGGTCCAGATCAAGCGCCTCGCCCGCGTCGTCTCCGAACGGGGCGGGCCCAGGCTCGGCCTCATCGACCTCCGAAGGCGCCAAGGTCTCCAGCGGCCCGAGCTGGGGAAAGGCCTGGTACAGGGTCGCCAAGCGCTGCAGCATAAAAGCGGTATCCGCCGCATTGTCGCTCGCACTCGCGTTGAACGCGGAATCCACCTCATCGACCCAGGCGTCGTACAGGGCCACCAGGTGGTCGTAGCCCATGTAGTTGGCGGCCGAGCGCAGCTTTAGCAGGTGGCCTTGGCAGTCCGCCAAAAGATCCGCCGCCTCGCCCGAGCCCTGCATGGCATGGGCCAACATGCGCACCAAGTCGGCGTGGCGTCGGAGCTGTTCGAGAAAGATCGCGTACAACTCTTCGTCGTATTCCTCTTCCTCGCTGGCCTGTTCCTGAATGGCCGCCGCCAGCCCCTGGTCCGCCGCCTCTGCCGGGGGCTGCGGTTGCGGGTCGGAGTCGAAATCGGCATCGTCGCCGGCGTCGGCGGCGCCCTCCGCCGCCTGCATCGCGGCCAGAATCTCCGGCGGCGGCTGGAAGTCGTCTCCGTCCCCCTCCGCCTCGTCTAGGGCCGCGTCTTCGAATTCAAACTCGTCAGCGCCCCACTCTTGCGCCTGCGCCTCATCCGGCCAGGCCTCTTCGGTCTCTTGGTCCGACATTTCCGGCTCTAAGGATGCCTCCGCCTCGGGGCCTGCCTCGCCTCCGGGGCCATCGGGGCCTTCGAGCAACGCCGAGACCTTGGCCACCAAGTCGTCCACCGGCGAATCTTCGCTTTGGTTGGTTTCCAGCTCCTTCGCCAAGGTCTGAATGCGATCCCGCCCCTCCATCAACACATCCACCACCGGCTGGGTGGTCTCCATGTCGCCATTGCGCAGCAGGTCGAGCATGTCCTCCAGACGATGCGCCAGGGTGGAGACTTGATCCAGGCCGACGAACTGGGAGGCGCCCTTAATGGTGTGAATGGGCCGAAAAATATCGGCGTAAGCCGCCTGATTATCCGCCCCCACCTCGAGTTTGAGCAGATTGTTTTCCATTTCTTCGAGGTGCTCGGCAGCCTCGATCAGGAAATCATTCAGCAGCGAGAAATCTATTTCTGACATCGCTCGAATTCCTTCAGGGTGGCGTTATTCTTAGGTGGCTTCAGGGGTTGAGCCGCACTCGGTCCCGTTGGCCTACGACAGCGCTTCATGGCTTGATCCGGTCGGTCCGCAGCATTCAGCGGTTCACCAGATCGAGGATCTCGGCCGAGCGGTGTTTGTTGACCAAACCCACGCCGCCGATGTTTTCGATCTCCGGCTCATACTTTTCCTTGTCCAAATTGGAGAGGAAGATAATCTTGGCCTCGGGATCGACTTTTTTGATCGCCTTGGCCGCGCTCAAGCCGTCCATGCCGCGCATGGTGATATCCATGGTGACCAGATCCGGCTTGAGTTGCTCATACATTTCCACGGCCTTCTCCCCCTCGGTGGCTTCGCCGACCACTTCATGCCCGTCGCCCTGCAAGACCTTGACGATCATTTTCCGCATCATTGCCGAGTCATCGACTACCAGGATTCTTTTCGCCATCGATACCACTGTTTTTTCTGGATCCGGCGCGCGGCCTTCCGGCCGCGCCCGGATCGTTCCAAGGTCCGCTTATCCGACCGTTTTACCGGTCACCCCTTCGGTGGAGACCGTTTTGAGTTTCTTGATTTCGTCGGTCAGCAGGATGCGATTGAAATCAAGCAGGATCAGCAATTCGTTCTCGATATCCACCACGCCCCGGATGTATTGGTTTTCGAGTCCGGAGACGATGATATCGGGCGCGTGTTCGATCTCCTCTTCATCGATCTTGAGCACCTCGGTCACGAAATCCACGATGAAGCCGGTCACCCGTCCCTGTATGTCCAGGATGATGATCCAAATCTGCTTTTCGGAGTCCTCGTCAAAGAGGTTCAGCCGTTTACGCAAATCAATCACCGGAATGATGTCGCCCCGAAGGTTGATCACCCCTTCCACGAAGGCCGGCGAGTTGGGCACTGCGGTAATGGGCGCATAGCGGATGATCTCCTGCACCATCAGGATATCCACCCCGAACAGCTCGTTGGCGATCTTGAAGCCAACCAACTGCATTAAAGATTCGGACTCTTCCTCTTCTAAGCGCTTGCTTGTATAAGATTCAGCCATTTAGCTATCTCCCAAGGTTTTGCAGGGTGCGGGCCGACCCGGGCTCGCGCCCCCGGCAGCAGTGATCGGCGGTGCGCGCCGGGCGAGCCCGGCGCATTCGCGGGCGCCGCTTAGATCTTGAACTGCTGCACCTGACGGATCAGCTGCTGAGACACCTTTTGCAGGTCGGTGGTGATGTTCACCACGCCGCCGGCGCCTTCCACGGTCTGCTTGGCGGTGTCCGCAGTTTCCTGGGAAATTTGGGTCACGTTCCGGGTGCGTTCCGCCTGCTGACTGGTCATGCTGGTGATGTTGTCGATGCGGCCGAGGATGCCTTGCATTTGCTCGCCGATCTTTTGCGCGCCGTTACTGGCGTCACGCACCAAGTTGCCAATGGTGCGGGTGTGCTCGATCATGGACCGCAGGGATTGCTCCGCCGCCTGACGACGCGGCCCCTGATCCTTGGACATGCTCACAATCTCTTCCGCCAAGGAGTTGAGCTGGTTCATGATGTCCTGCACTTCGGAGGTGTTGGCGCTGAGGCCGCGCGCCGTCTTGGTGATGGCCTCAATGGCCTGCATGTTGCCGCGGCCGCCCTCGTCGATGCGGCCCAGGGCCTGTTGCGATTCATCCGACAGGCGCGAGCCTTCCGATACGCGTCCGGTGGAGTCCTTGATCAGCTGGGTGATCTCCTTGGCCGCCTCGGAGGAGCGCTGGGCCAGTTTACCCACTTCGTCGGCCACCACCGCGAAGCCCTTGCCGTGGGCCCCGGCGCGGGCCGCCTCGATGGCCGCGTTGAGGGCCAGGAGGTTGGTTTGTTCCGCGATTTCGGTGATTACGCCGATGATTTCGGAGATCTGCTCGGACGATTCGGAGATGGCCTTCATGCCTTCCACCGTGGAGGACACCGTGGAGCGCCCCTGCTCGGCCGCGGACAGCACCGCATGGCCCTGCTCGGTGGCCTGTTCCACCACCCGGGTCATTTCTTCCACCGCCTTGGACATTTGGTTCATGGAGTCCGAGGCCTTGAACACCATCTCGCCCTGTTTGGACGCGGTTTGCGCCACGCGGGCGCCGGTGGCGCCCATCTCCTGCACCCGCTCCATGGTCTGCCCCACCTCTTCGTTTTGGGCGATGGCGGATTGACCGACGGTCTCCATCTGGCGCACCAGGTTTTCGATGGTGGTGTTGGCCACGCGGGCGGCATCCGCCTGTTCGTTGGTGGCGGAGGCCACTTGGGCCGCGGTGCCGCCCATTTCGGCGATGATCTGCTGGGCGTTGGTCGCCCGCTCGAACTGGGCCTGGGCGCGTTCTCTGTTGGCCGAGGCGCGTTTGCCCACTTCCTGGGAGTTTTTGCCCACGTTGGTGGCGCCGCCTTGCACGATCTTCATGGAGTTTCTGAATACGCCCATCATGTGGTTGAACGATTCGATCATGCGGCCGATTTCGTCCTTGCCCGTGGCCGGCACGGTGATGGTGAGGTCCTGGTTGGTGGCGATTTCACGCACCCGCTCCGCCATGTGTACGATCGGCGCCGCAATGGCGCGGCCGACCACATAGGCCACCACCAGCACCACGCCGAGGATGATCACCGCCAGTACGATCATCTGTTGTTGATAGGCGGCTACGGCGGCGAGGGCCTCTTCGGTGGTCACCTCCACGATGATGCCCCACTCGAAGTCGGCGCCGAATTCGTTCATGCCCACGTCCGAATAGGCGTTCAGCACCTCCTCTCCCCGGAAACTGACGGATTCGCGCACGTCGTCCTGGTCTTGCAGGGCGGCCTCGGTGCCGGCGGTGCGGGCCTCTGTCTTGAGCAGTTGGTCGCCGCCGCGCAGGTTGGAGCGGAATTTGAAGTCCGGGCCGACCAAATAGGCGTAACCCGTTTGGCCGAAGGCCTGGTTTTCGCGCTGCATGATGGTGTTGATGACCTCGGTGGAGAGCTGAATCGCCACCACCATTTCCACCTTGCCCGCGGCGATAATCGGCTGCGCCATAAAAATGGCCGGCTCGTTGGAGGGGGCGTACATCAGCATGTCCGAGAGCGCAAAGCGGCGGGTGCTCATCACCTGCTGCACCAGCCTGCCCAAGTGGGTGTTGGCGTATTGACCGTTGACTAGGTTGGTTTGGTAGTCCGCCTCTTGCGCTACGGTATAGAAGGCTTGCCCCGAGGCATCGATTAGGAAGATGTCGTAGAAATCGAAGTCCTCGGCGTACCAGGCCATGAAGTCCTGCCCCGATTCGAGTTCAGGCACCACCGCCTGAACCAGCGCCCCCGTGGTAACGAGGCCCCAGTTCAGGCCCGTGATGTTCACTGGCTGGTAGATCGCCACCTCCAGCACCCCGGTGGAGCCGGTTTTGATCAGGTTGCCGCTCTCGCCCCGCAGCGCGGCCTCGGCATCGGGTCCGGGCTTCGGGTCGCCGATACTGCCCGTTTTCACCACGCGGTCAGAGCGCAGCTCAAGACCGTCCCGACCCTTGGCTACCAGCCAGGTTTCAAAGGTGTCGCGCATGCCGCCGCGTTGTTGCACGATGGCGTTGATCGCCTCAGGGTCAAGCTCAAAGGCCGCCTGGCCCCAGTAACGGCCGCTTTCGTCGATCAGCGGGGTGGACATAAAGGCCGCGTATTCGTCCGCCGGTTCGTAGTAGCTGAAATCGACGATGGCGGTTTCGTAGCGGGCCAGCTCGTACACCCGACCCAGGCCGGAGCTGCGGAGCTTGCCGGTCTTGAGGTTGGCGCCGAGGTCGGCATCGCCAGCGATAGTGAACAGTACGTTGCCGTCCGCGTCGATCAAATGCACGTCGGAGATGCCGTAGGTTTGGGCGAATTGGATAAACCCGGGCTCTCTGGCCTGCCGCAGGTTTTGATAGGCCTCGCTCTGCATGCCCTGCTCGAAGGCGTTGTCGAACAGCCTGATGCCCTCGGTGAAGCGCAGGTTGCTCTGCACGTCCAGCATCAGCTTGTACAGGTCGCTGAAGTGTCCTTCGATCGCCTGCGCCTTCAGGGCGTTGATGGAGGCGTTCTTATCGAAGCCCGCATCCCGGTTCACCTGCACCGTTTGAGTCAATGCTTCGAGGACGTTTTTTTCCGTCTCCATATAGGTGATCAGCTCAGCGGCGCGGGCGTCTCGCGCCGCCGCCAGTACGTTGAATTCCAGTTCGGTCAGCGCCGTCGTGGATTCTTGGGACGCGATATACGCGTTAATGGCGAAGGGAATCATCCCCACCAGCAGGAATAGCAGGATGAGCTTATAAGCGAGGCCGAGGTCTCGATACCAATTGGTCAGCCAGTTCATGGTGTCCTCCGAGTCAGTCCAGGTTTTTCATTGTTGGCCCCTTCCATCCCAGGCGGGCTGTTCGGTTGCGAAGCCGGTGATTACGGTGTAGCAGTATAGATCAATTCGGTGATGGCGTCGGCCATTCGATTGTCCGGGATCACGTTTTGCGTGTGTCCGCGGCGCAGGGCGTGCAGGGCCATGTCCTTGACCAGGCAGGTGGCGGGGTCTTGCACCAGCACGGCGCCGCCCCCCCGGGCCACTTCATCCAGGCCTTCCCAGCCGTCTTCGCCGGAGCCTGTGAGGACCACGCCGCAGCAGTGTTCGCCCATGGTCTCGGCCAAGGAGTAAAGAATGCGGTTGAGCGAGCCCTTTTGCGACTCGAAGGGGGCCGGGTGTACATGCAGCGCCAGGCCTTCGCTGCTCGGCCTGAGGGTGGCGTAATCCTCGCCGGCGGCGATGTAGCAGCGGCCGGCTTGTAGCGGCGCGCCGTCTTGCGCCCGCTCCACCTGCACCCCGCAATAGGGCGTGATGTAGTCGATGAAGGCGTCTACATAGGAGGAGTGTTCGTAGAGTATGGCCACATAGCCGGCGTCGGCCCGCGGGTCGAGGTGCGGCAGGATCTTCATTAAGGCCCCGTAGCCGCCTTCGTGCGCGCCGAGCGAAACGACGTAGCCGGCCTCGTCGCGCACCTGGGCCGAGGCTTCGGCGCGGCGCACCCGAATGTAGCGCAGGGCGTCGATTTCCACCGCCGCCGCCCAGGCGAGTTTTTTGGTCACCTCGCCGGTGATGCGCCACAGCTCTTCGCGATCGAGCTTGGAGGGCTTGGGGATGAAATCCACCGCGCCATAGCGCAAGGCGTCCATGGTGTATTCGGCCCCCTCCTGGGTCAGGCTGCTGATCATCACCGTGGGCGTGGGGTGGTTGATCATTAGGTGCTTTAGGGCGGTGATGCCGTTCATGCCGGGCATCACGATGTCGAGGGTGATCAGGTCCGGGTGCAGCTCCTTCACCAGGCGCAGGGCCTCGCGACCGTCTGCGGCCTCGCCCACCACCTCGAACCGCTCGTCGTCGGCCAGCATTTCCGCGATGGCTTGGCGGATCATGCTGGAGTCATCGACGATCAGAAGGCGCTTGGTCTGGCTCATGGTTTCCAACCCTTGGTTTGCTGCAAGATGGCGCGCCGCGCCGCGGACTCGGGGCTGCTGCGTAATCGCCCCCGCCCCGTCGCGAGCCGAACAGACACTGCGCGCCGGTTCATCCGAGGTACTTCTCCACTTTGGCCAGGAGTTCGGTGGGCGAAAAAGGCTTGGTGAGGTATTCGTCTGACCCTGACATGCGGCCTCGAAGCTTGTCAAACAAGGTGTCTTTCGAGGTTAGGATAATCACCGGGATGCTGGCGAACTCGGGTTTTTTCTGCATGTGGGTGAGCACTTTATAGCCGTCCATGCCGGGCAGGATCAGGTCCAGCAGCACCAGGTCCGGTTTTTCGTTACCCAGTTGGGCCAGGGCCTGAAAGCCGTCTTCGGCCTCGGCGATTTGAAAGCCTTTTTTGGCCAGGGTGTTGGTGATCACCTTGCGGGAAACGGTGCTGTCTTCCACCACCAGGACCTTGGCCTGGTGACCCGGGCGGGTTTGCCTGGGCTTGGGCTTGGGGACTTCCGGCTCGCGCCTGACGCGCGATTCGGCGGACGGCTTGGGCGCGCCGGGGGCCGGCTTGGCGCCGCCGGGGGCCGGCCGCGGTTGGGACGCCGGCCGCGGTTTGGGGGCCGGGGCCTGCCGGGGGCGGGCGGGCGCTTGGCCGGCGGCTTGGCGCTTGGCCGCCTGGCTGTAGCGTTGCGCCTGGACCCCCAATAACTGCACGATTTCTTTAGTGGCTGGCAGCTTTTGCTGGTCCTTGCACACGCTGTAGATGCCGACATCGTTGGCGGCCGAGAAGGAGAATTTGGCGCGGGTGGCGCGGGCCATCGCCGGGATGGCCTCCATGCCTTTCTTGGTGCGGTAGCGCAGGCAGATGATGTGCCCCTTGTCGAGCACGATTTCGGCCCAGTGGCCTTCTTCTGTGGCGACGAAAAAGGCCCCGGTGTCTCCCGATCGACAACTATCACGCAAGGCCTCGATGACCTGCGTAATCGGCAACATGTGGTGTTCCTTCTCCATCGATCTGTATTTTCTCCGCTCGCGTGAAGTTCAGAATTTGGTGTGCCGCGGCGCCTGCGGACCTCGCTGCGCAGGCAATGGGCGCGCCGCACTCGTCCAAAGAAATGGACGCTCCGTCACCCGAAAGCAACCCTGCCCGCCCGGTTCGCTGGTTTTTTGTTTTTTGCGTTTCAGGCTCCTTTGGCCCATGGTAGCGCACCTGATCGGAAAATTTCTAGTTTTTCCTTGCAATTCGTTGGAGCGCTTGTTGTTTCGACGCCCTGCGGCCGTGCGTAATCGGCTGTTATCTCAAGTTTTTTGGGGCCTTTGGCGAGGGTTTCGAGAGGCCGCCGAGGTGGCTGGCTGGGGGCCTCGGGCTGCACGGGGGGTTTTTTTACCCGGGAAACCGGCCTACAATCGCCCCCGAAACGGCGCCTCGCGAGAGGCTTTGAACGGAGTTTAAAGAGCGATCAACCGCTCTTTAGCTCGGTTGATATGGGAACAGGGAAGGCCGCACGCCTTGGCTAAACCCTGACTGTCCCCGCAACTGTGAGCGGCGAGCCCGATCCATTATGCCACTGACGCGGCCGCGTCGGGAAGGCGGATTAGGGGCGATGACCCGCGAGTCAGGAGACCTGCCGTTTCAGCGCCGCACTTCCACTGAACGGGGTATTCCGTGGGGCGGGCTCCCTCCGTAATGACGGCGCACATCGGAGTCCGCCGGCCCGGCCCATCTAGGCCGCGCCGGCGGCGATTCCGTATGCGCCGTCGGGGCTTGCGCCGGTCCGGGTCGCCATCGCGATGGGTCCGGCCCTATGGCTTTCGACGGCCTTTGCACTCGAATGCCACAGGAGAGCCCCCATGCCTTTTTCCGCCCGCCCGGCGCTGTTGTTTGCGCTGCTCGCCGCAACCGCCCAGGCCGAGACCCCGGTGGTGACCGTCACCGCCACGCGCATCGCCCAAACCGCCGATGCGGTTACGGCCGCGGTGACGGTGATCGACCGCGCCGAGATCGAGCGCACCCAGGCCCGTGACCTGGCGGGGCTTTTGAACGGCCGCGCCGGGCTGCAATTGCAGGTCAGCGGGGGGCGCGGCAAGATCGCCAGCGCCTTTGTCCGCGGCACCAATTCCGGCCATGTGCTGGTGCTGGTGGATGGGGTGCGGGTGGGCTCGCCGGGCCTGGGGACCATTAGCTGGCAGTACCTGCCGTTGGCGGAGATCGAGCGCATTGAGATCGTGCGCGGCCCGCGCTCGCATTTGTATGGCTCTGATGCCATCGGCGGGGTGATTCAGATCTTCACCCGCGGCAGCGGCAGCGGCAGCGGCCCCAGTCGCCGCCTGAGCCTCGGCGCGGGCAGCCATGATACGCGGCAGGTCGCGGCCGGGTGGTCCGAGTCCGGGGACGGCTTCGAGCTGGATCTTGGTCTCTCTTATTTCGAGACCGCGGGCTTCGACGCCACCATCGGCAACCACCCGGATGCCGATGGGTTCGAGCAGAGCAGCCTCGATTTGGGCCTGAGCCGCGGGTTCGGCCGCTATGGCGCGCTGCGCCTGGGCCTGTTGCGCACCGAGGGCGATAACGAATACGACGGCTGGCAGGCGGAGTCGCGCTACACCAATGACTTTACCCAGCAGGTTTTGAACCTGGATTACCGGCTGCCGGTGAGCGCGACCTGGGAGAGCGTCTGGCAGTTGGGCGAATACCGTGAGCAGGCCGCCGATTTCACCGATGGGCTGCGGGGCTTTGTGTTCGATACCGAGCGGCGGCAGGCCTCCTGGCAGCACGACCTGACCCTGGGGCGCGATAACCTGCTCAATCTCGGCCTCGATTGGAGCGAGGAACGGCTGGCGTCGAACTCCCAATACAGCCGCACCAGGCGGGACAATCGCGCGGCCTTCGTGCAGTTTCAAGGAGACTACGGGGCGCATCGGGTCAATGCGGCCTTTCGGGCGGACGACAACCAATCCTTCGGCGTCCGCCGCACCGGCCATTTGGCCTGGGGGCGGGCCTGGGGCGGGGTCGATGTGAGCCTGTCGTATGCCACCGCGTTCAAGGCCCCGACCTTTAATGATCTGTATTACATAGACCCCTGGGGCTCCAGCGGCAACCCGGGACTGGCCCCGGAGGAGTCCGAGACCTTCGAGCTGGGCCTGCGGGGCGAGGCCGGGGTCGGACGCTGGGAGCTGCGGCTGTTTCGCAACGAGGTGGAGCAGTTGATTCAGTGGCTCGAAACCGAGCCTTGGGTCTGGCGGCCGGATAACGTGGCCGCGGCGCGCATCGATGGCCTAGAGGCGACCTTGAACCGGAGCTGGGGGGGCTGGTCGCTGAGCGCCGATCTGACCCTGCTGGATGCCAAGGACCGCGCCACCGGCAAGCGCCTGGCCCGGCGCGCCGAGCGCCTGTTGCGCCTGGACCTGGAGCGCACCCTGGGTGATACGCGCCTGGGGCTGACGTGGCGGTTGCAAGGCGAGACCTATGACGATGCGGACAACCTGCGCCGGCTGAGCGGGCATGGGTTGCTGGACCTGCGCATCGCCCGCGCCTTGACCCCGCAGTGGGAGCTGCGCGGCGAGCTGAGCAATGCCCTCAATCACGCCTACCAAGCCCCGGCCGGCTATCGCGGGGCCGAACGCGCCCTGTTTGTGTCCCTGGCCTATGCGACGCGCTGAGGCGCCAAGCGGCTGGGGCGCCGGGGGCCGGCGGCGCCCGGCGGGCTTGATCCTGCTTTGGCTTGCGGCGCTGCTTGCGGCCCTGCCCGCGGCGGCGGCGCCGGTGCGGGTGGTGTCGATCAATCTGTGCGCGGATCAATTGCTGCTGTTGCTGGCCCGGCCGGAGCAGATCCTGGCGGTGAGCCATTTGGCGCTGGACCCCGAGCACTCGTACTTCGCCTCGCGGGCGGCGGCCTATCCGACGAACTACGCCCGCATCGAGGAGCTGATTGCGCTCAAGCCCGATTTGGTATTGGGCAGCCGCTATACGGATCCCGCCTTGAGCGCCGCCCTGAAGCGGGTGGGGATTGCGCTGGAGCGCCTGGAGCCGGCCACGGATCTGGCGCAGATATTGCGTAACGTGCGCCGCACTGGGGCCTTGCTGGGTCGCCCCGAGGCCGCCGAGCGCGCCTTGGCGCCGCTGCTCGCCTTGCAGGCCGGGGAAGGCCCCATCGCGCCGGGCGCGCCGGCCGCGCTGCTGCTGCAACCCAACGGCTACACCGCCGGCAAGGATACCTTGCAGCACACGGCCATGCGCCTCGCGGGGTGGCGAAACCTGGCGGCGGAACAAGGGTTTCGCGGTTTCCGGCCGCTGGGACTGGAGCAACTGTTGGCGCTGCCGCCCGCGCGCCTGCTGCATTCGAGTTTCCACCCCGGTGCGGCGTCGCGCGCGCGCGGCTTTCTGGATCACCCGGCCATCGCCCGCAAGGTGGAGGGAAGCGCGCCGGTGGAGGTGCCTTATCGATACTGGATCTGCGGCGGGCCGATGCTTGCGCAAGCGGTGGCGCGGTTGCGCGAGGCCCGGCCTTGAGGCCTTCCGGCGGCGCCTGGCTGGCGATCCTCGGGGGCCTGACCCTGGGCTTGTTTGTCGCTGGCCTGGCGGTGAGTTCCGGGGCCTGGTCGTGGCAGGAAGGCATTTGGCGCCGCATCGCGACCGACCCGGAGCTTGCGTGGCTGATCCTCGGCGAGGTGCGCCTGCCGCGGACCTTGATCGTGGCCTTTGCCGGGGCCTCCTTGGGGCTCTGCGGGGCGGCCATGCAGGGGCTGTTGCGCAATCCGTTGGCCAGCCCGGAGCTGGTGGGCAGCGCCAATGGCGCGGCGTTGGGCGCGGTGACCGCGCTCTATTTCGGCTTCGCCGCGGCCTGGCCGCCGGCGCTGCCGGCGGGCGGGTTTCTCGGGGCCTTGGCCGCCACTGCGGCGGTGTATCTGTTGGCCGGGCGGGCCGCCGGGGTGGCCACGGTGATCCTCGCCGGGGTGGCGATCAATAGCTTCGCCGCGGCGCTGATCGCGCTGTTGTTGAACCTGGCCCCCAGCCCCTATGCGGTGCAGGAGATCCTGCTTTGGCTGCTGGGTTCGGCCGCCAATCGCAGTTTTCAGGACCTGTGGTTCCTGCTCCCCGGCACCTTGCTTGGTTGGCTGTTGCTGGTCGGCTGCGGGCGGCGGCTGGATGCCCTGACCCTGGGCGAGGAGACGGCGCAAACCCTGGGCATGGACCCGCATGGGCTGCGACTGCGGCTGTTCGTGGCCATTGCCCTGGCCGTGGGTTCGGCGGTGGCGGTGATTGGCGCCGTGGGGTTTGTGGGCCTGGTGGCGCCGCACCTGATGCGTCCGCTGGTGGCCTATCGCCCGGGCGCCCTGCTGTGGCCCAGCGCCTTGGCTGGCGCGGCGCTGCTGTTGGCGGCGGATCTTACGGTGCGCTTGATGCCCGCGGGCACGGACCTTAAGCTGGGGGTGGTGACTGCGCTGGTGGGCGGGCCTTTTTTCCTGTATCTGATTCTGCGCACGCGGGAGCGCGCCCTGTGATTACGGCGTCGCGGATCTCGGCCCGGCTCGGCGGCCGGCTGGTGTTGAGCGGGGCGGGGTTCAGCGCCCGCCGCGGCGAGCTGCTGGGCTTGGTGGGGCCTAACGGCGCGGGGAAATCCACCCTGCTGCGGGTCATCGCCGGCCTGCAAGCCTATTCCGGCGAGCTGACCTTGCACGGGCGTCCGTTGGCCGCAATGCCGGCCGCCGAGCGCGCCCGCCGCATCGCGTATTTGGAACAGGGCGGTCACAGCCACTGGCCGATCCCCGTGGCCCGCTTGGCGGCGCTGGGCCGCCTGCCGCATCTCGCCCCTTGGCAGGAGAGCGGCCCCGAGGATGCCGCCATTATCGCCCGGGTGTTGGCCGCGACGGACCTGACGGGGCTGGCCGAGCGCCCCTTCGATACCCTGTCCGGGGGCGAGAAGGCGCGCGCCCTGATCGCCCGCGCGCTGGCCGGGGAGCCCGAACTGCTGTTGGCGGACGAGCCGGTGGCCGCCCTCGACCCGGCGCATCAATTACAGATTATGGAGCTGTTTCGCGCCCACTGCGCCAACGGCGGCAGTGCGCTGACGGTGTTGCACGACCTGCGCCTTGCGGCGCGGTTCTGCCACCGGCTGTTGCTGTTGGATCAAGGCCGAATGCGCGCCCTCGGCCCGCCGGAGCAGGTGTTGAGCGCGGAGAACCTGGCCCGGGTGTACGGCCTGCGGCTGCATGCCGAGACCGGCGGTCCCCTGGATTTGGGTTGGGAGCGGATTCAAACCGGCTAGTGCGCCTGCGCACAAATCACGGAAACAACGGTTTTTAGGAACGCAGAGGGCGCGGAGGGGGTTTTGCTTGACCCGAGCCGCCTTGGAGTACAGCCCTCGGGCTGTGCGGTTCTTCGTGTGCCCTGCGCTTCGACTGCTCGGCCCTGTTTTCGGCCTTGGGACTAAGGAGCGCCTTTGCCCTTTGCGCCCGTGCGGGAGCGGGCCGAGACGGGCCATTGAACCGCGAATGGACGCAAATACTCACTCCTAGTACGCCTGCGCCAAACCGAGCCTGGGATTTTCCCACCGAGGCACGGAGGTCACAGAGGGATTTCTCCGTGCGCCCCGCGCCCCTGTGAGAGAATTCCTGGTTACCCGAGCATGCAATCGCAATACCTCTTTGCGCCCTCCGCGGCCCTCCGCGCGCCCTGCGTTCCGAGGGCGCCCGGGTTGTTTCCGATACTCAGGCGCGGCTGTACTAGGGCCTCAAGCCCCAAGGCCGCAGTGGTTAACCTTGCGTTTTGAGCCGTCGTTACAGAAGGGCCGCACCCTTTCGCTTTGGCGCGTCCTTGGCGCGTCCTTGACGCGTCCTTGGCGGTCTTTGCGTTATCTTATTTGCCTTGGGCGCGCGGCAAGGCGGGCGCTGAATGCAGGTTTCGTCTTTGGCGCGCCTGACCCACGCGGGCTATGAGCCGTTGTTGCCGTTATTCGCGCACAGGCGTCAAAACTCCGCCGCCAACTGCACCGTAGTGGTGTCGTTTTCGGTGTCGTCGTAGAACTCGTCCCGCGCCCACTCCAGGCCGATGGCGGTGTTGTCCAACACGTCCACCGATAGCGCCGCCAGCACCCGGGTCTCGGGCAGCCCGAAGGCCTCGCCGTCTTCGGTCTGCTGATAGCCCAGCGCCACGGTGGAGGGGCGTTCCGCGATGTCGAAGTGGTATCCGGCCTCCAGGTTCCAGGCCGCAACCTCGGTCCCGGGGCCTGCCAGGTCGCCCATGGCGGCCACATATTCCGCCACCACTGTGAACCGCCCCGCGTGCGCCGTCGCATGCACGCCGAGGCCGCCCTCGTAGTCCGCCACCTCCCGCAGATCCAGGCCGTCGCTGTCGCCGATGCTGCTGATATAGCTGGCGCCCATCTCCAGGCCGCGTAAATCATCGCCCCAGGTGTAGCCGATGTTGCCGCCCCAGTGCTCGATGGTATCGTCGCCGCCGTCCCGGGTGTCGCCGTTAAACAGATACAGGGAGCCGTACAGCCCTTGATCGCCCTCGTAACCGAATAGCACCGCGGTTTCGCCGGTTTCGCCGATCTCCAGGGTGAGCGGGTCGGAAACCATCTGGGTGGCGAAGCTTCCGAACGGCACATACATGCGCCCGGCGCTCAGATAGGCGGGGCCCATGGCGGGATGGGCGATGGTGATAATCCCTTCATCTAACGCGATTTCGTCGTCGTTCTCGCCCTCTTCGTACAGTAGCAACAGGTGGGCCTCGGTGTAGGCGTTCACCTTGGCGTCCACGCCCAGCTCCACCGTAGCCAAGGACAAATCCGAGCCGGACTCGTGATCGCCGTCCCAAGCGCCCGCCTCCACCTCCACGACCCCGCTGACCTGCACCGAGTCGGCCCAACTGTTGGCGATGCCCGCCGGCGCCGGGGCCGCGACCTCCGCCTCTGGGGGACCCATCTCGTCCGCTGCGCCCTGTTCGTCCGCCCATCCCGGCGCGGCCAAAACCATGGCGATCCCCAGCGCCAGGGCCTTGCGCCGGCACCGACTGGGTGTAAAGGCGCGATTCTCTGTAGTCGTATTCATGCGTCAACCCCTCTCTTTTCCCGGTCGCACGGAAACCCCGGCGGCCATACTGTCAATACAGGTAATTTTAGTTAATAATCAACACTTTGCAATGCTTTTTATAACCGGTTGATTAGGCTTGTGAATAACAGTCGGTTGCCATTTTCGGAAATTTGGCTTTAGGAGCGAAAAAAACGCCCAAGAGGGGCCCGGGCCTGGAGGCCAAGGCGATAACGAGCGACGGCGCTGCGCTGGGGGTGGAGACCATTTGCAGACGCCTTTTAGAACGCCTGCGCACAACGACCGGAAACAACGCCATTTAGGAACGCAGAGAGCGCGGAGGCGGTTTTGCCGGATCGTCCCCGCGTTCCAGGGCGGAGATGCCCGTCCGGCGCTGAAGCCTCGCCTAGCCGCTTGGAGCACCGCCCTCGGCCTGTGCGGGTTTCCGGCTACGCGCCCAGGCCAAGGCGGGTACGCCCCGAGCCCGCGGTCATATAGGGGGCGGGCAGCGAGGTGCATTCGCCGCCGAAGCGGCGGATGTCGGGTGCGGCGCTGATCCTTTCAATCGAAACGCCTCTCTGCGGTTCTCCGCGCGCCCTGCGTTCCGCGAGCGCCCGGGCTGTTTTCGAGACTTAGGCGCGGCTGTACTCGGTCCGCAACAACCGTGGGAGCGGATTGCATCCGCGATGGCGGCCTCTGGTCCGCTGCAAACGCCCGGGACAAGCCGCCAAAGCGGCTTGATCGCGGCTGCAAGCCGCTCCCGCAAGCGATGGATCGGTGCAGGCTCGTCCCCAAGGCCCTCTGGAACGGGGACCAGCGGCGCCAAAGAACCCGCCGCGCTCTCTGCGGTCCGCTATGTGCGCTGCGTTGCTAAACAGCCGTTGTTTCTGCCATCAACGCGCAGGCGCACGAGGCTGTCGCAAGCGACCGATGACCTCGATCCGGGCGGTGGTCGTATATTTCTGCTTGCAGAGTCCGCCTTTGTTCACCAAAATAGCCGAATCAGTTCACACTTCGCCATCCAACGCAGTTCCTTTAAATCAAGGATACGAACAATGAAACCGTTGTTTGCCCTTTCCGCGGCCTTTCTCTGGTGCAGCCTTGCCACGGCCGCCGAACTCCAAGTCCTGGGCGGCGCCGCCGGCAGCCCGGCCCAACGCATGGCGGACGACATCGCCGGCCTGGGGGCGCAGGGCAATCTGTCCATCACCGCCGTGGCCACCGAGGGGACCGCGGCGAACCTTCGCCGCATCGCCGCAGAGCCGGCGGCCGGCACGGTGGCGATCCTGCCTTCCGCGGCCCTCAATGCGGCCGACGACGGCGAATGGATTCGCGTCTATGCGCTCGGGGCGGATGCGGCCTTGGTCGCCCGCCCCGCATACTCCAAGGACCAGTGCTATCTGCTCAGCGACCTGGTGTGGTTGATCGACGACCATTTGGCCGAACTGAGCGCCGCCGCGACCGGCCCCTGGGGCCAGGTGGAGGCCTCCGCCGCGGGCGGTCCTTGGGACCAGGGCGAGTGCTTTTTCCGCCAGGCCAGCGACGGCGTGGATGCACTGGAGCAGCAAACCGGCCTGAACCTGAAAACCCAAGTGGCCTTGGGCATTGCACGCAACCGGCTGGAAAAGGCCAAGCAGGCGGGGCTCAGCAACGGCGGGCAATACGATTGGCGCGCCATGAAGGCGCTGGAAGCCCTGCAAATCGCCCGCCAACGGGCCGACCGCTAACCGGAGTTTAACGTGATGCGAAACCGATTCACCGCCGCCTCCGCACTCGCCCTGGCCTTGGCCCTCGGGGGCTGCACCGCACCGTCGATTATGCCGGATGACGCCTCGCAGCAGGCCTCCGCCGATCCGGCGGACGAGGTCGCCCGGCTGCTGGCTCAGCCCTATATCGATCCGCTTACCGACTACCTTCAGGCCCACGCCGAAGATCCCTCGCGGCGCGCCGCCGTGGAGCAGATTCAGGCCGAGCGCACCGCCCGTTGCGACGCGGTGGCCGTGCGCTACGAGACCCGCGACACCACCCGCATTTGGCTCAATCGGCTCAGGAAGGGCTATGCCTATTCCTGCCCGGACCTGGTCGAGACCTTTGGCGCCAAGGTGGAAGCATCCGCCGATCAGGGCCCGGATGCGCAGCCCGCGGACGAGGCGGTCGAATGCATCGCGGCCTTCGAGGGTCAAAACTACGCCGATGCGGTGGACCTCTGCCGGCCCTTGGCCGAGCACGGCGAGCCCGGCCCTCAGTGGGTGCTGGGGCGGCTCTATAGCGAAGGCCTGGGGGTGATTCGGAATCCGCAAGAGGCCTTCGTTTGGTTCAGCCTGGCCGAATACGGCGGCCACCCCGAGGCCGCCGGCCATCGCCGCGAGACCTCGCGCCTACTCGGCGAGGAACAGATCTTCGAGGCCGAGGAGCGGATGTTGAAGATCTCCGAACGCTATCCCGACTGAGCCGAAGCCCGGTGCGGCCTTGCTGAATAGCGCAAACACACAGGCGAAGCGGGGTTGTGGACCGCGAATGGACGCGACTACTCACTTCGCTACGGGCGGAACCTGAGACGCCCCTGCGGTTCGCCGCGCGCCTTGCGACCCTTTGCGCACGCCGCGTTATATGCAACATGAACCAAGCCAAGCGTCAGGCCATTTTCGAGCGCCTGCGGGAGCAGAACCCGCAGCCGACTACGGAGTTGAATTACAGCACCCCCTTTGAGCTTCTGGTGGCGGTGGTGCTATCCGCCCAGGCCACCGACAAGGGGGTGAATAAGGCCACGGCGCGGTTGTTCCCGGCGGCCAATAGCCCGGCGGCGGTCCTGGCGCTGGGGGAAGCGGGTCTGAAGGCGCACATCCAGACCATCGGCCTTTTCAACAACAAGGCCAAGGCGATTATGCAGACCTGCAAGATCCTGCTCGATCAACACGGCGGGGCGGTGCCGTCGGAGCGGGCGGCGCTGGAGGCCCTGCCGGGCGTGGGGCGCAAGACCGCCAACGTCATTTTGAACACCGCCTTCGGCCAGCCGACGATGGCGGTGGACACGCATATCTTTCGGGTGGCCAACCGCACCCGCATCGCCCCCGGCAAGACCCCGCTGGAGGTGGAAAAGCGCCTGCTCCGACTGACCCCCAGGGCGTTCTTGCACAACGCCCACCATTGGCTGATCCTGCACGGCCGTTACACCTGCATCGCCCGCAAGCCCCGCTGCGGATCCTGCAGCATTGAGGATCTTTGTGAATTCAAAGACAAAACCGACGCCTAAGGGACTTGCAGCACCCGACTTGAGTTGCGCCTAATACGCCTGCCTGTGCGCAAGTAGCGGAAACCACGGCGGTTAGAAACGCAGAGGGCGCAGAGGATGCAGAGGCTTGGGAGGTCGAGGCTTTAGCCGGGCTTGAGGCATCACCAACGCTTGGGGGCTTCGCTGGCCTAAGCACTAAGCACTAAGCACTAAGCACTAACCACTAACCACTAACCACTAACCACTAACCACTAACCACTAAGCACTAAGCACTAAGCACTAAGCACTAAGCACTAAGCACTAAGCACTAACCACTAACCACTAACCACTAAGCACTAACCACTAAGCACTAACCACTAACCACTAACCACTAAGCACTAAGCACCAAATAAAACTACAGATAAATACAGATGGCCGGCGTTTAGGTCATGGACAAGAGCGCCGAAACCAATAGCTCTTGGTCGTATAGAGGCGCGCTTTGTTTGCTCACCAATTTGGCTTCAATGACCTGAATGCCCTCGGCCGCTAGCAGCTTTGACGACAGTTTCCCCGGATAGCTGGCGTTGGCGGAGTCGAGCAGCACGAAGTCCAGTAGGTCGGCGTTCTGTCTATCTTCGGGCAGCCCGCGGCGCAGTTGCGCCAGCAGGGTTTGCAGCCCGCGATCACTGTGCATGCCGATTTGCTCCGGGTCGCGCCCCAGGTTGGGGATATACACCTTGGGACAATGGTTACCGGCAATCGCCTCGCTGACACCGCGCGGCAGCAGATTCGCTAGCAGGCTGCTATAGAAGCTCCCCGGGGGGTAGCAAATCAGCTCGGCGCTCTGCATGAGTTTGCGGGTCTGCTTGCGCAACTCGGCGTCTGCCGGTTGGTACTCGTCCAGGCTTTTCGACAGCAGCAGGGTTTTGATCGGCGAGTCCAGCGCCGGGGTTTCCTTTCCGGTTAAGCGATGTTGCCCGGTCACCATGCGGCCATCCTCCAGCTCTGCGGCCAGGTGCAGGTCCGCGTTCACCAGCGCCTGCACCGTGCCCTGGACATTCACCAGCTTGGAAAACAAAAAGATGATCGGGTCCAGGTGCTGGTGGTGATTTAAATACCCCCCGGCGAGGATTAAGTTGCCGATACTGGCGCCGCGTAGATCGAACCCCTCGGGCATCGCCTGCAAAAACCAGCCAAGCTGGTGACCAATCAGCCGTCGCATCGGATTGGAGATGTCTGCGACCAGCGGCGCCTTCCCCTTGGCCAGCGATTCGAGCTGCTTGCGCAGCGCCGCCGGGGGCTCGTCTTCGGGCAGACGGTAGGTGAACAACTGATAGATCTCCGGATGCCCGGTGATGCTCTCATCGGCCAACGCCATCAGGCGACTGCGTATATCGCCAATGGAGGGCATGCCGAAGGCCTTGCGTAGCTTGGCCGAGCTGCCGCCGGAATCGAAGGGCGTGACGAGATGGATGGAATTGTGCGTGTAGCGCTTGAGCGTTCGGCTCAATCCGGTAAGGGCCGAGCCGCCGCTGAAAAACAGGATCCGCGGCCCCAGCTCGGGGGCCTTGAGGTAGCGATTGATGCGCACCGGGTCGGGGATGCGCAAGGTTCGAGTGATGCGTATTGCTGACATGTGCGGGGGACGCCCGTGAACCGATTAGCCGTGTTCCCTACTCTAAAATGCACCGCCTGCGCTTTCAACCGAAACGCATCCCTGCGCCCTCTGCGGTCCTAAATTAGGCCACATCGCCCGCTATTCGGCGCCGCTCGCGAAGCCGGCGCCGGTTACCGAGACGCCGGCGCAACCGGGTCCGCGCCGGCCCGCCGGCTCAACCCTTTTTGTGGTCTTGGTCGAACACATGCAACTGGTGGACGAAGCCATGCACGCTAAGCGGCAGGTGCGCCTCGTCACGGTGCGGCGGGAAAACCAGGGCGGTGGCCGCGGCGCCGACCAGGCAGGCGACCCCGCAGACGGCGAAGGCCAGCGGGAAATTCCCCATGTCGCCCAGCATGCCGCCGAGGATGGGGAAAACGATGCCGCCGACGCCGTAGGAAAGAAATATAAAGGGGTAGTTCCGCCCCACCGAGCGGTTGCCGAACTCGTCGGCGGTCAGCGCCGGGAAGAGGGCGAAATTGCCGCCGAAATTGAAGCCGATCAGGGCGGCGCCCAGGTACAGCAGGTATTCGTTGCCGGCCATGGCGGTGAAGGCGAGCAGGATCAGGCCCTGACTGCCGGCCATTAGCATTACCGAATTCTTGCGCCCCAGGACATCGCTGAGCAGGCCCCAGACGATTCGCCCGATGCCGTTGGCCAGGCTGAAAAAGACCGCCATGGCGGTGCCCGCAATGGCGCTCGCCTCGGCCATCGAGTAGCCGGCGGCTTGTAGCGCCTCCATCGGGTAGAGCTTCATCAGGCCGATGGACATCAGGCCGCCGCCGGCGCTCACCGCGAAGGTGAGGAAGATTAAATAGAATTGGGGCGTGCGCAGCATCTCGCTCCCGGTGAACTCCTCGCCGCCGGCCCCGGCGCGCACCGCCGGGGGCGTGAACCCCTCGGGCCGCCAGCCCGCCGGCGGCATGCGCATCCAGATGCTGCCAATGAGCACCAGTACGGTGAAGATCGCGCCATAGACCATAAAGGTCTGGCTCAGGCCGATGAGGTCGATGAGTTCGCCCCAGGTTCCGGCCAGCTTGACCCAGGCCATGGCGCCGAAGCCGAACCCCGCCACCGCCAGGCCGGTGATCATGCCCTTGTGGTCGGGGAACCAGTTCATGCCTACCACGATGGGCGCCACATAGCCCAGGCCGATGCCGGCCCCGGCCACTACCCCGACGCCGATCAGGATGGGCCAAAAGTCGGTGCCGCCCAAGCCGGCGATCAGGTACCCCGCGCCCAGGGTGACCCCGCCGGCCGCCGCCAGGACCCGCGGCCCCCAGGTGTTGAGCTTGCGGCCGGCGAAGACCATCACCACGGCAAAGCTGGCCAGGCCGGCGGCAAAGACGAACTGGGTCTCCAGCTTGCTCCAGCCCGCGTCTAGCAGGGCGGGGGTGAACACGGACCAGGCATAAATCGCCCCCAAACAGAGCTGGATCAACACTGCGCCGAGCACGACCAGCCAACGGTTCATGGGTTTTTGTTGCGACATCGATCAAGGACTCCCTCGCGTTATGGTGAATGCCGCCCACTTTACGGACGGCCAATGATGGAATGATGACGGGCGGCGCAGACCCGGACCCGGTCGGTCAGCTTGCGCGCCCCGCGGCGGCGCTTGCCCGGGCGCGAGCGGGATTTCCCGAGGGGGCGAGTGTCCAAACCTCTGGGCGACGAAAAAACATCGCCGCCATCAGGGGAGACAAGACGCGCCTTCGCGGCTATGATCTTACACTGTTTTGAGCCGATCCCCCCGTTTCAAATCCGCGCCGGCATCGCGAGGCATCGTGTAGCCCGACGCTGTCGTATGCGCGACCGCCAGCGGGGAAAACCGAAGAGGAAATCCGTATGGATCTGATGCGTCATTTGGGACTGGGGCGTTCCGCCATTGAGCGCGAGCATGAACTGAAGCAGCTGCATGTCTACATCAACCTGAAGCTCGCCACCTCGGGGCAGCCGGGCTGTCTGGATCAGGCCTCGGAAGATTTTATGGAGACCGCCCATGATCTGGTGATGGCCTTTCGGGAAAAAAACCGGATGCTGTCGGCGTTTAACTACCGCAGCCCCGCCGACCAGCGGATTCAGCACTTTCTCGACCAGTACCTGGGCGATTTGGATCTGCCGCAAATCCCGCAAATGCCGTTTGACTCCTTTATCCTGGATCGCCACGGCGTGGCGCGGGAGATGTCGCTGCCCATGGGCGCGCACGAATTCCATTCGGACATCATTTCCAGCTACCGGGTGCGCCAGGGGGTGTTGAACAACCCGGCCAGCGATCGCCGCACCACCGCCGGCTCCTTTCATATCGCCGAGGGCGGGCTGCCCATCCCGGGCGACAAAAAGGCCGTGCCCAAGTTGGCCTTCGCACGCCTGCTGGAGGCCGCGCTGAGGCCGCCGGAGGACTTGCTCACCCTGCCCTTCACCGCCAATCAGCCGAGCCCGGCGCGGATGTTCGTGTCGCTGCTGCTGCGGCCGCTGGTCTGCCCGGCGATGCCCGACGGCACGCCGGAGAAGAGCATGGAGGTGCGCTTCTTCGCCCCTGGCAATTTGGTGAGCAACCTGGATTTCGTGGAGAGCATCTTCGGCAACGCGGGCAACCCCAACCTGGCGGAATGCGATGCCGGCCTGGATGTGGCGCACTGGACCGGCACCTCCGGTTGCGTGATCCTGGCGCCCCACCTGACGCGTCTGAGCAAACGCCAACTGGGCCTGCCGCACAAGGAGCGGGCCACCCCGCGCCAGATTCAGGACGGCATGTATTGGGAGGACGAGGCCGAGCTGTACAACGGCGGCAACGCCTTCAAGCTCACCGCCCGCGACGAGCAGGGGGTGATCGTCACCCTGGTGGCCGACAACTACTACGGCTACTGCAAGAAAGAGGTGAAGACCCAAATCGGCTATTCGGCCAATTTGATGGGCCTGGCCGAGGAGGAGCATGCCGGCGGGGCCTTGGCCTTTCGGCGCCGCAGCCACGGCGAGGAGTACGGGGTCGATTCCAAGACCCGGGAACCCGGTTATAGCTTTGAAGACATGCTGAGCCGATGCGGCGAGTTGATGGACTTGCAGCCCGATGGCCATGGCATCGACAAGATCTTTCCGGACTTGGTGTATGTGCCGCAGAATCTACGCATGGACCTAAATGCCCAGACCATCACCTGGTTGCGCGAAGGGCGCCAGCACCGCATCCGGCTCGAACCGGGCAAGATCTACATGCAGCCTAACGGCTACAAGATCGAAATGGTGAAGCACCCCTCGGCCCCGACCTGGAACCTGGTGGGCACGGACCCCGAGGGCGTGTTGTGTCACAAGCCCTGCACGGTCTCCGGCGGCGGCAAGTCGGAGATCTCCAAGTCGCTCAACGATGCGGTGATCTATGGGCCGCTGTTCGTGGATGACCTGGAGAAAGACCTGGCGCGGGTGCAGGAGATCTTCGACCAGGACTACACCCATCGCTACCTGCCGGGCAACGAAAACGAAGACCAGGACCCGACCCGCCCGCCGTTGAGCGCCGCGCGCAGCCTGGGCTCGGTGATCAAGCTGCTCACGCCCTCGCCGGCCCATACGCCGGAATACCGCGCCTGGCTGGAATCCATCCCGCCGCGGATTCAGGCCCTGGCCTTCCTGATCAAGCGCTTTTATCGGCCCGAATGGGGCGACAACTGGCGCCGGCATGTGTCGGTGGACGAAATCGACGGCGCCCCGGGCCATGAGCTGAAGCTGAATGACCGTCGCATTATGGGCTCCTACCTGCGCATCGGTTTCGACCGGGCAGGCAAGTGGCGCACCTTCAAGGTGCGACAGGACTTTTGCTCGGCGGAGAAGATCCAAATGGAGGACGACATCACCGCCTCGGTGGTGGTCCCCAACCGCACCCTGCCGCGCGGCGAAGGCGATAAGCGCGTGCTGCACAGCGGCATGAGCAGCAAGCTGGTAAAGAATTGCGAATACCGCCTGTTCCAGCGCCCGGATGATGCGGTGATTCCGGGCTTCGACAAGCAGACCGAGCAGGACTTGGCCCAGCCGGACAATTTTCTCGCCAACTACGAACCCTTGGGCGGCGAGGCCTTGGCCCGGGTGGCGGAAGATGTGCTGACCCTGCATCGTTTCACCCCGCCGATGCGGGAGCTGATCCAAGCCGCCTACCGCGAGGGCGAGGGCTTTGTGGTGTCCTCCGCCCATCCGCGGCTGGTGGATGGCAAGCCATCCAAGAACCCGCGCTACCTGCAAACCCGTCCCGATTTGATCCAACCAGTGCGCAGGTATGCGGCCGAGACGGGCATCCGTTTTCACCACAAGCTGCCGCTGGATCAGCCCCTGTATCACCGCGTGGACGCGGTGCTCACCGGCCGCCGCAACAACCCGCCGGAACCGGGTATTCGGCCGCTGGCGGTGTACAACCCGATCCACTATCAGGAGCTGCCCGAGCTGTTTATGGACTTTATTTGCAGCCTCACGGGCAAATCCCCCTCCACCACGGGCGCCGGCAGCGAGGGCGCGCTCACCAAGGGGCCGTTTAACGCCCTGCGCCCCACCGCCGACCTCAACGCGGCCCTGGTGTCCTATGTCCTGACCGGCTATGCCGGCTTCTCCTCCTCGGCCGGGTATATCGGGGCCAACGTCAAGATCGCCCACGACATCAGCCTGCTGGTGCCCGAGATTTGGGCGCGTCTCGATCCCCACGAGCGGGAGCCGCATTTCCTGATCAATAACGGCTATTTGGATAAACTGGACGACTTCGACTTCAAGGGCGAGCCGGTGCTGGCCAGCCGCCTGGGCTACCGCATCAACTCGCACTTTGTGCATGCCTTCCTGGGCAAGATCTTCGATAACCCCAGCGCCGTGCTCACCCCGGAGATCCTCCAGCCCGAGACCCAGGATATGGCGGTGTTCGCGGACGGCGTGCGCAACATCACCGAGGCCCACCAACGGGTGGCCATGCGCTATTTGGAGGACGGTTCTGTGGAAGAGGCCTGTCCGCCCTTGCAGGCCCTGCTGCATATTATGGCCGAAGGCCAATATCAGGGGATGGGGCTGCATGACCCCGAGATTCGCAAGCTGTTCAGCCGGGACTACCTGCTGGGCTCCGATTGGTATCGCGAGCGCCTGGAGACCAAGCAACGGCGCGACATCCGCCTTTGGAGCTGCCATGTGCGCAGCCTGGAGGAATTCCTGGAGAGCCCGGCGCATGGCGATGAGGCCCGGCGCCTGCAGATCGATGAGCGGCTGACCTTGGCCAAGGCGCGCCTGGAACAGGTGCGCGACGCCGCCTACCTGGAGGATCTGCAAGGCACCCTCGGGGCCGACCCGCTGGGGGCGGGCCTACCGAAGGAGAGCGGATTATGAGCAACGCATCGACCCTGCGCCTGGTGTCCTTTAACATTAACGGCATTCGCGCCCGCCCGCACCAGTTGGAGGCCTTGAAGGCGCAATTCGACCCGGACATTATCGGCCTGCAAGAGACTAAGGTGCAGGACCGTGAGTTTCCGCTAGAAATGGTGCATGAACTGGGCTACGCAGTCTGCTATTTCGGCCAAAAGGGCCACTATGGGGTGGCCCTGCTCTCCAAGCAGCAGCCGCAAAACATCCGCTTCGGCCTGCCGGAAGACGGCGCCGAGGCCCAGCGCCGCCTGATCTGCGCCGACTACGCCACCCCGGACGGCGGCACGCTACGGGTGCTCAACGGCTATTTCCCCCAGGGCGAGAACCGTGACCACGCGACCAAGTTTCCGGCCAAACGCAAGTTCTACGCCGACCTCGCGGCGCATTTGGCGCACGAATTCGACCCGCAAAAGGACCGCGTGGTGGTGATGGGGGATATGAACGTGGCCCGGCTGGACCGGGATATCGGCATTGGCGAGCCCAATGTCAAACGCTGGTTGCGCGAGGGCAAGACCAGCTTCCTGCCCGAGGAGCGGGAGTGGCTGAACCGCATCACGGACTGGGGCATGGCGGACACCTTTCGCCACATCCACCCCGAAACCGCCGAGCGCTTCAGTTGGTTCGACTACCGCAGCCGCGGCTTCAAGCGCGACCCCAAACGCGGACTGCGCATTGATCTGATCCTGGCCAGCGCGGCCCTGCAAGGGTGTTGTACGGACGCCGGCATCGCCTACGACATCCGCGGGCAGCAAAAGCCCTCGGATCATTGCCCGGTGTGGGCCGACTTCGGATTCTAGTCCAGCCGCGCCTAAGTATCGAAAACAGCCCAGGCGCTTTCGGAACGCAGGGCACGCGCAGATCCGCAGAGGGCGCAGAGGGGCGTTTCGATTTCATGCGCGCGCCCAACGTCTCCTTGGGGGCCAGCGTAGGCTGTCGAAATCGGACCATTATTCGAGCGCAGGATTCGCCCGCTTCCGGCTTTGATCTCCGGCATAGGATGCTTGCCCGATTTTTGCGCTAACCTTAGAGAGAAAAGGGGTTTTTTCTTTGCGCCCTTTGCATCTTGCGCGAGCGAGCCTTCGTTGTCGATTTACTCGTGCCAGGAATTAGGATGCGCCGAGGCGCAGGGCGCATTGCCTGGGCGCGTGCGGGAGCGAGGCGAAATAGACCATTGAACCGCGAGTGGACGCGAATACTCACTTCGCTAGAGGCGGAACCTGAGGCGTCGTGCGGGTGCGCGACTAGACCCGATGCGGATTTTGTGATCCGAAAGCCGGGGAGTCCGAAAACCGCGGAAATCGGCCGATTTCGACAGCCTAGGACCAGCGGTGTTTCAAACTCGCGGTTGACACTCCGTTTGACGAACTGGCAATCAGGCGCTTTCGGGGTACCGAGCACACGAAGAACCGCACAGCCCGAGGGCTGTACTCCAGGCGGCCAGGCATCCCCGCGCTGAAACGCGGGGACGATCAAGCAAGCATTCCTCTGCGGTCCTCTGCGCCCTCTGCGGTCCTAAAAGGCGTTGTTTCGGCTAGGCGGAAAACCGCTCTCCGGGCAGCAAAATCCGCTCGTTCCCCACGGCCAGGCGGTTTTTCCCGCCCTGCTTGGCCTCGTACATGCGCCGATCGGCCAACTCCACCAATTCGGTCCAGCTCTCGCAACCGTCGCCGATCCATTCCGCAAGGCCCATGCTCGCGGTTTGCAGCCGATCATCCGGCCGCACGCCCAGGCCCTTTTCCATCACCCGCTGCATTGGAATCACCGCCTTCTCGAAGCTGGTGTGCGGCATCGCCACCAAAAACTCCTCGCCGCCCCAGCGGATCAGGATATCGGAGCGCCGCATGGTCATGCGCAACACCTCGGCCGCCGCCTTCAGCACGTTATCCCCTTCCTCATGGCCGTAGTTGTCGTTGACCGCCTTAAACGCATCGAGATCAAGGAAGCCGATGGCGAACGGCGCGCCTTGCTTGCGGGCTATCGCGAACTGGGTCTTTAGCAGTTCGATCCCGGCCCCCCGGCTGTAGACCTCCGTTAGGTGGTCATGGGAAGACTGCTTGACCAGTTGACACAGGAATTGCAGTTGACTCATGCCGGCGACGGTGGCCACCACGCCGATTAGGGCCAATAGCCAAAGGGCGCCGACATAGGAGCTGAAGGGCACGAAATCGGATTGAAAAAACGAGACCGAGAACATCACCAGCAGCGTTGGCGCCGTGAGCGCGACCCCCTCCATGGCGGTGACCGGAAACACGCTGATCCCGGCCATAATCACGAAGGGCAGGAACACATACCCCATGGACAACGCCTGGGCGACGCCATCGATTTCAAACTTAGACATAATCGGGTTGCTGACCATGAAGAAGGCCAGCGGCACCAACATCATCGCGATCAGTAAGCGGCGGGCGCGCTGAATATCGAAAGTGGTCTTGCTCAACAGCGCCACGGCGAAAAAACACCCCGAGGCCGCGATTCGCAGCGCGGCCAAAAAACCCCACAGCGGCCATGCGTAGATCAGGTAATCCACCAAGATCCAAGCGGGCGTCAACACCGCAAAGACCAGCGACACTATGCGCACCCGGGACACGATCAGCTCGGCCCGGCGATGCTTGACCAGAGGCGGATGGCCGCTCGACAGCAGTAATTTTTGCAGGTCCGTCATGAGGCTCCGTTCGTTTGCAGCGAAACTGCGGGGCGAAAAAGGACCCGTTTTTCAATGGCGAGCAGGGGTCCGAATCGCGGCGTGTCGCGGCATTATATGATGGAGTCCCTTGAGATGACATGCCCTAGTGCGCCTGCGCGTGGATAACGGAAACAAGGGCGCCGAGGACCGCAGAGCGCGCGGAGGCGGCTTTTTTGCTGGCTTGCGCCTGCCCGGCGCTGAAGCCTCGCCTAGCCGCCTGGAGTATAGTCCTCGGGCGGTGCGGGTTTCCGGTTACTCGCCCGGGCCAAGGCGTGTACGCGCCGAGCCCGCAGTCATGCAGGGGCGGGCCAGCGAAGTGCATTCGCCGCTAAAGCGGCGGATGTCGGGTGCGGCGCTGATCCTTGCAATCGAAACGCCTCTTTGCGCCCTCTGCGGTTCTCCGCGTGCCCTGCGTTCCGAGGGCGCCTGGGTTGTTTCCAATACTCAGGCGCAGCTGTGCTAGTGCGCCTGCGCCCAAACAACGACCCTTAGGCCTTAGGCGCGTAGAGGGCGCAGAGGATCGCACCGGGCGCGGAGGCGGTTTTGCTTGCTGGTGTTGCGCTCCGAGGGGCTTTGGCGGTTGGGGCTTTAGCCGGGCTTGGGGGCTGCGTTCGCCTAACCGCCAATAAACACAGATTGCCGGACTGGGGAGGGGGTTTGCGGGTGTCGGGCCTTGAGGGGAGACCCTTAATGAGAGCGCCAAGGGGATGGCGCCTGAATGAGCCTTGCAGAGCGGCCCACTCGAAAGTGGTGCCGAGGAGAGGACTTGAACCTCCACGGGGTTACCCCCACTAGCACCTGAAGCTAGCGCGTCTACCAATTCCGCCACCTCGGCTGATCATTCCCGCTCCGGGCGTCACCGTGCGAGAGCGCGTACTCTACGCCGCGCCCCAGGTCCTGTCAACCGTTTTTCGCGCAGCCCGCCTCGAATCACCTTGAGGCCGCGAGGCGCTTGCGTTCGCGGCACTCCGGGTCGTTGCAGCGGCCGTAGATAATCAGCGCATGGTCTTCGATCTCGAATCCCAGGTCCGCGGCGATTTCGCGCTGGCGCTTCTCGATGGTTTCGTCGTAGAACTCCTTGACCACGCCGCAATCCACGCAGACCACATGATCGTGGTGGCCGCCGCGGGCCAACTCGAACACCGAGCTGCTGCCCTCGAAGTTATGCCGCTGCACCAAGCCGACCTCTTCAAACTGGGTCAGCACCCGGTAGATGGTGGCGAGCGCGATATTCTCCCCGCGGTCATAGAGGGCGTGAGAGATGTCCTCTGCGCTGAAGTGCCGGGCCTGCGGCTGCTTGAGGATATCCAGGATTTTTCGCCTGGGGAGCGTGACCTTGAGGCCCGCCTGCTTCAGTTCTTGATCTTCCACGTTTTTCGCTGCCGTATCGCCATGTCTTGAGGAGCCGAATTCGGGTATCATGCATCACCCAACTCATGCTTCGTTTGATGCGGATTGATTCAGTATGCAAAAGGTTCTCATTTCTCTACTGTGCGGCGCAAGTCTGGGCGTCGGCGGATGCGCCTCCACCGATGAGCCGCCCGGGATGCCGGAGGAGCGCAGCAGCATCCCGCTGGTGTATCGCCCCGACATCCAGCAAGGCAACGTGGTGGACCAGGAGATGGTCGATCGGTTGCGCCCCGGCATGACGCGGCACCAGGTCCGCTATGTGATGGGCACTCCCACCTTGGTGGACGTGTTTCACGCCGACCGCTGGGACTACTACTACAGCATCCTGACCACTGCCGACGAGTTCGAGCAGCAACGCGTCACCCTGTTCTTCAAGGGCGACCGGCTCACTCGAATCGAAGGCAGTCTGCGCCCGGGCGCCGGGCAGGCCCAGTTGAAACCGGAACCCGAAGGCGTCATCACGGTCCCGGATTACAAGGGTCGGGACTAGTGCAGCCGCGCCTAAGTATCGGAAAGCACCCAGGCGCTTTCGGCACGCAGGGCACGCGGAGAGCCGCAGAGAGGCGTTTCGATTGAAAGGATAAGCAGCCGCACCCGACATCCGCCGCTTCAGCGGCGAATGCACTTCGCTGGCCCGCCCCCCTGTATGACCGCGGGCTCGGGGCGTACAGGCCTTGGCCCGGGCGCGTAACCGGAAACCCGCACAGCCCGAGGGCCGTTACTCCAGGCGGCTAGGCGAGGCTTCAGCGCCGGGCGGGCAGCAAGCCAGCAAAAAAACCGCCTCCGCGCGCTCTGCGGTCCTCGGTACCCTCTGCGTTCCTAGTACAGCCGCGCCTAAGTATCGGAAACCACCCAGGCGCCCTCGGAACGCAGGGCGCACGGAGAACCGCAGCGGGCGCAGAGAGGCATTTCGATTTGATGCTCGCTCCCTCAGCCTCTTTGGGAATGCCTGTCTTGCAAGCTCCGGCTTGGCGAATGGTTCGGGAAGCTAGAGCTTCCAAGACGCGGGTCCCCAAGCTGGAGCTTGGGGACCAGTGGTGTTTCAAACTCGCGCCTACGCGGATTGATTCGCCGTGCGTTAGCCCCGCCTACCCCAAGGCCCCCGCATTCAAAACGCCCCGAAAACCGAGGGCATTGCACCAAACCCCGAGCCGCCGGCGGGGCGTAACGCACTAGGGTCGATGCCGGGGTGTCGGCGCCGAGGTGAAGAGGGTGCGTTACGGCGCGCGGCAAGGCGGGTGTTAGATTCGGGTTTCGTGATTGGCGCGCCTAACGCACCCGCACTCACCGCTCACCACTCCGCCTCGGGCTGCGCGTGTCTCCGGGTTTCTGCACTCGAAACCACCCTGCGTTCCCTCGCTTCAGCCCGTCTGCGTCTCGGGGGCCTTTTCGGCTTTAGCGACGCCGGGCTTGGCCTGGGCCGAGGCCTTCTTCTTGCGCGCCGCCTTCGGGTCTGCGATTAACGGGCGGTAGATTTCCACCCGATCGCCCGCCCGCAGCTCGGTGTCCAGCTTGGCGGCCTTGGAAAAGACGCCGACCTTGGCCTGTTCGGGGTCGATCTCCGGGAAATGGTCCACGATTCCAGACTTTTCTATGGCCTCCCGAATGGTCAGCCCCGCCCGCCCCTGCACCTTTAAGATCAGTTGCTTATCCGGTCGCGCATAGGCCACTTCCACTTCGATTGGCTCTGTCGTCATCTCACACCTCGTCGGCCCGCTGGCAAAAGGCCTCCACCAAACTGTTTGCGATCTGCCCGAACACCGCCCCGAAGGCCGCATTGATCAAGCGGCCTGAGAACTCGAACTCCAGCTCCAGCTCCACCTTGCAGGCGTCCTCGCGCAGCGGGGTGAAAAACCAGGTCCCATGCAGCTTCTTAAAGGGGCCTTCGCGCAACCGGATATCGATACGCTCGACCGGGAACAGGCGGTTACAGGTGGAAAAGCGCTGGTGAATCCCGGCCCGCACCACCTCGATCTCGCCGCAAAGCTCCGCCTCATCCCGCTTGAGCAGCTTGCCGCTGCGGCACCAGGGCAGGAACTCGGGATAGGACTCCACATCGTTGACCAGCTCGAACATCTTCTCGGCCGAGTGGGTCACCAACGCGCTTTTCTTCACTTGGGCCAATCAGAACACCTCGATTCGGTTGAGAAACACCGCGATCACCAGCAGCGGGGCCACATAGCGTATCAGCACCCGCCATACCCCGTAGACCCAGGGCTTCATCGCCAGCTCGGCGGCCGACGACGGCTGCTGCATCACCCAGCCGGCGAACAGCGCGATGAAAAGCCCGCCCAAGGGCAACATGATGTTCGATGTCAGGTAATCGAGCAAATCGAACACGGTCTTACCGAACAACTGGTAGGCCTCGCCCGACCAGATGTTGAAGGAAAACACCGTGCCGAGGCCTATGAACCACACCGTCACGCCCACCATAATCGCCGCCCGTGCGCGGCCGATCTGCCGGTTCTCCACCAGCCAGGCCACCGCCGGCTCGATTAACGAAATGGCCGAGGTCCAGGCGGCGAACACCAGCAGAATGAAAAACAGCGAACCGAACAATTGCCCCCCGGGCATGCTGCCGAAGGCGATAGGCAGGGTTTGGAAAATCAGTCCGGGCCCGACCCCGGGGGCCAGCCCGTTGGCGAACACGAGGGGAAAGATCGCCATCCCCGCAAGCAGCGCCACCAGGGTGTCGAGGATCGCAATGGTCATCACCGAGCCGCCGATGGAACTCGACTTCGGCATATAGGAGCCGTACACCATAATCGCCCCCATGCCCAGGCTGAGGGTGAAGAAGGCATGCCCCATGGCGACAATCATCGGATCGCCGGTGAAGTCGCACTGCCGAACCCCGCCGATGGTCTCACAGCGAAAGAAGAGTTTTTCGAAATCCGGCTGAAACAAAAACGCCAGCCCGGTGGAGAAGGCCCCTTCAAAAAAGGCATAAACCACCAGCACCACCAGCAACGCCAACAGCGCCGGCATCAGGATTCGCACCGCCCGCTCCAAGCCGTGCCGCACGCCGCGGGCCACCACCAGCATGCACATCACCATAAACAGGCTGTGCCAAGCGAGCAGGCGCTCGGGGTCCTGCACCAGGTCGGTGAAAATGCTCTGCACGCCGTCGGCGGTGGCGCCGTTGAACACCCCGGCGACCGAACGCGCCACATAGGCCAGGGCCCAGCCGGCGATCACGCTGTAATAGGACAGAATTAGGAAGCCGGCCGCCACCCCCGCCCAACCGAGCAAGGCCCAAAGCGGGCTGCCGTTCTCCGACCGGGCCAAGCTGCGCATGGTGTTAATCGGGCTCTGACGCCCCTTCCTGCCGAGCATCACCTCCGCGATCATGATCGGGATGCCCACCAAGGCGATGCACAGCAGGTAAAACAGCACAAAGGCCCCGCCGCCATTCTCGCCGGCGATGTAGGGGAATTTCCAGATGTTGCCCAGCCCCACCGCCGAGCCCGCAGCCGCCAGGATAAACATCAAGCGGGAAGACCACTGGCCGTGAATGGAAGTGTGTTCACTCATCTTCAGGTTTTCCTAAGGGGTCGTTTTCGCCCCGGCGCCCGAGGCTCGAAGTTCGCCCGCCGCGTCCGGCGATCGGCGGCGGCCTGCCTTGGAGGCCAGGGCGCCGCCCCCGCATCGTTTGTTCGCGCTCCTGCGCCAAACGCCTGCGCAGGATTCGGGCTGCGACGCCGCACCTCGGCCAGCATATTCTTCAAACCCGCATTTTCAGCCAATTTGACGGATTTCACAAGAAAGGCGCGGCGCCGGCCTCTGGACCCCGGCAATCGCCGCTCGGCGAAAGCGCGGGAATTCGTTACAATCCCCCTATGGCAAAGAAACCCAAGAAAAAGACCGGCGGCGGCTCCACGATCGCGCTCAACAAGCGGGCGCGGCACGATTATTTCATCGAGCAGCGCCACGAGGCGGGCCTCGTGCTCGAGGGCTGGGAGGTGAAGAGCCTGCGCGCCGGCCGCGTGCAGATCAACGAGAGCTACGTCAACCTGAAGGGCGGCGAGGTGTTCCTGCTCGGCTGCCACATCACGCCCCTGCCCACCGCCTCCACCCATATCCAGCCCGATGCCACCCGCACCCGCAAGCTGCTCCTGCATCGGCAGGAGGCGGACAAGCTGATCGGCCAGGTGGAGCGCCGGGGCTACACCCTGATCCCGCTGGCCCTGTATTGGAAGCGCGGCATGGCGAAACTGGAAATCGGTTTGGGCAAAGGTAAGAAGCAGCACGACAAACGTTCCACCGAAAAAGACCGGGATTGGCAGCGGGATAAGGCGCGAATCCTCAAAAGTCGGTGAATCTGGTTTGGGTTCCTCCTGTGCAGGGGCTATAATCTAATCTAATATCGCTCGTCAATGGGAGATTCGGACCCGCTCCGGCGTGCAGCCCGACCCGAAACACGAACCAAGGGGACAGACCAGTGCTTTTGAATTTCTTTTCAGGGCGTCGTTTCATGACCCTGCTGCTCGCGCTCCTGCTGCCGCTGGGCGTGGCCGCCCAGGAGCCCATCCTCGTCGCGGGCCAAGGCGCTCAGGCCCAGCCGGACTTTCAGGCCTTGATTGAACGCGCCGTGCGCGAAGGGGTGCCGGTGGATCAGGCCATGCAGGCCGCCGCCGCAACCTACCCGGACCACCTAGATCAGGTCGTGGCATCGGCCGTCGCGGTGCTCAATGGCTTTCCCACTTGGCTGTGTGACGAATGCTATTGCGGGGCCGCCTCTTCTTCCGAGGAATACACCATCCGGTACCTGGAGGAGGAAGTGGAGGAGCGCGAGGACTGGACCCCCACTGTGGTCTCCCGCTACACCGGCTCGATGGCGGTGTTGCTGCTTCCGCTGCGCGAGGATCAAGCACACCAGGGCTTCTTTTATCACTACATCGAACCCATTGAGCGGCTGCGCAACTACCTCCGGGACGACGATCACGAAGACCCCGAGCCGGAGAAAATCGATGCCTTCGTGAAACAACTGCAGGCCGAGGGCATCCAGGAGCCGGTCCATCTGATCGTCTCCAGCGCGCTGGAGGGCGGCGCTCACCTGCGTGAGGAGCAGGAGTTCCTGCTCGCCGCGGAAAAACTGGGGATGACCGAGCTGCCTGTGCGCTTCGCGTTCACCGAGTCCGGTCTCTGTTCCGGCCTCACCGACACCTCATTTTACGATCTCGATGAGCTGGCGCGTCACCCGCATGTCCAGTGGGTGGCCGATCGCTATTTTAACGAGCTGCAAATGCTGTTGGTGGATCGCCCCCACGCCGGGCCGTTTCCGTTCAAATTCCATGTGCAAATGGACATCCCGGGGCTGCTGACCCACTTCCCCAAGGAGGAGCCCGAGGAGCAGCAGGTGGAAGAATGGATGGAACGGATCAAGAACATGGAGGCGGGCAGGACCGAAGACGCCCTCGATAGCGCCTTGACGGTGGACCTGTACTACAGCGAGCAACGGGTGCGCTTTGAGGATGAGGCCCATGCGCAACTGATCGCCGCGCAAAAGCTGGGGTGGAGCCGGTATCCGGTGATGCTGTCGTGGCTCGACAAAATGGGCTGTCGCATGAACACCCAGCGCCATGTCTACACCGCCAACGAGCTGTATCCTTTTGATCGCATCCCGGTGGTGCGGCAACGGTTTTCCGAATCCGACAAACGCCTGCTGTTCGCCGAACACGGCATGTACCGGGAGATCCGCAAGGGCTACCCCTTCGGCGAGACCTTCTCCTACCACCTGATGGTGAAAGTGGATGAGCTGCTGAGCTATATCGAGGAAGACCAAATGCCGGAAGACGAGGCCGTCGAAGAGAAGATGGACGAAATCCGCAAGGAAGGCGTCACCGACCCGGTCTACATTTCCCTGAAGAAGAAGGAAGAGGTGCTGGCCTACGAGCAAGACTCCGAGGTCTTGGTGGCGGCTGGCGAGCGCTTGGGCTTCGACCGCCTGCCGGTGCGCATTTTGTTTATCGATCGCAGCGATCGCCGCCGGCGCGCCGGTTGCTTTATGTTGTTCCGCGAACAACTGTGCGATGATATGCAGCACCCCTGTTGCCATACGGCCCCGAATAGCTGCGTGCCCGAGCCCTGCTTGAACCCGCCTTGCGCCGGCAACCCGCCGGGCGGCGGCTATCCCCCGGGCGGCGGTTTCCCTCCGGGCGGCGGTAATCCCCCGGGCGGCGGTTCCCCTCCGGGCGGTGGAGCGCCTCCGGGTGGCGGCACACCTCCGGGTGGCGGCACACCTCCGGGTGGCGGTACCGGAGACCCTCCGGGTGGCGGTACCGGAGACCCTCCGGGTGATCCAGGCGATCCGGGCGACCCGGGTGATCCGGGTGATCCGGGTGATCCGGGTGATCCGGGTGATCCGGGTGACCCAGGTGATCCGGGTGACCCAGGCGATCCGGGTGACCCAGGCGATCCGGGTGATCCGGGCGACCCAGGCGATCCGGGTGATCCGGGCGACCCAGGCGATCCGGGTGACCCAGGCGATCCCGGTTGCTTTCCGCCATTCTGCGGGCCGCCCGGCGTCGGCAATAGTCCGAACTGATCGCGGTTAGGAAAAGGGCCTTCGGGTCCTTTTCTCATTGGGCGTTTCGTATGGACTTCCTGGGATGGACTGGGCTGCTGCTGGCCTGCGGCGGGCTGGCCACTGGCGTGCTCGCCGCCCTGGCCGGGGTGGGCGGCGGGCTGTTGCTGGTGCCGCTCATGGTGGCGGTGGGGCTCTCGCCGCTGGAGGCGGTGGCCACCAGCGCCCTGGTGATGACGATTAACGCCCTCTCGGGCAGCATCCGCAACTGGCGCGCGGGTCAACTGGAGCTGCCCAAGGTGCTGGCGTTCGGGCTCCCCGCGGTGATTAGCGCCCAATTCGGGGTTTATCTCGCCGGCGCCGCCGCCCAGTACCTGCTGCTAGCCAGCTTCGGCGGCCTGCTGCTGCTATCGATCTACCTGTTCGAGCTGCGAGGCCGGCTGGGGGCCGCCCCGACGCCGCAGGCCCCGCCTGTTCATGCAGTCGGGGCCGGCACCCTTTGGGGCGGGCGCATCAGCGGCGGCGGGTTGGCCGGGCTGATGGCTTCGCTGTTCGGCGTGGGCGGCGGCGTCGTATTGGTGCCGTTACAGGTGCTTTTGTTGCACGAGCCGCTCAAGACCGCGGTGCGCACCAGCCTGGGCGTGGTGGTGATCACCGCCCTGGCGGCCTTCGCCGGGCATGCCCTGCAAGGCAACTTGCGACTGGACATCGCTCTATTGCTCGGCTTTGGCGGCATGCTCGGCGCCCAGATCGGCGCCCGTTGGCTGGGGCGCATGAATGCCAATGCCCTGCGCCGATTGATTCAGGGCTTGATGGGATTGCTTTCCTTGTATGTCTTTTGGCAGGCCTGGCACTACTTTCCCCGCTGAGCCCGCGCACTGCCCCGTCAGGCGAACGCGAACCCCGGTTCAAGTTTACTCTCAAATCCACAAAAACTATGATAAACTTTTCCCAATAAGGCAAGGCTCCGCACAAGAACATGCTAATTCACTTATCCGTTTTCGCGCCACGTTCGCCCGCAGTCCAGGCCGCCGCTGCAATTCGGTTTCAGCCATGAACTCGCCAGCCATCGTCTCCCAGCAAGACAGCCTTTCGCCGTTGCGGAAAAACGTCCCCCTGCGGGACAAGATTCGTTATCTGCACGAGGTGATCAACCAACGCCACATCGAAATCAACCGCCTGGCGGTGGCGATTTACGATGAAAAGACGGATTTGCTGAAAACCTTTGTACATAGCAGCGACCATGGCGAGCAAGCCCTGGACAACTATGAAAGCCGCCTCGGCGAATCGCAAACCCTTTCCCGCATCCGCGATACCGGCGAGGCCCGCTTGGTGAATGACCTGCAAATCTTCGTCCACTTAAACGCCCCCCACGCCCGCCGCATACGGGAAATGGGCTACAGCTCCAGCTACACCCTGCCGATTTATGAAGGCGAAAATTTCTTCGGTTTCCTGTTCTTCAACTCCCGCACCCCCCACGCGTTCACCGAAGAGTTGCTGCACTACCTGGATCTTTGCGCCCACCTACTGAGCCTCTCGGTGATCCAAGAGGTCTGTCGCCTGCAAACCCTCACCGGCGCCGTGGAAACCGCCCGCAACATGACCCACCACCGCGACAACGAAACGGGCGGGCACCTGGAGCGGATGTCCCGATTTTCTCGCCTCATCGCCCAGGAGCTGGCCGCGAGTCATGGCCTGGACGACGAATACATCGAACACATCTTCCTCTTCGCGCCGCTTCATGACATCGGCAAAATCGCCATACCAGACGGCATCCTGCTCAAGCCCGGACGCCTCACGGCCGACGAATACGCGGTGATGAAGACCCACACGGAAAAGGGCAGCAGCATTATCGATAGCATGCTGGCCAACCTCGGCCTATCCCAATACCACCATATCCAAATCCTGCGCAACATCGCACTTTATCATCACGAATGCATGGACGGATGCGGCTACCCATTCGGCCTCGCCGGAGACAAAATCCCGCTGGAGGCGCGTATTATCTCCGTGGCCGATATTTTCGATGCCTTGACCAGCAAACGGCCGTACAAACACGCCTGGTCGGTGGACGAGGCCTTCGCCTATTTACGGGAGCAGGCCCAGTCCAAACTCGACCCGGCCTGCGTCAAGGCACTGCTGAACAATCGAGAAAAAGTCGAGGCGATCCGCAGCCGCTTCGATGACGAATCCCCCCAACCCTCAGGGCCTTTCCCCGGCCTGCTATAGCCCAAGGGCGAACCGGCGGACCGTGCCGCACGCGGCTCGGTCATTCAGTCGCGCACAGCCGCCCGAATCCCGCAAAGCGCGCGAATGGACACAGCCAAGCCAGGAAAGGCCTGCGGGCGCCGCCTTTGCTCCTCCGCTCGAACCAGCCAAGCCCCTGCGAACCCGCGCTCAGATCAAGCCCATGCGCCGCTGCGTAGGCCTCCAAGGCCTGCAACAACTCATGGGCCGCGGCCTGCACCGTGGCCAGCGTCGGTGAAGCGGCCGGATGATCCGGGTCATAGCGCAGGCCGTGGCGAATCCGATCCAAGGCCTCCGCGGTGAGCCGGTCCTCGGCGACCAGGCACTGGGTGAAGGCATAGCCGCGCTGTCCCAACAGCCCGTTGACCACGCCGTTGATCAACGAAACGGCGTTATGCCGGCTGCTGGCTTGGTCGCGTAAGGCGCGCAACAGCTCCGCCGCAGCCGCCAACTCCTGCTCGGGCCGAAAGGGTTCCGGGGCCTGCTCGACCAAACAGGTATGCAGTTGGCCGTCCACCCCCGACACCTCGATGAAATGCCGCCCGCGCGCGCTTTGCTGGGCCCTGGCGTGCCCATCCAAGGCCTTGAAAACAGAAGAAAAACCAGCCCCGATCTGGCCAGTGGGTTCAGAATAGTTTCGCATCGCCGCTTTCCTGTTGTAACAACGAAATTGCGGGATTCTAAACCCTAATGGTTACAAAATCATTGAGAATTCACATCCGCCCCGGCATGCTACAAACCCACCCCTCGTATGCCCGCGCAACCAACGGAAACAACGGCCCTTAGGAATGCAGAGGGCGTAGAGGGCGTAGAGGGCGTAGAGGTCCGCAGAGCACGCGGAGGCGGTTTTTCTTGCTTGTGTCTCGCTCCCGCGCGGGGATGCCTGTGCGGCGCTGAAGCCTCGCCAATCCGCCTGGAGTAAAGCCCTCGGGCTGTGCGGTTCTTCGTGTGCTCGGTAGCCCGAAATCGCCTGGGTTGCCAGTGGGTCAAACGCGAGCTTGAGACACCGCTGGTCCCCAAACTAGAGCTTGCAAGACAGGCGTTCCCAAGGAGACTGCGGGCCGGATTTGGCGGGTGCTGGACCACTATGTGCCGCAGGCGCGCGCCCAAGCGGACTATTCCGAGGTCAGGGACCTGGGGGTCGATGAAAAGTCCTGCCGC
>JAABTK010000109.1 GCA_011389885.1 Gammaproteobacteria bacterium | reverse complement strand
TCCGATTTTCCGATTTTCCGATTTTCCGATTTTCCGATTTTCCGATTTTCCGATTTTCCGATTTTCCGATTTTCCGATTTTCCGATTTTCCGATTTTCCCGTGAGCGCGGGCTCAGGGCGTACACCCCTTGACCTGGGCGCCTAACCGGAAACGCGCACAGCCCGAGGGCTATACTCCAGGCGGCTAGGCGAGGCTGGGAAGGAAGAAGGGAAGGAAGAAGGGGACACCCAAAGGAAGAAGGAAAAGGAAGAAGGGGACACCCATATTTCCACATTTTTGGGTGTCCCCGATTTTCATTTGCAATCCGGTCGCGGTCGTTTGCACCCCAGTTTGTTTTGCGGCCTCGCTCAAGCTCCCTCCCGGCGGGAGAAGTGGTTTGGCGGGTGTGAACGCGTACACTGCGGGGTTTGTTGCACGCTTTGAACAGGAAATCTTCAAGGGCCTTCGGGACGTCTCCCCCCAGGGCGCGTGAGGGGCGCCGGGGGGACGGCTTGCCCGCGCATTCAAGGCGGCGGCGCCTCCGCTCTTTGCCCTATTCTCTATGGGCATGCCTGGTCTTCGGGGTGTCGCTGCTGCTGCTCTCCGCGGCCTGGGCGGGGCCGCTGGAGACCGTGCGCGTGCAACTCCAGTGGAAGCACCAGTTCGAGTTCGCCGGATTCTATGCGGCGATCGACCAGGGGTATTACGCGGATCATGGTCTGCAAGTGGAGCTGGCCGAGTATCAGCCGGAACTGGATATCGTGGCCGAGGTGGTCTCCGGGCGGGCGCAGTATGCGGTGACCAATAGCCAGATCGTCAGGGCGCGGCTGGAGGGCGAGCCGGTCAAACTGGTGGCCAACTATTTCAAGCAGACCCCGCTGGTGATCCTCGCCTCGCCGGAGATCGAGCGCCTGGAGCAGTTGCGGGGCAAGCGACTGATGATCGCGGCCAAGGACCTGAAAGAGCCGCTGCTGGAGCGACTCTTTGAACGCAAGGGGCTCATCCCCGGTGATAACCTGGAGATCATCCCCCACACCTTCGATACCGCCCTCTTTGTGCGCGGCGAGGTGGATGCGATGATGGCCTTCATTATCAATGAGCCCTATGATCTGGAGCAGCGGGGGATTGAGTTCAACGTCATCACGCTGGCGGACTACATGCGCAGCAGCGGTGATGTCTATCTTTTCACCAGCGAGGCCCATGCCAGCCGAAACCCGCAACAGGTAAAGGAGTTTCTGAAGGCGACCACGGCCGGCTGGCACTATGCGCTGGCCCACCCGGAAGAGATTGCCGATCTGATCATTGCCGAGTATTCCCAGCGCAAGGGGCGCGACGCCCTGCTGGATGAGGCGGAGAAGATCCGGGCGCTGATCAATCGACCGCAATCGCCGGTTGGGGCCCTGGAGGCGCCCATGATCGAGGAGATTGCCGCATCGATCCGGGGCGGCAGAGACCGCTATCGGGACGAGCGTCTGCGCGATTTCCTGTTCGCCCAGCCGCGGGCGCCCGTCGAAGTCGATCTGACCCCGCAAGAGCGGCAATGGCTTGCTCGACATCCGGAGCTGACCATCGGTTTCATGGCCGATCATCCGCCGAGCACGGTCACCATCGATGACGGTTCCATTGATGGTTTTTTCGTGGACTATCTGGAGCTGATCAACGAGCGGCTGGGAACCTCGATCCGCATGGAGCTGGGGCAGTGGGATGATATCGTCCATGCCGGCATCGAGCGGCGCATCGACATGATCGGTTTCAATTTCCCGCTGCCTGCATTCGCCGATGATTTCGACTTTACCCTTCCGTTGATACAGACCGACTTCTATCTCTACGCCCGCACCGATCAATCATCCCCTCCGCAAGACCTGGAATCCCTTGGCGGCATGCGCGTGGGCTACTATGCCGGGACGCGAGCGGTAGAGCAGTTGCTCGGCGGGCGTGACGATATACAGCTTGTCGCCCTGCCCGATAATACGGCGATGCTCTCGGCGCTGGCCTCGGGCCAAGTGGACGTGGTGGTGGCCAATATCACCCTGGATTACTCGCGCAAGCAGAGCGGTCAAGACGACGTTCGCATCGTCGCCCAGGTCCCGAAGATCGGGGGTGATCTGGTGATTTCGGTGCGGCGCGACTGGCCGCAACTGACCGCGATCCTGAACAAGGCCCTGCGCGGTATCAGCGAGACGGAACGCCAGATGCTCGTCGATCGCTGGTTTGGGCACAACTGGGGCCGCTTTGCCGAAAGCGCCATCCAACTTACCGCGGCCGAGCGGGCCTGGCTGGCACAAAACCGCCGAATCCGCCTTACCGCCATCGGCGCCTATCCGCCGGTCTCGATGCTGGATGCCGACGGGCGGCATGTCGGTATTGTTCCGGACCTGTTCAAACTGATCAGCCAGGCGATCGGTCGCGAGATCCAGCTCGATGTGGTGCCGTCCCCGCAGGTACACGAGCTTGCCAAAACGGACGGCAGGCACGGCATGTGTTCGGTTTTAGAGACGCCCCGGCACCAGGAGGAATATCTGCTCACCAAGCCCTATACCTCCACCCCCTTTACCCTCTACACGAATCAACGGCAGATTTCCTCGATCAACGGCCCGGACGACCTGAAAGGGCGGCGGGTCGCGGTGCTGCGGGGCCATCGGGGCGCCGAGGGCTATATCGACCAAATCGGCGGTGTGGAAAAGCTGATGGTCGATACACCCCTCGAACAGATGCAGAAGGTCATCGCGGGCGAGGCGGATGCGCTGATCGGGTACTTTTTCTATCCCTATTTGTTCAACAAGTATCTGATGAGCGATCTGGTCCCGGCCTTCTCGGCACGCGAAGAGATGGGGGTGCATATCGGCGTCAACCCGGAACATCCCCTGCTGCGCTCCATCCTCGACAAGGCCATTTCCAGCATCAGCGAGCCGGCGCGACACGCCATATTCGCCAAATGGATGGGGCGGAAAGAGACGCCGGTGATTGCATTGGGTGTTGCTGAAAAGGCCTGGCTCAAGGCGCACCCGGTGATTCGCTTCGGTCCGTATGCGGCGATGCCGCCCTTCGAGCAGTTGCAGGACGGCGTCTATCAAGGGGTCGCGGCGGATTATTTGGCGCTGATCGAGCAACGGCTCGGTATTCGGTTCGAGATGTCGCCAGCGGGGTCTCGGCCCGAAACCCTGGAACGGCTCAAAGATCGCGAGCTGGACCTGCTCCCCTTTGCCATGGAGACCGAACCGCGGCGGGCGTATGCCCGCTTTACCCGGCCTTACATTTCCCATCAGATGGTGATTGTGACCCAGGATCAGGTTGGCTTCGTCGAAGGCCTGGAAGGGCTCAAGGGCAAGACCGTGGCGAGCGAGCAGGGTTATGCCACCGCTGATTTGCTCGCCCAATATCAGAACATTGTGTTGCGCCCCTATCCCGATGCGCGCGCGGCGATGCTCGCGGTATCCAGAGGTGAGGTCTTCGCCTACGTCGGCAGTATCGCCGTAATGAGCCACATGGTGCGCAATCAAGGCATTACCAATCTCAAGGTTTCCGGTGAGTTGCCCTATCGCTTCGAGATGGGTTTGGGGGTGCGCAGCGACTGGCCGGAGTTGACGCCGATCCTGCAAAAGGCGCTGGATAGCATCAGCGCGGCGGAGAAGAACCGGATCCTGCAAAAATGGCTGCAAGTCACGGTCACCACCGAGGCCGACTACCGGGTGCTATGGCAGTTCTTCGCGGGAGGGACGCTGATCCTGATGCTAATCCTCTACTGGAATCACAAGCTGCGCAGCGAGATCCAGGCCCGCAAACAGGCGGAGTTCGATCTGTATCGGGCCAAGGAATCGGCCGAGACGGCGAACCGCGCCAAAAGCGCCTTCCTTGCGACCATGAGCCATGAGATCCGCACCCCGTTGAATGCGGTGATCGGCCTGTCCCAACTGGCCCTGGATAGTGGGCTCACGTCTCGCCAGCATAACCTGATCGCCAAGGTGCACCAGTCTGCCGGGTTCCTGTTGCGCATTATCAACGATATCCTCGACTTCTCCAAGATCGAGGCGGAGCGGCTGGAACTGGAAGCCGTCGACTTTCGCCTGCAAGCCCTGGTGGATCAGATAAACGACCTGTTCGGGCTCGAAACGGCCCGCAAGGGCCTCGCCTTTGGTGTCGATATCGCCGACGACATCCCGCCGGTGCTGCATGGCGATCCGCTACGCGTCAGTCAGATCCTGTTCAATCTGGTCGGCAATGCCGTCAAATTCACCGACCAAGGCCATGTCACCGTTCGGGGCGCGCTGAAACAGCATGCGCAAGAGCGGGCCGAACTGCAATTCGTGGTCGAGGACAGCGGCATCGGGATCACCGAGGAGCAACTGAGCAGGCTGTTTCAGTCCTTCACTCAGGCCGACAGCTCCACCAGCCGGCGCTATGGCGGAACCGGTCTGGGGCTGGTGATCAGCCAAAAGCTGGCGCGGTTGATGGATGGGGCGCTGTGGGTGGAGAGCCGGCCGGGCGAGGGCTCGCGGTTTTATTGCACCCTGTGGCTGGAGATCGGCGACGCGACCGCCCTGGAGGCCAGGGAGGAGGGCGCGCAACCGACTGGCGCCAATCTGCGAGGGACGCGCATCCTGTTGGTTGAAGACAATGCGCTCAACCAGGAACTGGCACTGGAACTGCTAGCGGCCGAGGGGGCCGAAGTGACGACCGCCTGGAATGGCGAGGAGGCGCTGACGCGTCTTGAAGGGCAGGCCTTTGACGGCATCCTGATGGACATTCAGATGCCGATAATGGACGGCTACGCCGCGACGCAAGCGATCCGTCGCCAGCAACGGTATCAAGACCTGCCGATTATCGCCATGAGCGCCAGTGTGATGCCCGGTGATCTGAAACAGGCGCTGGCGGCGGGCATGAACGATTACATCGGCAAGCCGATCGATCGCGGCCTGCTGCGTCGCACCCTGTCGCACTGGTTCGCCCCTGCTGAAGGCGGGTCAAGCGCACAGAACGCCGGGCAACGCCCCGGGGTCTGTCATGCGGACCTCCCCAAACAACTGGACGGGGTTGATCTGGGGCAAGGCCTGCATCGCTGCTCCGGCAATGCCAGACTCTACCGGCGTCTGTTGCTGGGATTTCCCAGTGGGCATCGGGGTTTTACCGCCCACTTCAAGGCGGCCTTGCAGTCCGATACTAGGGAAGAGGCCATCCGCCAGGCCCATACCCTGAAAGGGGCGGCCCAATTGATCGGCGCCGGGGCGGTCGGCCGGGCGGCACAGGGGCTGGAATCCAGCTGCGTGGATGAGTCCGCCACGGCGCAAGAGATCGATGGTGCCCTGAACGAGGTTGAGCGCCAGCTGACACCAGTGCTCGCGGCACTGGATGCCTGGTTTGCTCAGGATCCGGAAGGGCGCCGGAATGCGGCGCCCGCCCCGGATCAAAGACCCGGTGACGCGGACCTGGAGCGGCTGCGCAACCTGTTGCGCGGGGATGACCCGGCGGCCTGCGAGTGGCTCGATCTCCTTCCCGAGTACGCCGAAGGCGAACCCGCCGGAGACCTGCGGCGAGCGATCGAGGCGATGGATTTTGAAGCGGCGCTGCGAGAACTCGACCGCTTGGGGTGGTAGATGCCGTGCCGAGCAACCCAGTAGTCGATTCAGCGCCCTGCAGCGAAACGATGATTTCCACACTCAAGTCCGCGTCGGATTTCTGTTATCTTATCTCTTCACGCGTGGCATGCCCCTCGCCCCTCGCCCCTCGCCCGAAAGGAAAGGCGGAGCCGGGGATCGCCACGCCCTGTTGCACAGCAATCCTGGTCAAGTCATGAAAACCATACTGATCGTTGATGACGCGCCGGACAACATCCTTGCCTTATCCACTACCCTGCGGGAAAAATACACGATCCGGGCCGCGCCGAACGGGCCGCGCGCCTTGCTGTTGGCCCGCAAGAGCCCGCCGCCGGACTTGATCTTGCTCGACGTCCTGATGCCGGACATGGATGGCTACGCGGTGTGCCGGCAATTAAAGGCAGATCCGGCCACCCGCGCCATTCCGGTGATCTTCGTCACCGCGCTGGCGGATGAGGCCGATGAACTGCGGGGCTTCAACCTCGGTGCGGTGGACTATATCTCAAAGCCCATTCGCCCGGCGCTGGTGCGGGCGCGGGTGAGCACCCATCTTCAGCTGCGTACTATGCAACAGGCCGTGGAAGACAGGAATCGCGCCCTGGAAGAGTCCGCCCGGCTGCGCGACGACGTAGAGAACATGACTCGGCATGATTTGAAGGCCCCGTTGAGCGGGATTATCTCTTTACCCCGCATCATCAGCAACAAGTATGATATCGACCCGTTTGGCAAAAACCTGTTGGAAATGATCGAGCGTGCCGGTAAAACAATGCTGACCATGATCAATCGTTCCCTGGATCTCTACAAAATGGAGGCCGGAACCTACCAGGCATGCATTCAAACCATCGATATATCGCCCATTCTATTCAATACCTTGAGTGAGGTGGCGAGTGGCGTGGACTATGCGAATGAATGGCGCGTCACCCTAAATGGAGACAGTCTGCCAGCGGGCCAGCCAATATGGGCGAGGTCAGAAGAAATGCTGTGTTACCCCATGTTTTACAACTTGATACAAAATGCCTTCGAGGCCTCGCCGGAAGGCGGAAGCATTGCGGTCGATATTGATGACCGGGACAAATCCAGGCTGAATATCGCGATCACGAATGCTGGTGCGGTGCCTGAAGAGGTCCGAGAGCGTTTTTTTGACAAGTACATAACCCATGGCAAGGGGCACGGAATCGGATTGGGAACCTACTCTGCATACCTCTGCGCCAAGACCATGAATGGCGATATCACCCTGGATGCATTAAATGATAAAACCCGGATCGTTGTTACGCTGAGACGACAAGCCTAGCACCGCCGCGCCGACCAAGTAACGGCAACAATGAATCAATCAATCAATAAATGCCCTGCGGGAACGGTTTGCGGGAGCGGTTTGCGACCGCGATCAGCCGCTTTAGGGAATACCCGGAATTGAACCAGAAATCAATCCATTCCGCGTACTTCAGCGAATTTCGCGGCTTAAGGGGCCAAGTTCGCACCGGCTAAAGCCTCGACCTTGCCGGGAGTGCAGTTTCGTAGGGTGCGTTAGGCGCGCCAACCACGAAACCCGAACCCAACATCCGCATTGCCGCGCGCCGTAACGCACCATCCCCGGCCAAGCGCTGAGGGCTTTAATCAAATAACGCGAAGACCGCCAAGGAAGCGCAAAGACCGCCAAAGCGAAATAAGACCCGATAAACCGCAAAGCAATACCTAAGGGTCTTGGCCCCTTTATTCCCAACAGAGGAGGCGTCGAAATGTTGTCCAGTTTCGAAGGCGAGTGGGTGAAGACGGATGAAGAGGGTTATCTGGTCGATCCGGATCGTTGGGACGAACAGGTGGCGCATGAGCTCTCCCGCAGCGAGGAGCTGCGCCTGGAGAGGGAGCACTGGGAGGTGATCCGATTCATGCGACGCTATTACGAGGACCACCAAGTGGCGGCGGATGCCCGCTTCGTGGTCCGTTTCATGGCCGACGACCTGGGATACGGGCGCAAGGCGCGCAACGAGTTGTTCAGGCTCTTCCCCTACGGCTACGTGAAGCAGGCCTGCAAGATCGCAGGCATGAAGCGGCCCCGGGCCTGGAGCACAGGCTGAATCCTGCGAGGCCTGAGGTCGCCTATGGCGCTCCCGGGTGTTCCGCGAGGGTCGGCGGCCCGGCGGCGATCAGGATCGTGCCCGACAGCTCCGCCTTGTCCTCCAAAGAGGGGACTGCGCACTGCGACCGGGTCAGGGGGCGCGCAGGCGGGGCCTACTGTTGGACCAGCCGTATGATCTCGGCCGGGCAGATCTTCTGGCTGCCGCAGACCCGATGACGGGCGACCTTGTCGAGCAGGGCGCGGATCTCGGCCTGGGCGACCTCGGTCAGTTGCGCCGGTGCGCCGGTGGAATCCATCACGCCTTCCAGCTCGATGCGGTGTTCATCGGCCTTGATGGTGCATCTGAGCATCAGGCAGAGGTCGTGATCCAGAGACGGCAAGGTCACCGGGGCCTGGATCAGGAAGGCCCCGTATTGCTCGTCGGGCGTGGTGATGAGCCGACATTGCGTGCATTGTATCTTCGCGGGCATACTCGGATCTTCCCGGTGGATGGGCGATGCCACGCAGGGTTTCGACGGGCTTCGATGCGGGGCGTCGTTGTCTGCCACGGCCCTTGGCTCACGACCTCGAAGAATCGGTAGCGGGTATTTTTTTATCCTCACGATCACTGTAGTCGATCGGTTTGACCGGGATCAAGGAATGATTTGGGTTTTCGTGGCTTGATGCGGTCAGGTACGGCATCGGACCGAGCCCGCCGCTCTGGATCAGAGCAGCCGGGCGTGAGCCGTTGGCTCTCCCCCGCCTTCCAAAATGGCCAGCACCCGGCGACGCCAGAGTTCTCTGAATCTCGCCCGGGCGCAGCACCCCATACACAAACAGCGCCAGCTCCATCGGCCAGCTTGACCCGCAAGACGCCGACAAACCGGTGCGGTTGCGGATGCTGGTGGAAGCAGGCTTTTCAGCGCCCGTGTTCAGGAGGTTTTCGATGCACCGCAGGCACAAGCTTATACTTTTCGTGACGCTGATCGTCGGCATCGCCTTCGTGGTGGTCATGGTGAAGCTGAAGCAACCACCGGAGCGCACAGCGGAACGGGTCGCAACGACACCCGTCAAAATCCTTACGGTCGACCCGGTGATCGTTCGCGCGCAAGCCCGCGGCTATGGTCAGGTGTTACCCGCCCGGAGCTGGAAGGCGGTGGCCAATGTCGGCGGCCGCATCATCTGGAAGCATCCGGACCTGGAAAGCGGCAACCTGATTGCCGCGGGCGCCCGTCTGCTGGAGATCGATCCGACCCGCTACGAACTGGCAGAGGCCTCTGCCAGGGCCGACATTGCGGGCTTGGAGGCGGAACGGCGGCAACTGGACCAGGAAGAGCAGAACACCCGCGAACTGCTGGAGCTGGAAAATCGTCGGCTGGCCCTTGCCCAGCGGGAACTGGGGCGAATCAAAACCATGGCGGAAAAGGGTTCGCTTTCACAGACCCGGCTGGATGAACAACAGCGAGCCACCCTGCAGCAACAGCAGGCGGTGCAGTCTCTGAAAAACCAGCTCAATCTGATCCCCGTGCGCAAGGATACCCTGAGCGCCCGCCTGGCCCGCAGTGAATCCGCCCTGGCCAATGCCCGAGAAGACCTTGAAGATACCCGGTTCGAGGCCCCCTGGGATCTGCGAGTTCATCAGTCTGAAATCGAAATCGGGCAACAGGTGAGCCCCAATCAGACGCTGTTCGTGGCGGACGACATTACGGCGGCGGAGGCCACGGTGCAAGTGGAGATGTCGGAGCTGCGCAAGGTGCTGTCCCAGATCCCGGGCCTTCCCGTGCCGACAAACAATGGCCAAG
>JAABTK010000108.1 GCA_011389885.1 Gammaproteobacteria bacterium | reverse complement strand
CCGAAGCGCGTAGGATGGGCAAAGGCGCTCCCCCGGTCATTGGCTTTGGTCGCGATCTGTCAGCGCCGTGCCCATCGCCGGCGCCCTGCGCGGACTAAGCAATTACGGTGACAGTTTGCTAAATCCACTAATTGTGCGACAGTCCGAGACGCTATGGCACGTCTAATTTTAGGGGTCAGCACCCTTTAGACAAACAAACTACAGCCAGCGGCTCCCGGCGGAAATCTTGGCGAACAACGACCTAGCGTGCTAGGTTACATTACGGCCAATAGAACTGTTGATCGTTTGGATGGCGGGAGAGACTCAGGCGACGTCTTGGAGCTTATTGGCCAAGTCTTTCCCCGATGTCCGGGGGGGCAGGGGTTTATTATCTCTCTTATAGAGCGTGATCATCTCCTCGGCGATCTTGCACAACTCATCGAATACCTTTCTTTCATCGTCGCCATGGCAGCCGCCATAGAACAGTCCCGGACAGCTGCCCACATAACAACCGTCCGCATCCGACCATTCGACGATTTTTGCGTAACGAGTGCTTTCTTTCACCTCTTCGACTCCTGTATGGCCCGCGTCACAGCTTTAACCAGGTAATGCTTGGCATCGTCTCCCGGTTTCCCGGGGATTGTAATAGGTTTGGATAAATTTGAATGAGTGAAGTTCCTATGACTGCCTTTTCCGCCACGCCCCTTGAACCCCGCTTGCTCAAGCTGAATGATCAGCCCTCGGATCTTGGGAGGCATTATTTCTTCCTCCAGCGCCTCATGATGCTCGTGAATCGATGGCTAAACAATAAAAAGCCCTCTCGCGGAGGGCCTAGGTTTGTTTTTATTGCTTTTCTTTTTTATTGTCCGGCACCCCGGCGCCCGGCCCCTCCCGCGGGGAGGGACCGGGTCTTGCGGCCTATTTGGCGATGTCGTCCAGCTTCTTGGCCTTAATGATCTGCCGGTCTAGGGCGGAGTCTTTGCCATTGCGGCCGAAGGCTACGTCCATCAACTGGGCGTAGTACACCACCGGCATTTCGAACTTGGTGCTGTACTTGGCGTTGATTTGGTCCTGGTAGATCTCCACGTTGGCCTGACACAGCGGGCAGGGGGTGGCGATCATGTCGGCGCCGTGGTCGTAGGCGGCCTCGATGATGCCTTTAATCATTTCCTGGGACTTGTCCGGTTCGGAGAAGGCCAGGGCGCCGCCGCAGCATTGGACCTTTTTTTCGTAGGTGGGCACCGAGTCCGCGCCCACGGCCTCGACCATTTTGTCGAGGTACAGGGGGTTTTCGTAGGACTCGCCGTCGATGCCGAAGGGGCGGTTGGTCTGGCAGCCTACATAGCCGGCGATCTTGATGCCTTCCAGCGGTTTCTTGACCTTGGACTGGATTTCTTCGTAGCCGATGTCCTCGATCAATACCTCCACCATGTGGCGCACCGGGGTGTTGTTTTCCAGCTTCAGCCCGGCCTCGCCGAGGGCCGTTTGGGCGCCTTCGTAGAGGGTTTTGTTGTGCTGGAAGCGCTCGGCCGCCTCGCGGGTGGAGAGCCAGCAGGCGGCGCAGGTGGCCACGATGTCCTGCCCGGCGTTGTGCTGCTCGGAGAGGGCGATGTTGCGCGCTGATAGGGCCAGCCGCGGCAATTCGCCGCCGCCGCCGTAACCGATGGAGGCGGCGCAGCAGTTCCAGTCCGGGATTTCGTTCAGTTTGATGTCCAACTCTTGGCACAGGGTCGCCACGGAGACCATGTAGTTGGACGAGGATGCGCCTTCCTGCGAGGAACATCCGGGGTAGAAGGAGTACTCTTTCTTCGCCATGTCGGTGATTCCTCGCTCAGCTGAAGTCCTGAATGTTCTGGTCTTCGATTTCGTGGGCCTTCTTGATCATCTTTTGAAAGCCGGAAACGTCCTTGAGCGAATGCCCGCCGATGATTTCCATCGGGGCCATGCGCTTGGCCTTCATCATGTTCATGCCCAGCTGTTGGTTGGCCATGGCGTTTTTCACGCCGTCGCCGAAACCGTCTTTAAAGTACAGCGACAGGCCGAGCTTGAGTTCGTTGACGCGGCCCTTCTTCATCATGTTGTCCCAGAACAGTTGCGAGAACTGGTTGGTGGGCTGGCTCTTGGGCGCCAAGCCCATGCGCTTGGCGTAGTTGGCCAGGCCATGCATGATGTGGGTGATGGGCAGCTCGCGCGGGCAGCGCACGATGCAGTTGTAGCAGGAGGTGCACATCCACATGGAGTCGCTCTTCAGCACGTCATCGCGCTTGCCGGCGCGAATCATCATAAAGATCTCCTGGGGCGGGTGCTCCCAGTGCTTGCCGAGGGGGCAGGAGCCGGAGCAGACGCCGCATTGCATGCACATCTTCACCCATTCGCCTTCCTCGACGTTCGCTTCAACCTCTTTGAGGAAGTTGTTGCGGTATTTTGCGGTCATTGCGGTATTTAGATCACTCATTTTCGATCCCCTTGCAGAGCGGGTTGGGCGCGGCCGCCTGCGGGCGGCCGCGCGGTTTCTCAGCCCACGCTGCGAGTTAGAACTTGAACGGACTCATGCCGACCTTGTCGATGGTCTCCGCCATGTCGTTGATCAGCTTGGGGGCGCGCTCCAGGTCGGTGATGGCGACTTCATACACCGCCACCCGTTCCGGCTCCAGGTTCAGGGACTCCAGGGTGTCCCCGACCTTGCTCATGCGCTCGTGCGCTATGGCGGAACCGCGTACAAAGTGGCACTGGTAGTCGTCGCCCTTTTGGCACCCCATCAGCACGATGCCGTCGAAACCGTTGTTCAGGGAATCGGTAATCCAGGACAGGTTCACCGAACCCAGGCAACGCACCGGAATCACACGGGCCCAGGGGTTGATCTCCACGCCGCTCATGGCCGCTTGATCCAGCGCCGGGTAGGCGTCGTTTTCGCACGCCAGCACCAGGATACGCGGCTTCTCGTCGAATTCGTCCGGGATATCGACGTTCTTGATCTGTTGACCCACGGTCTCCACCGAGTAGTTCTCGAAGGAGATCACGCGCACCGGGCAGGCGCCCATGCAGGTGCCGCAGCGGCGGCAGCGCGACTCGTTGTAGACCGGGTAGCCCTTTTCGTCTTCGTTAATGGCGCCGAAGGGGCATTCCACGGTGCAGCGCTTGCACTGGGTGCAGCCCTCGCTGCGGAAGGTGGGGAAGGAGAGGTCGCCGGAGCGCGGGTGGGCGGCGCGGCCCTTGCCTGCGTTTTCGGCGGCCTGAATCGCCTTCATCGCGGCGCCGGCGGCGTCGTCGCGGGCCTGCTGGATGTCCATGGGACGGCGCACGGGGCCGGCGGCGTAGATGCCGGTGCGGCGGGTCTCGTAGGGGAAGCAAATGAAGTGGGAATCGGCGAAGCCGTGCTTCAAAAGCGGCAGGTCGGTGCCCTGACGGTATTCCAAGTTGAGGATGGAGGGCGGGGCCACTTCCAGCGCCTTGCGCAGGGTCTCCTTCTCTTCGGAGCCCTCTTCGGCCTCCTCGAAGGCGAGCTGGGCGTAAGGGTCGGGGCCGGTGTTGGCCACTTGGCCGGTGGCGAGCACCACCAGGTCCGCGTCCATCTCGGTGTCTTCGTCCAAGATCAGGTCCTTGAACTTGACCTTGAGCCCGCCGTCGGCGGCCACTTCGCTGACCTCACCCTTGGAGAAGGTCACCATCTTTTGCTGGCCGGCGCGGTAGAAGTCCTCGCCCGCGGCGCCCGGGGTGCGCAGATCGGTGTACAGGACGGTGGTGTCGCAATCCGCGTTCTGCTCTTTGAAGTAGATGGCTTGCTTGATGGAGGTGGTGCAGCAGAAGCCGGAGCAGTAGGGCAGATGGCCCTTCTTCTCCGAGCGCTGGCCGGCGCACTGCACGAAGGCCACGCTCTTCACTTCCTTGCCGTCGGAGGGGCGCTTAATGGGGCCGCCGGCGGCCTCCTTGGCGAGCTTTTCCAGCTCCAGGTTGGTGACCACGTCCGGGCTCTTGCCGTAGCCGAACTCGGGGAGCTGGTTGGCGTCGTAAGGGGTGAACCCGGAGGCCTGGACGATGGCGCCGAACTCGGCCTCGGTGGTGGAGCCGGATTCGGTGGCGATCTCGGCCTTGAAGCGGCCGGGGGCGCCCTGGGTCTTGGTCAGGGTGCTGTTGAGGTGAACGGTGATATTGGCGTTCTCCTCCACCTGCTGGATCAGGCCTTCCACACCGGTGTCTTCCAGACCCGGGAACTCGGCGTCCAAGGCGTTGGGCAAGCCCCGGGGCGCGGCCTTGCCGGGGCTCTTTTTGTAGAGCTGGGCCAGGTGGCCGCCGAGGGCCCCGGTCTTCTCCACCAGGGTCACCGGATAGCCGGCGGCGGCGGATTCCAGCGCCGCGCTCATGCCGGTGACGCCGCCGCCCACCACCAGGATGTGCTTGTTCAGCTCCTGCTCGCCGGAGGGCGAGGGGGCCTTCATGGAGCGCGCCTCGGCGCAGGCCATGCGGATATAGTCGTCCGCCATCTCCTGGGTGGTCTCGCGGTGTTCGTCGGTGTCCGGGCGCACCCAGATCACACCCTCGCGCAGGTTGGCGCGGGTCATGGCCACGGTGGGGAAGTTGAAGGCCTCCACCTTGGCGCGGCGAGAACAGGCGGCGATCATCACATGGGTGGCGCCGCCGTCGATTTCGTCCTGGATCATCTTCACGCCTTCGGCGTTACAGAGCATCTCGCTGGACTTCACTTCTTGCATCTTGCCATCGCGCTTGGCGGTGGTTTCGAGCCGGCCGCCGTCGAGGCGGTCGCCGATGCCGCAGCCGGTGCAGATGAACCCGGCAAATTTCTTATCGTCAGCCACTGGTTTAACCCTCCGTTCCGGCTACGCGATTGACCACTTGAACGGCGCGCAGAGCGGCGCCAGTGGCGTGTTGAGCTGACCGGTTCACGTCCAGGGCGTCGGACGCGCAACCGGCGGCGAACACACCGCCGTTGTCGGTGGCGGGCTCGATGAAGCCCTCGCGGTTGAGTTGGATCTCCACCGGGAAGCTCTCGGGGTCCACGCTGGGCTCCATGCCGACGGCCAGCACTACCAGGTCGTGCTCGTTGGCGTAGCGATTGTAGCCCTCGGTATCCACGCCGTTAAGCACCGGCTTGCCGCTGTCTTTGCTTTGGGTGATGGAGGCCACCTTGGACTTGATGAAGGAGACGTTCGCGTTCTCCTGGACCTTGCGGTAGAAGTCCTCGAAGCGGTCGATGGCGCGGATGTCGATGTAGTAAACGCTCGACTTGCCCTCGTCGCCCCAGGCCTCCTGCACATAGTGGGTCTGCTTCAGGGTGGCCATGCAGCAGATGCGTGAGCAGTGGTAGAGGTGGTTGCGATCCCGCGAGCCGGCGCACTGAATGAAGGCCACGTTCTTGGCCTCCTTGCCGTCGGAGGGGCGCACCAGCTTGCCGCCGGTGGGGCCCTTGGGGTCGGCCATGCGCTCGAATTCCACGTTGGTGATCACATCGGCGTAGCGATCATAGCCATAGGGCTGGATCTTGGCCGCATCGTAGGGCCTCCAGCCGGTGGCCCAAATCACCGCGCCGGCCTTGAATTCGATGGTCTCTTCCTGCATGTCCAAATCGACGGCGTCGTACTTGCACGCGTCCTTGGCCTTTTGCGCGTCCTCGCTGCCGAGCATCTGCGGGTCGATCACATAGCGCAGCGGATGGGCCATGGAATGCGGCAGATAGGCGCCCTTGCGCTGGCCCATGCCGTAGTTGTAGTCGTCGTCGAACTCGGCCTCCACGGCCTTTTCGCAGTCGCCGCAGGCGGTGCAGTTGTCGTTGACGTAGCGGGGGCTGATCTTGACGGAGGCGGTGTAATCGCCGGCGCTTCCCTTGAGGTCCGTCACCTCGGCCAGGGTGAGAATGGTGAGGTTGGGGTTCATCTTGGCCCGGCGCTGATTGATCTCCAGCCCGCAGGTGGGAAAGCACAGCTTGGGGAAGTACTTGTACAGCTGGGTGACACGGCCGCCCACATAGGGGCGCTTTTCAACCAGGACCACCTGCTTGCCGGTCTCGGCGGCCTCCAGCGCGGCGGTCATGCCGCTGATGCCACCGCCGACCACCAGGATCGTCTGGTTGGTTGCGATTACTTCCGTCATGGATTTACCTCCGTCGCGGAACGGTTCGTCGGATGTGAGGCGCCGGGTCCGGGAAAAATAGTTGACATAGGCGCTTGGTTATTACATGCTTGGCGCAGTCTCACGCCAAAATCTAAGGTACGACAGAATACAGGGCTTCGCCTAGCCTTACCACCCCGGGATGCGCCTGCCTGGCCACACGAATTTTCTATGCGCTGATAGACGCCTTGTATCCGGGACCCGGATCGAAGACACTAGCGGCCCCTGCGGGACCCCGTCTCGAAACCTCCTCGAACCGACTGCGCCGGTAATCGTCAATGGGCCGAATCATTAGTATCGCCAACCAAAAGGGCGGTGTGGGCAAGACCACCACCGCGGTCAACCTTGCCGCCAGCCTCGCGGGCCGAAAGCTTTCGGTGCTGATGATCGATCTCGACCCCCAAGGCAACGCCACCATGGGCTCGGGGATCAACAAAAACCAGCTCCAGATCACCAGTTGCGATGTCCTGCTCGGCGAGGCGAACGTAGCCGAAGCCGTGATGCGGTCCCCCGAAGGCGGCTACGACGTGCTGCCCGCCAATGGCGACCTGACCGCGGCCGAGGTACAGCTGATGGACGCCCCGATGAAGGAAAAGCGCCTGCGCCAGGCCCTAGGCGACGGCCCCGCCGATTACGATTATGTGTTCATCGACTGCCCGCCGTCGCTCAACATGCTGACCCTCAACGCACTGGTGGCCTCGCAAGGGGTGCTGATCCCGATTCAGTGCGAATACTACGCCCTCGAAGGCCTCACCGCACTGCTCAACACCATCCGCCAAGTGCGCTCCGCGGCCAACGCCGAACTCAGCATCGAAGGCATCCTGCGCACCATGCACGACCCGCGCAACAACCTGGCCAACCAGGTCTCGGCCCAATTGATCAGCCACTTCAGCGACCTGGTGTTCCGCACCATCATCCCGCGCAACGTGCGCCTGGCCGAGGCCCCCAGCCATGGCCTGCCCGTTTTGCAGTATGATAAGGCCTCGCGCGGCTCGGTCAGCTACCAGGCCTTGGCCGGCGAGCTGACCCGGCGGCGCAAGGCGCAGGAAAAGGCCGTCGTTGACGGCTGAATCGAGCGCCCCTTGGCGCCTGCAACGGCGCCGGGGCGCCGGCCTGCAACGCCGGCCTGCAACCCTCTTGGCCCGGCGTTTCGCGCGCGGCCCAAGGCTTGAGTCAACGATTTCGGAAACAACCATAATGGCGGCAAAAAAGCGTGGCCTAGGGCGTGGCCTGGATGCCCTGCTGGGGAGCGGAACCTCCATCGAACAAGCAGTGGAGCTGGATGATGCGCCAAGGCGCGCCGGCATTGACGCCATCCCGCTCGACCTGATCGAGCGCGGACGCTTTCAACCGCGGCGCGACTTCGACCCCGACAGCCTGCGCGAATTGGCCGACTCCATCGCCGCTCAAGGGGTCATCCAGCCCATCGTGCTGCGGCCGATCCAAGGCGGCCGCTACGAACTGCTGGCCGGCGAACGGCGCTGGCGGGCGGCGCAACAGGCGGGCCTGAACCAAATCCCGGCGGTAATCAAGGACGTGCCGGACCAAACAGCCATGGCCATCGGCCTGATCGAAAACATCCAGCGCGACGACCTCAACCCGCTGGAAGAGGCCTCGGCCCTGCGCCGGCTGCTGGAGGAATTCGGTCTCACCCATCAACTGGTGGCCGAGGCGGTGGGGAAATCCCGCACCACGGTCACCAACCTGCTGCGGCTGCTCGACCTCAACCCCGATGTGGCGCGACTGATTGAGGAAAAGAAGCTCGAAATGGGCCATGCCCGCGCCCTGCTCGGCCTCAAAGACCAACTGCAAAGCGACGCCGCGCGCGAAGTGGCGGCCAAAGGCCTCTCGGTGCGCGAGACCGAAAAGCTCGTGCGCCGCCTGCAAGGCGAAGACCCGGCACGCCCCAAACCGGAACCGCCGCCGGAAAACCCCGACGTGCGCCGCCTGCGCGAAAACCTCTCCGACCGCCTCGGGGCGCGGGTGGAAATCAAACAAGGCGGCGCCGGCAAGGGCAAGCTGGTGATCAGCTACAACAGCCTAGACGAGCTGGAAGGCATCATCGGACACATTCAATAGCACACAGAGGATCGGGAAAATGGAAGTGAGAAGCTCGACCCAAGCCGACCGCGACGCGATTCGCGGCATCCATCGCGACGCCTTCGGCGACCGCCAGGGCGACGCCATCGCCGCCCTAACCGACGCCCTGCTAGACGCCCCCGCGGCGCAGCCCCTGCTGTCGCTGCTGGCGGAGGAACCACAACGCCCCCTCGGGCATATCCTGTTCACCGCCGTAGAACTGCAACCGCAGGCCGTCGGCGTCACCGCCCGCATCCTCGCCCCGCTCGGGGTCGCCCAGGCGTTCCAAGGCGGCGGGGTGGGCGGCGCCTTAATCCAACTCGGCCTAAGCCGCTTGGCCGCCGCCGGCGTAGACCTGGTGTTCGTATTGGGCCACCCGAGCTATTATCCGCGCTTCGGCTTCCAGCCCGCCGGCGCCCTCGGCCTTGAAGCCCCCCGCCCGATCCTCCCGCAACAGGCCGACGCCTGGATGGTGCGCGCACTGCGCCCCGGCCTGCTCGGCCATGTGCAGGGGCGGGTGCGCTGCGCCGCCCCCCTCGACCAGCCCCAGCACTGGCGGGAATAGCCCCGGCTCCGGCGTCGCAACCAAGGCCCCATGCAATATAACCCGGACGATTACAACGACCACCAAGTGCTCAAGATCCCGCTGCTGCTGGGGCTGGTCCTGGTGTTTGCGTTCAAACACCTGCTGCTGTTCCTGCTGCCATACCTGCCCACCATGGGGGATAGTTTGGCTTTTCTGAAAAGCGCCAACGCCACCCGGCCCCACCTACTATTGTTTCTTTCAAGCCTGCCGGGCGTCCTAGTAGCCGCGGTCGGCTTCACCCGCCGCACCCCCGAGGCGGGTCCCGCACCCCGTTGGATCTGGCGCCGCGGCCGCCTCCTGCTTAGCGCGGCAATCCTGGCCGAATTCGCGTTCTTCGGATTCCAGATCCAACACAGCGCGCGCGAAATCGACGGCCCGCTACTTACGCTGCTCTACCTGGGGATAATCAGCCTGGTCTACCTCTGGACTTCCCCCAAACCCCCGCGGGTGTTTCGAGAATTTCCCCCTGCAAACAGAAAAGCCGGATAGTGGTGAATGGTGAATGGTGAATGGTGAATTGTGAATTGTGAATTGTGAATTGTGAATTGTGAATTGTGAATGGTGAGCGGCGTAGGGTGCGTTAGCCCCGCCTTTGCAAAAACATCTAAACCGCAAACGCCCCGGAAGCCAGATTATCGCGCCAACCCCGAATCGCCGCGCGGGGCGTAACGCACCATTGCCCATGACAAAGCGGGGATGGTGCGTTACGGCGCGCGGGGGTGTTGCTGTGGAATTCAAGCTTGGCGCCGGC
>JAABTK010000107.1 GCA_011389885.1 Gammaproteobacteria bacterium | reverse complement strand
GCTCCGGCTCCGGAATGTAGTCGTCCATGGCCTCCACCAGCTTGATGATGGAGGGCACGCCGATGTCGGAGGTGTCGCCTTCCAGCGCCTTGAGCGCGGAGCCGGTGACGATCGGGGTGTCGTCGCCCGGGAACTCGTACTGATCAAGCAGCTCGCGGACTTCCATTTCCACCAGTTCGAGCAGCTCCTCGTCGTCCACCATGTCGGCCTTGTTCATGTACACGACGATGAACGGCACGCCCACCTGGCGCGACAGCAGGATGTGTTCGCGGGTCTGCGGCATGGGGCCGTCGGCCGCGCTCACCACCAAAATGGCGCCGTCCATTTGCGCCGCGCCGGTGATCATGTTCTTCACATAGTCGGCGTGGCCCGGGCAGTCCACATGCGCATAGTGACGCACGGTGGATTCGTACTCCACATGGGAGGTGGCGATGGTGATCCCGCGCGCACGCTCTTCCGGGGCGTTATCGATTTGGTCGAATGCACGGGCCGCACCGCCGTGCGTCTCCGCCATCACCTTGGTCATTGCCGCCGTCAGCGTGGTCTTTCCATGGTCTACGTGACCAATGGTGCCGACGTTTACATGCGGCTTTTTGCGTTCGAACTTTTCCTTCGACACAGCTCTACCCCTATGTGCTCGGTGTTACTGTTTCTTGATGATGGCGTTGGCAATAGCCGCCGGAACTTCAGCGTACTTTCCAAACTCCATGCTGTATGTAGCTCGCCCCTGGGTTGCGGAGCGCAGGTCTGTCGCGTAGCCGAACATCTCGGCTAGGGGCACTTCGGCCCGAATCTGTTTACCGGCCGGGGCGTCTTCCATGCCTTGGACTATGCCGCGGCGGGCGTTGAGGTCGCCCATCACGTCGCCCATGTATTCCTCGGGCGTGGCCACCTCGACCTTCATCACGGGTTCGAGCAGCACCGGCTTGGCGTTGCGCACACCCTCTTTAAAGCCGATGGAACCGGCGATTTTGAACGCCATCTCGGAGGAATCCACGTCGTGGTAGGAGCCGTCATACAGGGTGACTTTTACATCCACCAACGGATAGCCCCCGAGCACGCCGCTCTGCATGGCCTCTTTAATGCCCTTATCCACCGCCGGAATATAATCCTTGGGCACCACGCCGCCGACGATGCCGTTCTTGAATTCGTAACCGGCGCCCCGTTCCTTGGGCTCGATGCGCAGGAACACATGCCCGTATTGGCCGCGTCCGCCGGACTGGCGCACGAACTTGCCTTCCTGCTCCACCTGGCTCCGAATGGTTTCGCGGTAGGCCACCTGCGGATTGCCGATGTTGGCCTCCACCTTGAACTCGCGCTTGAGGCGGTCCACGATGATCTCCAGGTGCAGCTCGCCCATCCCCGAAATGATGGTCTGGCCCGACTCTTCGTCGGTGCGCACGCGAAACGACGGATCCTCTTGCGCCAATTTCCCCAACGCCAGGGCCATCTTTTCCTGGTCGCCGGTGGTCTTGGGCTCTACCGCGATTGAGATGACCGGGTCGGGAAACTCCATCCGTTCCAGGGTGATCATTTTCCCCTGGTCGCACAGCGTCTCACCTGTGGTGACCTCTTTGAGGCCGACCACGGCGGCGATGTCGCCCGCCCGAACCTCTTTGATCTCTTCGCGGTTATTGGAGTGCATTTGCAGCAAGCGACCAATGCGCTCGCGCTTGCGCTTAATCGGGTTGTAGGCCGTATCGCCCGACTTCAGCACCCCGGAATACACCCGAATGAAACACAGCGAGCCGACGAAGGGATCGGTGGCGATTTTAAACGCCAGCGCGGCAAAGGGCTCGTCGTCGGTCGGATGGCGAACGGCCGCGGTTTGCGCATCGTCGTCGAGGATGCCGCGGATGGGTGGCACATCCACCGGGGAGGGCAGATAGTAGATAATGGCGTCGAGTACGGCCTGTACGCCCTTGTTCTTGAATGCCGAGCCGCAGAATATCGGCACGATTTCGTTGGCGAGGGTGCGGGCGCGGATGCCCTGATTGATTTCGTCGTTGCTCAGCTCGCCGCTTTCGAGGTACTTATCCATAAGCTGCTCGTCGCTCTCGGCGGCGGCCTCGACGAGCTTTTCGCGCCATTCCGAGCAAGCCGCTTGCAGCCCCGCCGGAATCGCTTGCTGGGCGTACTGCATGCCCATTGAGGACTCGTCCCAATAGATGGCCTGCATGCGGACCAAGTCCACCACGCCTTCAAAGTTCTCTTCGGCGCCGATGGGTAATTGCATCGGGACGGGATTCGCGCCCAGGCGGCTGCGCACCTGCTCGACCACGCGCAGGAAGTTGGCCCCCATGCGGTCCATTTTATTTACGAACGCGAGGCGCGGCACTTTGTACTTATTGGCCTGGCGCCACACGGTCTCGGATTGCGGCTCCACCCCGCCTACGGCGCAGAATACCGCGCAGGCGCCGTCGAGCACCCGCAGGGAACGCTCGACTTCAATCGTGAAGTCCACATGCCCCGGGGTGTCGATGATATTGATGCGGTGCAGTTGGAGGTCCATATCCATGCCTTTCCAAAAGCAGGTGGTGGCAGCGGAGGTGATGGTGATTCCGCGCTCTTGCTCTTGCTCCATCCAATCCATAGTCGCAGCGCCATCATGCACTTCACCGATTTTGTGCGACACACCGGTGTAGTACAGAATGCGCTCGGTCGTCGTCGTTTTGCCGGCGTCAATATGCGCCATGATGCCGACATTACGATAACGCTCAATGGGCGTAGTGCGTGCCACGACTGAAATATTCCCGTCCCGAATTATTAAAGAACCAAAACTGCAACCCGACCCCGCTTGGGGTCGCGACCATCGTTACCAGCGGTAGTGCGAGAACGCCTTGTTGGCCTCCGCCATGCGATGCGTGTCTTCGCGCTTCTTCACCGCGGAACCGCGTTGCTCTGCGGCCTCCATCAGCTCTCCGGCCAGGCGCATCGACATCGACTTTTCACTGCGCTTGCGGGCCGCGTCGAGCAGCCAACGCATGGCCAGCGTATTGCGGCGCACCGGACGCACTTCGACCGGAACCTGGTAGGTGGCGCCGCCCACGCGGCGGGATTTCACCTCGACCATCGGGCGCACGTTTTCCAGCGCCTTATCGAGGGTTTCCAAGGGCTCGGAAGCGCCCTTTTCCACCACGCGATCCAGGGCGTCATAGATGATCTTTTCCGCCACGGACTTTTTACCGTCCTGCATGATCATATTAATGAACTTGGCTAGCAGATCACTGCCGTATTTCGGATCCGGCAGTGTCTCGCGTTTGGATGCAATACGTCTTCTTGGCATGACTATTTACTCAGCTCAAATCCTGTGGGCGAACGAATCGCAGCGGGTTAACCCTTGGGCCGCTTGGCGCCGTACTTGGAACGGCCTTGGCGGCGCTTCTCGACACCCGAGGTGTCGAGGCTGCCGCGCACCGTGTGATAGCGCACGCCGGGCAAGTCCTTCACCCGGCCGCCGCGAATCAGCACCACCGAGTGCTCCTGAAGGTTGTGCCCCTCGCCGCCGATATACGAGGTCACCTCGTAGCCGTTGGTCAGGCGCACGCGAGCGACCTTGCGCAGCGCCGAGTTCGGTTTTTTCGGCGTCGTGGTGTAAACACGCGTGCAGACGCCGCGCTTTTGCGGGCAAGCCTCCAACGCCGGAACATTGCTCTTTTCCAGCTTGCGCTGACGCGGCTTGCGCACCAATTGATTGATCGTTGCCATTCTAAATGCTTTCCCCAGGAAACCCGGTTTGAGGACCCCTAACCCGTTTAATGCAGACACCGACCCGGCGCCCCGATCCGCTCGATGGGACGCCCGTCGTCGCCAGCCGGATCCGCCTCGAAAGATCTCGAAGCGGAAAAAATGCGGCGGGGCTGACCGAAGTCGCCCCGCGAAAGAGCGAGCATATTAGGGGCGCCGAATCGAGAAGTCAAGCCTTTTCGCGCTTGCAACCCAGGGCCGCACGGCCGAGGGGCGGATTGATTTGCCGCCGCGGCCCCCCAAGCTAATGGGCATGCGCCGCTGCGGCGGTCCCACGTTCGATTGCATTCGGGGGCGAAACCATGCTGTTGTCTCAACGCAAGACCCAACAACCGACTCGCGAGCAGGCCTTGCCCGGCCGGGATCGGCCCATGCCGGTCGCCGATCGACACGCGGTCAACGGCCACCCGCTGGCCCCGCCCTACCCCGACGGGATGCAACTGGCCCTGTTCGGCATGGGCTGCTTTTGGGGCGCGGAGCGTCGCTTTTGGGAGATGGACGGGGTATTCAGCACGGCCGTAGGCTACGCCGGCGGCTTCACCCCGAATCCGACTTATGCAGAGGTCTGCACCGGCCTCACCGGCCACAACGAGGTGGTGCGGGTGGTGTTCGACCCGGCGAAAACCAGCTACCGCGAGCTGTTGCAAGCCTTTTGGAACACCCATGACCCCACCCAGGGCATGCGTCAAGGCAACGACGCGGGCACCCAGTACCGCTCCGGCATCTACACCTATGGCCCGCAGCAACACACCGAGGCGCAGCGCACCTTGGAGGCCTTCCAGCAGGCGCTGCGGGCCAAGGGGCTGGGTCCCATTACCACTGAGGTGGTCCCGGCCCCGACCTTCTATTTCGCCGAGGATTACCACCAACAGTATCTGGCCAAGAACCCGGGGGGCTATTGCGGCCTCGGCGGGATTGGGGTGAAGTTTGAAGCTTGAAGCCACGAACTAGGCGCTAGGGGCTAGTACGCCTGCGCCGAAGTAGCGGAAACAACAAATCAATCGATCCAACCCTTTTAGGAGCGCGGTTTGCGACCGCGGTCCGCCGCGCCAGCGGCTTGGTGCTGGCGTTTGCGCCGGATCAAAGGCCGTCATCGCGGATGCAATCCGCTCCCACGGTGGTTTCCGATACTGCGGTGAGGTGTGTTTTTGCTCTGCGTCCCGAAGGCGCTCGGGGCGGTTGTTCCGCCCTTTGAGCCGGCTGGACTAGGGCCGGCGGCAGATCATGCTGACCCGCAGGCGCAGGCAGTCGTGCGGCGAGCCGGGGGCCTTGAGTTCGGTCACCCGCGCCTCCAGGCGGCGCCCGCGGTCTAGGGCCCGGGCCACCCGGCTGTTTGCGGTGCGCGGCAGATAGCCGATTTTGCGCCCCTGAAACCACACCGACACCGCGCTCGGGTCGTAGCGGTTGCCGGGCTCGCGCCTGAGCCTCAGTTCGTCGCCCAGCCGGATCCAGGGCCAGAGCGCGGCCCCGTGGTGGTGGCGAAAACCGGCGATTAGGGTCTCTATTAACGGCTCCTTCCATTCGCTGGCCGCTTGCAGCACCGGGCCGGTCATCATCGCGCCCAGGGCGGTGATCCGGCCCAGCCAGCCGCCTTTTGCGATTATCGTGGTACCTTGCATCACTGCCCCTCCTGTTCGGTGTTTCCGTTAGCCTAAGGACTGGCGGGCTCAAAAGGCGAGCCTGGGGTGGCGCTGTCTTTCGACGCCCAATGGCCCTACAATGGGGCAGGGGCGCGGCGCATCGAGCGCCTTGCCCCCGGCGCCGCCGGCGGCGCGCCCGGACGACAACCACTCGCTGTTGCGCCAATACCCATGAGCGATCCGTCACTACCGATCACGGCCCCTGCGCGAGATGCCCGCCACCCACCCGACGCCGCACGGCTGCGGCGGGTGGCGGTGGCCTGTCGGCGCCTGGTGGAAAAGCTGCTGCCGCGCTACCTCGACAGCATTCAGGAGAAAATCGACGACACCATCTACGGGCTGGTGTCGCAGAGCGGAGGCGACGAGTTCCAGACCGACTTCTACTCCGCCCTGCGCACCGTCCGGGGGCGCTGGCCGGAGTTGCGCCAAGACTTCCTCCGCGGCCTGCTCGGTCGCTACGACCGCTTTTGGAGTCGCTCCGGGCTGCACGACTTGGACCCCGAGGCCCAGCTCGCCCCGGGTCAGTTGCAACTGATGGACGAGACGGACCTCGAAGAGCGGCTGGCGGTCAGCAACATCGTGGCCAAGGCGGAGAGCCGTTACCACCGCGAGCTAGCCCTGGCCAGCGCCCGAGTGGGCCATTTGGCGGGTGAGGCCCAGGTGGCGAACGCCGACAACCCGCTGGCCCCGAAGGCGATTTGCGACAGCTTTCGGGAGGTGGTGCACGCGCTGGAGGTGGCGGGTCCGGTGCGGCTGGTGCTCTATCGCCTGCTCGAAACGGTGCTCGTGGAGCGGTTGGGGGGGTTTTATGATCAACTCAACGCCTTCTTCGAGCAGTTCGGGGTGCTGCCCGGGCTGCGCATGAAGGACATCCGCATGGCGGAGCGCCCGGAGACCGCCGCCCCTGCGCCGGAGAAACGCCCGCTAGCCAGCGCGGATCGCCAGCGCGCGGCGGTCAAAGGGGCCGTGTTCCAGCGCTTGCAGGACGTGTTGCATCGCTATCGAGATGCGGACGGCCAGGCCGCGGCCGGCCAGGCCGAGGCGGAGCAACCGGACCTAATCGACGCCCTGTCGTCGATCCAGGAGCGGAGCCTCGGCGCCCAGTCCTTCGCCAACAACAGCATCGGCTTGGCCCAGATCCACGACGTGCGCCGGCGCCTGATCGACAAAATCCAAAACGATGGCGCCAACCCCCGCCACCTCAAGCCGGTCACTCAGGACACCATTGATGTGGTGACCATGTTGTTCGAGTTTATCCTCGGCGACCAGGCCATCCCCGACCCGCTCAAGGTGCTGTTGGTGCGGCTGCAGATCCCGATGCTAAAGGTGGCGGTGATCGACCCCGGGTTCTTCGACGAGGACCGACACCCGGCGCGCAACCTGCTGAACAGCCTGGCCTATGCCGCCGCACGCTGGACCGACGACGGGGACCGCTCAGGCGGGAGCCTGTACGGGCGCATCGAGGCCGTCGTCAATCGCATCCTGCTCGAATTCGACCAGGACGCCACGATGTTCGAGGCGGTGAACCAGGAGTTTAACGGCTCGGTGATAAAGGAACTGCAAAGCGCCGAGGTGTCGGAAGAACGCACGGTGCAGACCCTGCGCGGCAAGGAAAAGCTGGAGGTGGTGAAGCTGCGGGTGAAGCTTGAGATCGACCGCCGACTGCGCGGCCGCAAGGTGCTGCCGCCGGTGGTCCGCACCCTGCTGGAGCAGGGCTGGAAGGACGTGCTGTTGCTGATCGGGCTGCGCCAAGGCCGCGACAGCGAGGAGTGGAAGCAGGCGCTGCGGGTGATGGACCGCCTGTTGTGGAGCGTGGCCCCGGAGACCGGCCGCAATGAGCGCCAAAAGCTGTTGCAAGAGGTGCCGCGCATCGTGCGCGAGCTGCGCGAGGGCCTAGTCTACATCGCCTTTGATGCGGCCCATCTGGGCCACTTGCTGAAGGAGCTGCAAATGGTGCATATCGCCAACATCCGCGGCAAACTGCCGCCGACCCCGGCCGGCGGCCAAGCCTCGGAACCGCCTCGGGAGTCGGAGCGCACGCCGACCCCGAAGGACCTGTTCGCCCGCAAGGCCTTGGACCTGCCCATCGGGGCCTGGCTGGAACTCACCGACGTGGACGGCCAAAAGCGCCGCATCAAGCTGTGCTGGAAGAGCGAGGTCAGCGACGCCTATGTATTCGTCAACCGCCGCGGTCAGAAGGTGGCCGAACTCGACCTGGACGAATTGGGCGGCCTGTTCCGCAATCACCGGGCCGAGCTGCTGCGCGACATCGAAACCCCGCTGACGGATCGGGCGCTCAGCTACATGATGCAAACGCTGGAGAAAAGCGGCAAGGCCGGCGCGCACAATGCGGGTTGAAATCATCCCCGGCGGCGGCCATTAAACAGGCAATGAATAACCGCCGACAGGGGAACAAAATGACACAAGAAATACGCGATTCCGGCCTGCAAGTGCAAGACCTGGTGGAAGGGGACGGCATGCAGGCGCGCCCCGGGCGCACCGTGGTGGTGCATTACACGGGCTGGCTGAAGGACGGCTTCAAGTTCGACTCCAGCCTCGACCGCCACGACCCGTTTAGTTTCCCGCTGGGGTCAGGGCGGGTGATCCGCGGCTGGGACGAAGGGGTGGACGGCATGCGCGTGGGCGGGCGGCGACGCCTTACCGTCCCGCCCGACCTGGGCTACGGGGCGGCCGGCGCGGGCGGCGTCATCCCGCCCAACGCCACCCTGCTGTTCGAGGTGGAACTACTGCAAGTCCAATGAACGAGCACGCCGCAATCCCCGCCCCCGATCCGCGCCTGGTGGCCGAGCAAACGACCTTGGCCCTGGCCGAGGACCTAGGCGACGGCGACCGCACGGCCGGCCTGATCCCTGCCGCGGCCCGCGCCGCGGCGACCATCGTCTGCCGCGAGCCTGCGGTGCTGGCGGGCCGGCCCTGGGCGGAAGCGGTGTTTCGGCAGCTCGATCCGCAGGTGCGCCTCGACTGGCTGGCCGAAGACGGCGAGCGACTGGCGCCGGGCGCCGCCCTATGCACCCTCGCAGGCCCGGCCCGGGCCCTGCTCAGCGGCGAGCGCACGGCGCTGAACTACCTGCAAACCCTGTCCGGCGTCGCTACCGTGGCGCGGGCCTACGCGGACGCGGTGGCGGACCTCGGCACCCGCATCCTGGATACCCGCAAGACCCTGCCCGGGCTGCGCATGCAGCAGAAATACGCCGTGCGCTGCGGCGGCTGCCACAATCATCGCATCGGCCTCTACGACCTGGTGCTCATCAAGGAAAACCACATCGCCGCCGCCGGCTCCATCGGCGGCGCATTAGCCGCGGCGCGTGAGCAGGGCGTCGGACTGGAAATCGAAATCGAGGTCGAAGACCTGCACGGGCTGGAACAGGCCCTGCACGCCGGGGCCAACCGAATCCTGCTCGACAACTTCACCCTCGAACAACTGCGCGACGCGGTGGCCTTGAATGCCGGCCGGGCGCGGCTGGAGGCCTCGGGCTCCATGTCGCTGGAACAGCTGCGCCAAGTAGCGGAAACCGGGGTCGACGACATTTCGGTGGGGGCCCTGACCAAGCATGTACGGGCCATTGATCTGTCGATGCGGTTCGCCTGAGCAAATGCTGGCGCGTCAAACGCGGGTTTGACACTACGGCGATCGTTTCAAAACCCGCACAGCCCGAGGACCGTACTCCAAACGGCCAGGCGGCGGCGGGTAGGCGCAAGCAAGCCAAAAACCGCCTCCGCGCGCTCTGCGGTCCTCCGCGCCCCCTGCGTTCCTTGGCGCCGTTGTTTCCGTTATTTGTGCGCAGACATACTCATCCAGCCGCGCCTAAGTCACGGAAACCACCGTGGGAGCGGATTGCATCCGCGATGACGCCCTCCGATCCGGCGCAAACGCCCGGGACAAGCCGCTGACGCGGCTGATCGCGGTTGCAAACCGCTCCCACAAGCGATGGTTCTATCCGCCCCCGTCGCCACCGGCTTGGGCGCCGCTTGGTCAGTCGCTCCGCTCCCTCCCGTCGGCCCCCATGCCGGCGGCTCACTGGCCTGCCCAGGGGTCCGAACCTCCGGCCAGCCGCAGGCCGACGTTCTGGGAGCGGGCGCCCGGCGCGTCGCCGAGGCGCCGGGCCGAGCGCAGGCGGCGCCCGCTGCTGAACCAGCCACCGCCGCGCAGCACGCGGGTCCGGCCCTCACTGGGCCCGGTCGGGTTGGTCACGGGCCCCTCCGGATAATCTCCCAACCAATCGGAGCACCATTCCCAGACATTGCCGTGCATCTGAAACAGACCCCAGGGGTTGGGGGCGAAGCTCAGCACCTCCAACGTCTTCCTGCGGTCTTCCCCCTTCGGGCCA
>JAABTK010000106.1 GCA_011389885.1 Gammaproteobacteria bacterium | reverse complement strand
CTTCCGAGCGGTCGACTACACCTTACTCGGGAGAGCTTCCCGCTTGCGCGGCTCTCTCACAGCTGGCAGCATTGCCAGGTTACCCGAGGCTTTAGCCGGACCGAACGGAGCCACCAAACCCGGCTAGGAAAATATAACGCAAAGGGCGCGAAGGAAGAACGCAAAGGACGCGAGGGTTTTTTATACGGATTTGCGGGCGGGGCTGGGTCATTTGTGCGGCCTTGGCGTTATACAGGCTCTAAGCCCGGCTAAGGCCTCGACCTCCCAGGCCGCGCCGCGCTGTTTCTGATTTGTATGCGCGGCGGCGCCGGTCAGCCGGCGGCGGCGTGCCGATGGTAGCGCCAGCGCACGTCGGCGACGATGGCGCGGCGGCGCAGTTTGGCCCTGGGGTCTTGGTGCGGGTCGCGGATGATGTGCTTGAGGTAGTCTTGATGGCGCTGGATGGCCACGCTGTAGAGGTTCTGCTCCAGGCCATGGGCGGCCAGAAAGTGGCGGTCGAGCCAATCCTCCCACGGCGGCGCCAGGTGCTCCAGGCGCTCGAACAGAAACTCGAAGAAACCGGGCGTCTTTTGCAGTAGGTCCAGTTCGCTGTCGAAGCCTTTCACCCCGCCCTCCTCGAATTCGTGGTAGAGATACAGCAGTTTTTCCAAGTAGTCGCGTTCGGAGGCCTGGGCCAGCAGGTCCGCGCTACTCACCACGCGGGCCAACCGGGCGGCGTAGTCGGAGGGAAAATCGATGTCCGAGGCGCGCAGGGTGACCTCGGTGAGTTCGATGACGGACCCGGCCAGGGCCGCATCTTCGGCGTTCATGCCCAATTCGCCGCGCAGGCCCTCCACCATGGCCATGCTGCGGCGGACATGGGTGAGGGTGTAGCGGGCGCCGGTGCCTTGCTTGTCTCCGACCTCTTGAATGTAGCCCGCATCGTGAAACAGGGCGCTAATCAAGCCGATCCAGAGGGCGCGCTCGTCCCAGCGCTCTCCGGCGAGAAAGGCCCCATGCAATAGGCGCGCGGTGGCGAGGAAGGTGTCGGTGCAGTGGCGGAGGTCGTGGAAATAGGTGTTGCAGGCCTGGTAGGCGGGGTGTCGTCCTTGGTAGATGTCCAGCAGCAAGCGCAGACCCCGCCGCACCGGGTGCGGGTCCATCCCCGGTGCGATGCGTCCCAGGATGGACTCCGCCTCGGCCAACACCGCCTGCGGATCCGTGTGATCCAGCAGCGCGTCGAGTTGGGCCGCTTGCCGCGCCGGGGGCCGCCTTGGCGCCGTACCGTTGTCCGCTGCCGTGTCTGTGGTAAGGGAATACATAGTGATCCGCCTGGGTGGATAAGCGAGCGACCTGGCGCCCGATTTGCGCTGCCCCCCAGTTTTAACCCAAAACGGCTCGCCAATACATGCTTAAGGGCCAACCAGTTGCCGATTCTGCCGCCTAGGTCACAAAAATTCGGTGTCTACGGGCCGTTTAGCCTAGCGCCCCAGTGCGTAAATCGCGGAAACCTCGATTCTTAGGAACGCAGAGACCGCAGAGGGCGCAAAGGGGTTTTGGCGGAAATTCGGCTGGCATGGGCGATTGGTTGACCGCTGATTCAATCTGCGTGGTTAAACCAAGGGTTCCTTCCCCCGCCGCGCTTGGGGGCCTCGCTCGCCTAGGCGCCAGCCACTAGCCACCAAGTTGAACCACAGATAAACACGGATGAACACAGATAGCCGGATGGGCGCAGGCGCGCTAGTACAGCCGCGCCTAAGTATCGGCAACGATCCAGGCGCTCTCGGCACGCAGGGCACACGCAGGATCGCACGGCCCGGGCTGCACTCCAGGCGGCTAGGCGAGGCTGGAGCGGCGGACAGGCGCCCCCGCCCTGGAGCGCGGGGACGATCAAGCAACCCCCCTCCGCGCCCTCTGCGGTCCTAAACACCGTTGTTTCCGTCATTTGTGCGCAGGCGTACTAGCGCCGGATATGGCCGTCTCCGAGCACCACGTATTTCACCGAGGTCAGGCCCTCCAGCCCCACTGGGCCGCGGGCGTGGAATTTGTCGGTGGAGATGCCGATCTCGGCGCCCAGGCCGTATTCGAAGCCGTCGGCGAAGCGGGTGGAGGCGTTGACCATCACCGAGCTGGAGTCCACCTCGCGCAGGAAGCGCCGCGCGCGGGTGTAGCTCTCGGTGATGATGCTGTCGGTGTGTTGCGAGCCGTGGGTGTTGATATGCTCAATGGCCTGGTCGAGGTCCTTCACCACCAGGATGGATAGGATCGGGGCCAAATACTCGGTGCCCCAATCCTCGTCCGTGGCGGCGACCGCGCCCGGGATCAGGCCCTGAGTGGTCTCGCAGCCGCGCAGTTCCACACCCTTTTCTTGCAGCATCTTGCCCAGTTCCGGCAGCACCGCCTCGGCGGCCTCTTCGGCCACCAGCAGGGTCTCCATGGTGTTGCAGGTGCCGTAGCGCTGGGTCTTGGCGTTAAAGGCCACCTGGAGGGCCTTTTCCGGGTCCGCCTGGTCGTCGATGTAGACATGGCAGATGCCGTCGAGGTGCTTAATCACCGGCACCCGGGCATCCTTGGCGATGCGCTCGATCAGCCCCTTGCCGCCGCGCGGGATGATCACGTCCACAAACTCGGGCATGGCGATTAGATGCCCCACCGCGGCACGGTCCGTGGTCGCCAACACCTGCACCGCATCCGCCGGCAGGCCCGCCTGTTCCAGGCCGCGGCGCACGCCGGCGGCGATGGCCTGGTTGGAGTGAAAGGCCTCCGAGCCGCCGCGCAGCAGGCTGGCGTTGCCCGACTTCAGGCACAGCGCGGCGGCATCCGCGGTCACGTTGGGGCGGGATTCGTAGATAATGCCCACCACGCCCAACGGCGCCCGCATGCGCCCCACCTGGATGCCGCTGGGGCGGTATTTGAGGTCGAAGATCTCGCCGATGGGGTCCGCCAGCGCGGCGATCTGGCGCAGGCCGTCGAGCATGGCGTCGATGCGCCCCGGGGTCAGCTCCAGCCGGTCCAGCAAGGCCGCGTCCAGCCCCTTGTCCGCACCGGCCTTCAGGTCCTTCGCGTTTGCCGCCGCCAAGGCCGCGCGGGTCGCGTCCAGGTCGTCGGCGATGGCCTCCAGCGCGGCGTTCTTGTCCGCGGTGCTGGCCGCCGCCAACAGCCGTGAGGCGGCCCGTGCGCGGGCCCCGATGTCGGCCATATAGGCGACGATGTCTTCGATCTGCTGCGGCATGGTTTCTCCGTGTGCGTGAATCAATTCGGCAAGATGCTGAATCTTATCATTATCCCGCGGATCTTTGGGCGAGGAAAACGGCCGGCCCGTAGAGCGCCGCCTTGTCGTCCAACACCACCTTCACCGGCATGGCTTCGAGCAAGGGGCGCATGCGGCCCTTGTCCAGCAAGGCGTCGAGAAAGCCCCCCTCCTGCAGATGGTTAAGCAGCTTGGGCGCGATGCCGCCGCCGATGAACAGGCCGCCGCGGCTCAGGTGTTTGAGCGCTACGTTACCGGCCTCGCGCCCGTACAGGCGCACGAAGCAGTCGATGGCCGCCCGGCTGACGGGGTCGTCGCCCTGGTGCGCGGCGCGGGCGATGGCCGCCGCGCCGTCGCCGTGGGCGATCTCGCGCGCCAAGCCGTCGAGGACCGGGGTCTGGCGGTCGGCGGCGAGGAAGCGGTGGATATTCTCCAGCCCCGGGCCGCAGACCAAGCGCTCCCAACTCACATGGCCATGCGCCTTGGACAAGAACCGAAACAGCCGGAACTCTTCTTCGGTGACCGGGGCGAAGTCCGCATGCCCGCCTTCGGTGGCGAAGGGGCGGTGGGCGGCGCCATCCCAAAACAGCCCGGCCTGGCCCAGGCCGGTGCCGGCGGCGATCACCGCGCGGTTGCCCCGGGCCTGGGGGTCGCCGGCTTGCAGGGTATGCAGGCTTTGCTCCGGAAGCGCCGCCAGGCCCCAGGCGGTGGCCTCTAGGTCGTTCAGCAGATGCACCTCGGGGATGCCCGTGTGTTTCTGCATGCGGTCGGCATCCACCACCCAGGGCAGGTTGGTGGTGCGGCAGACGCGGCCTTCCACCGGACCCGCAAGCCCGAAGGCGGCGGCCTGCGGGCGGCCTGGCTGTTGCGCCAGAAAACCGCCGACGATGCCATCCAGGTCACCGTAGTCGGCGCTCGGATAGGCCGCCTCGGCCAGGGTTTCCAGGCCGTCGGGCCTCCACTCGAACAGGGCCAGGCGGGTCTTGGTGCCGCCGATGTCACCGGCCAAAAGGGACATAGTTGCGATCTCCAGGGTCGGGGCGAAGCGGGGCGCAGCCGGCCCCCCGCTCGATAGTGATGCCAGCGGGATTCAGACCGGGTTGGGCACGTCCACGAAACGGTGCTCCAGCCCGAAGCGCGTCGCCAGCAGCTCGCCCAAGGCCTGCACCCCGTAGCGCTCGGTGGCGTGGTGGCCGGCGGCGAAGAACTCCACCCCCAGCTCGCGCGCCAGGTGGGCCGAGGGCTCCGCGGCCTCGCCGGTGATGTAGGCGTCGAAACCGAACTCGCGGGCGCGCGCCAGCTCCCGCTCGGCGCCGCCGCTACACCAGCCCAGGCGGCGGATTTCGTCCCGCCCGCCGGACAGGTGCAGCGGTTCCCGGCCCAGGGCCTCGCGGAGGCGCCGATGCAGCTCGCCGACGGCCAGCGGCGGGTGGAATTCGCTGCACCAAATCAGCTCGTCGGGGCGCCCGGAAACGGGGTGCGGTTCGGGCAGCCCCAGCACGTCGCCCAAACGGCGATTGTTGCCCACCTCGGGGTGGGCGTCCAGCGGCAGGTGATAGGCCATCAAGTGGATGCCGCTCTCGATCAGGGTTCGCACGCGGCGGCCCTTGAGCCCGGTCAGCACCGCCGGTTCGCCCTTCCAGAAATAGCCATGATGCACCAGCAGCAGATCGGCGCCCAGCTCGCGGGCGCTCTCGATCAGGGCCTGGGAGGCGGTGACGCCGGTGACAATGCGCCCCGCCTCGCGAGGCCCGGCCTCGACCTGCAAGCCGTTGGGGCAATAATCGGTGAATTCGCGAACCCGCAAAAGCTCGTTACAATAGGACTCCAGCGTCGTGATCTCCGCCATGGTCGGCACCTCGGTATGACAGGGTAATGCGGTTTTCTTTTCATCATGGCCCTATAGTAGGCTTTTTGGCATGACTTTTCAGCGCTTCATTCCACTCCTTGCGGTGTCCGTCAGCGCCGGGCTGGTGGCGGCCTTTCTCGCCATGCACCTAAGCCCCCATAAAAACCTCGACCTGACGCCCAAGTCCGCGGTCCCGGCCTTGGCGCCCGGGCCGGGGCCGGCCTCCTATGCCCCGGCGGTGGAGTCGGCGGCGCCGGCGGTGGTGAACATCTTCACCACCAAGATCACCTACGAGCCGGAATCCGAGGTGTTGGAGGATCGCCTGTTGCAGTACCTGTTCGGCGATGGGTTGCGGCCCCAGCCCAGGCGGCGGTTACAGAACAACTTGGGCTCCGGGGTGATTATCGATCCCGCGGGCTTTATCCTCACCAATCACCATGTGGTGGCGGACGCCGACGAAATCCGCGTGGTGCTGCACAACGGGACCACGCTGGAGGCGCAGGTGGCGGGCTCGGATCCGGACACGGACCTGGCCGTGCTGCGGGCCGAGGGCTCGGACCTGCCCACCATCACCGTGGGCGATTCCGAGCGCTTGCGGGTGGGCGATGTGGTGCTCGCCATCGGCAACCCCTTCGGCGTGGGGCAGACGGTGACCCTGGGCATCGTCAGCGCCACCGGCCGCAATCAACTGGGCCTCAACACCTTTGAAAACTTCATTCAGACCGACGCCGCCATCAACCCGGGGAACTCCGGCGGGGCGCTAATCAACGCCTATGGCGAATTGGTGGGGGTGAATACCGCGATCTTTTCCCGCACCGGCGGCTACGAGGGCATCGGCTTTGCGATCCCGGTGTCGCTGGCGCGCGGGGTGATGAATCAAATCCTCAACCGCGGGCGGGTGGTGCGCGGCTGGCTGGGCATCGCCGGCCAGGACGTAACCCCGGAGCTGGCGCGCTCCTTCGGCCTGCGCGACCCCCGCGGGGTGCTGGTCTCGGGCGTGCTCGAAGGCGGCCCCGCGGATCGCGCCGGCATCCGGCCGGGGGATATTATCCTGCACATCAACCACCGGGCGCCCCGCTCGGCCCACGACATCCTGGATATTATTTCCACCCTGCCCCCGGGCGACAAGGTGGAAATCCGCGGCTGGCGCAAGGGGCGCGAATTCATCGCCGAGGCGAAGGTGTCCGAAAGACCGAGCCTGCAAGACCGCTAGTCCGGTTGCGCTCCAGCATCGGCAACAACCCAGACGCTTTCGGAGAACGCAGAGCCCGCGGAGGGCCGCAGAGGGCGCAGAGGGCGCAGAGGGCGCAGAGAAGAAAAGGTTTTTTCTTGGCGCCCTTTGCGTCTTGGCGAGGGAAGGCCTTCGGCGCCGCTCGACTCGTGCCAGGAATCGGATGTGCCGAGGAATAGGCCGTGCCGAGGAACGAGGCGCATCGCTTGGACTCGTGCGGGACCGAGGCGAAGCGGGCCATTGAACCGCGAATGGACGCGAATACTCACCGCGCTACCGGCGGAACCCGGCACGCCTTTGGGGGGGCGCGATTAGACCCGGGATGCGCCCCGGGGCGGGAAACCTTCATGCAACCAACCGCCCATGACCGCCCCAGTTTTTAACCAAAAACCCCCTCTGCGCCCTCTGCGTTCCCAACAACCGTTGCTTCCGTTATCTACGCGCAGGCGCTCTAGGCGGGTTTAATCCTTCAGCTTTAAGGTCAGGCTGTCGAATGCGTTGCGTTTCAGGCGTGCGCTCAGGCGGGCGCTTTCGGTGCGGTTGTAGGGGCCGCTGCGCACGCGGTAGAACACCTGGCCGTTGTTGATCGTGACCCGCTGGATCTCGGCGGCGATGTTGAGCAGGATCATTTCACCACGCATGCGCTCGGCGTCGTCGCGGGTCTTGAACGAACCCATTTGCAGCATATAACGATCCGCCGCGGGGGCCGCGGGGGCCGCGGGTTCTGCGGGCGCAACCCCTGGAAGCTCGATCAGCGGCTCCGGCGCCGGCTGATCGGGCCTGGCCTCGGCGACCGCGTCGAGTTCCGTGGCCTGCACCACGCGCGGTTGCTCCCCCATGGCTTGCGCATCGAGCGGAACATTGGGATCGATCCCGGCGTCCGGGACCACGACCTCGCGCTCGGCAAGGATGGTATAGAACTCGAACCGCGGTTTCGGCCCCCCGGCCTCGGATTGCGCCGGCTGTTCTTCCTTGGGGGCGCTTGCGGCTGGCGCCGCCGGCGCTTCCGCCGCTGGCGGCCGGGCCGGCGACGGCCCCTTGGGCGCCGTGACCTTGAGGCAAACCAGCGCGCTGATCAAGGCCCCGATGAGTAATCCGACGACGAACACGAGCGTCGGCAAGCCGCTCTTGTTCGGCGTCTCGGGCGGGATCACCCGGCCCTTGTAATCGTTGGTCATTTACATCCGCTCCGGGGCCGAGACCCCGAGCAGGTTGAGGCCGTTGCGAATCACCTCGCGGGCGGCCAGGATCAGCTTAATGCGGGCATCCCGCAGCGCGCCATCGTCCACCAGGAATTGATGCGCGTTATAATAGGTATGGAAGTCGTTGGCCAGCTCGCGCAGGTAGTGGGTGAGCTGGTGCGGCTCCTCGTTTAGGGCCGCGGCCTCCACCACCTCGGGGTAGCGGGAGAGGGTCTTCATTAGGCCGATTTCGTGTTCTTCGATCAGCCGCTCCAGGTTCTGCGCCCCCGGACTCGGGGCTACGTTGAGTTCCTTTTCCGCCGCCTGGGCCAGCACGCTGCACACCCGGGCATGGGCGTATTGCACATAGTAGACCGGGTTGTCGTTGGACTGGGACTTGGCCAGGTCCAGGTCGAAGTCCAGGTGCTGTTCGCACTTGCGCATCACATAAAAGAAGCGCGCGGCGTCGGCGCCGACCTCTTTGCGCAGCTCACGCAGGGTGACGAAGGAGCCGGAGCGGGTGGACATCTGCACCTTCTCGCCGCCGCGGTAGAGGTTGGCGAACTGCACCAGCAGCACGTCCAGCTTGTCGGCGTCGTCGCCCAGGGCCTGCAATGCGGCCTTCACCCGCGGCACATAGCCGTGGTGGTCGGCGCCCCAGACATCGATCACGCGCTCGAAGCCGCGCTCTACCTTGTCCGTATGATAGGCGATGTCCGAGGCGAAGTAGGTGGTCTGGCCGTTGTCGCGCACCACCACCCGGTCCTTTTCGTCGCCGAACTCGGTGGAGCGAAACCACAGGGCCCCGTCCTTTTCGTACACCCGGTCCGCCGCCCGCAGGCGCTCGATGGCCCGGTTCACCGCGCCGGACTCGGTGAGGCTGCGCTCGGAGTACCACTCGTCATAGCGCACGCCGAACAGCCCCAGGTCGTCGCGGATGTCGTCGAGGATAGTGTTGAGCGCCAGCTCGAACACGAAACGGTAGCGGTTGTCGCCCAGCAGCGCCTTGGCCCGGGCGATCAGGGCGTCGATATGCGCCTCCTTGTCACCGCCGGCGGGCTCGTCCGCCGGGATCTCGGCGAACACCTCGTCCGCACCGTGCTTGTACTGCTCGCCGTGCTCCCGATGCAGCACGGCGGCGATGTCCCAGATGTAGTCGCCCTTGTAGCCGTTGCTCGGAAAGGTCAGCGCCTCGTCGCACAGCTCCAGGTAGCGCAGCCAGACGCTGGTCCCCAGGATGTCCATTTGGCGGCCGGCGTCGTTGACATAGTATTCCCGATGCACCGCATAGCCCACCGCCTCCAGCAGGTCCGCCACCACAGCGCCGTAGGCCGCCCCGCGCCCGTGCCCCACATGCAGCGGCCCGGTGGGGTTGGCGGAAACGAATTCCACCTGCACCTTTTTGCCGCCGCCGAGGTCGCTGCGGCCATAGGCGCGGCCCTGCTCCAAGATCCCGGGGATCAGCGCGCGATAGGCCGAGTCGGCCAGCCGAAAGTTAATGAAGCCCGGGCCGGCGATCTCCACCGCGGCCACCAACTCGCCGGTCGGGCATTCGGCCACGATACGCTCGGCCAGCTCCCGCGGTTTCATGCGCGCGGCCTTGCACAGCACCATGGCGGCATTGGTGGCGAAGTCGCCGTGCTTGGGGTCGCGGGCGCGCTCGATTTGGGGCGCTTGCACGGCGTCCGCGGGCACAACGCCCGCCGCGGCCAACCGCTCCAGGGCGGCCGCCGCCAATTGCTGGATTTGCTGCTTCATGATCTCGGGGTCCAAGGTCTGCCGGAGAACCGGCTAGGATAATGCCCGGGGGCGGGCAGGTCTAGTGCCGTGGCGCGCCAATCAAGCCAGCCAAGGCGCTTAGTGCAGCCACGCCTAAGTACAGACCTCCCAAATCTGCGCCAAACCGCGCGATATTTTTGGACGCTCCTTGCGGGCGGATGGCCCCGTGCGACCTTTGCTAGGCCCAAAACCAAGGACTTGGCGCGTTTCTCGGCTGGGCAACTGTCCAATATTCCACGATTCAACATGCTGATCCGCGGGCTACACTACTTTTTGAGCGCGGGAGACGCGCCCCTGTTCCCCGTCGTCATGGCACAGGGCAAGAAGCTGCGGCCAGGCCTTGATCATCGTTCCGGCCACCTTAGGCCGCTCAGGACGAACGCGCCGCCGTAAGCGGTTGATTCTACGCGCCAACGCGACCTATCTAACGCACTTATTTCAGGGTATTGGCCGGATGGATGACCAAGGCCTGCGGCCACGGGTCGGAGGCCGGAAATCACCGCCCGGGAGATGTGCGCCGAGATGGTAGCCTAGGATTTAAGACCGCACAGCGTCATGCGCTGATGAAGGAACACGGCTTCGAATTGCCCATGCCGCTGGAAAACGGCTGACGGCAAGGCCTCGGGCCCCCGGGGCTGGGTTTGGACCAGGAATGGCGTGCAATGCGATATCCGGGACCACCGGAGATTGGCTACGATCTGAGTTTGTCGTACGGCTCAGGCTCTGAATCGGCAACCTGAGATTGCGCGGCCTCGAATCTGGCCCGGCTGGCACGGTAGGCCAAGCGGCGGATTATCGCGCATCGTGGCGGGGATGGCGCGGCGACGGAGGGCGGAACGCGCGAATACTGTCTATATTTACAGTATCCGCATTTCACCCTGGACTCGCCAATGGCCGCCCAACCGCCGGGATGCGTCCTGGCCCCCTACCGAGCGCGTCGGCCCGCCGACACACCGCTGTATCGGGTGGTGCAAAACCACCTGGAGACCTTCCTTGCCCTGTGCTCTGACGACTGGGAACAGGAGCGCGTCTCCCCTCACGCCGAAAGGGAACTACGCCGATTTCTGGAGTGCGGCATCCTGGCTTACGGCTTTGCCAGGGCGCGCTGCGACGAATGCGGCCATGATTTCCTGATTGCCTTCTCCTGCAAAGGGCGGGGCATCTGCCCCTCATGTAACACCCGCCGCATGGCAGAGACCGCCGCCCACCTCGTGGATCATGTCCTGCCCCGTCTTCCGGTGCGCCAATGGGTGCTCTCCGTGCCCAAGCGGCTGCGCTATCACCTCCAGCACGACCGCAAGGCGCTTAACAGCGCTTTGCGCATCTTCCTGGATGCCGTCGAGCGACACCTGCGCGCCCGTTGCCCTGGTGCGGCTCCCAAGGCGCGGATCGGCGCGGTGGCCTTCATCCATCGGTTCGGCTCTTCGCTCAACCAGCACACCCATTTCC
>JAABTK010000105.1 GCA_011389885.1 Gammaproteobacteria bacterium | reverse complement strand
GGCTTTCTGGCGGAGATCGACGGCTTCGACGCCGCCTTCTTCGGCATGCCCCCCGCCGTGGCGAGGGCGCTGGACCCGCAACAGCGACTCGCCCTGGAGACCGCCTGGGAGGCGCTGGAAGACGCCGCCATCCCCCCCGGCAGCCTGAAGAACAGCCAGACGGGGGTGTTCGTCGGCGCCGCCGAAAACGAATACGGTCGCCTCGCCTTTCGCGACCCGAAGGGGGTCGATATGCACAGCGGCCCCGGCAATATCCAGGCCTTCCTGGCGGGCCGCATCGCCTATGCCCTGGGCCTGCAAGGCCAGACCCAGACCGTCCACACCGCCTGCTCCAGTTCGCTGGTGGCCGTCCACAACGCCTGCCAGACCCTGCGCCTGGGCGAGTGCGAGCTGGCCATCGCCGGCGGGGTTCAGCTGATCCTCGGCCCCAACAACTACCTGTTTCTGAGTCGCGCCAAGACCCTCAGCCGCGACGGCCGCACCCGCGCCTTCGACGCCGACGCCGACGGCTTCTGCCGGGGCGAGGGGGCGGGCATGGTGGTGCTCAAGCGGCTGGCCGATGCCGAGCGGGATGGCGACCACATCCTGGCGGTGATTCGCGCCAGCCTAGTGAATAACGACGGCCCTTCCGGCGGCCTGATCGTGCCCAATGTCCAGGCCCAGGAGTGGTTGCTGCGCACCGCCCTCCAGCGCGCCGGCCTGGAGCCGGGGCAGGTGGGCTACCTGGAGGCCAACGGCACCGCGACACTGCTCGGCGACCCGCTGGAGTTGCAGGCGGCGGGCAAGGTCTACGGCCCCGGGCGAGAACCGGGGCGGCCCCTCTATCTGGGCTCGGTGAAGGCCAACCTCGGCCACCTGGAGGCCGCCGCGGGCGTGGCCTCCCTGATCAAGGCGGTGCTGGCCATGCACCATGGCATGCTGCCCCCGCAACCCCACTTCCACACCCCCAATCCGCGCATCCCCTGGGGCAAGCTCCCCTTCCGGGTGCCCACGCAGCCCGTGCCCTGGCCCGCCGAGCCCCGCATCGCCGGCGTCAGCAGCTTCGGCATGAGCGGCACCAACGCCCATCTGCTGATCGAGGGTTATCGAGAGACATCCCAAGGTGATGCCACGGCCTCGCTCTCTCCCGGAGGGAGAGGGGCTGTGGTGAAGGCGCCCGGATTTGGCGCCGGTCTGCTGCCCCTGTCGGCGAAGAGCCCCGACGCCCTGCACGACCTCGCCGCCCGCTACCGCGATTGGCTCGACACCCGCCCGGACCTGCCGCTTGCGGATATCACCCTGACCGCGGCCATCGGTCGCGACCACTTTCGGCATCGCGCCGCGCTGCATGCGGGGTCGCGGGAGGAGCTACGGGAACAACTGGACCGCTTGCTCCAGGGCGACCCGGGGATCGCCGCGGGCAACGCCCGCCAGGCCGCCGGGCTGGCGCTGCTGTTCAGCGATCAGGGCGCGCTCTGCAGCGGCATGGGCCAGGCGCTCCATGACACCCAGCCGGTCTTCCGGCAGCGGTTGGACGCCTGCGCCGAGGTGCTGGATCCGCTGCTGGAGACGCCGCTAAGGGAGCTGCTGTTCGAGCCCGACCAGGGGGAACGGCTGAATCGCCCCCGCAACGCCCGTCCCGCCCGGTTCGCCTTCCAGATCGCCCTTTATGAATGGTGGCGCTCCATCGGCATCGAGGCCGACGTGCTCCTCGCCCAGGGCGGCGGCGAGACCGCCGCGGCTTATGCCGCCGGGGTGTTTTCACTGGAGCACGGGCTGCGCCTAGCCGCGGCCCAAGGGGAACGCACGGCGGGCGCCATGGCGGAGGACGCCTTCGCCCGGTTCGTCGCGACCATTGACCTCCACCCGCCGCAACGGCCCCTGATCCGCGCCCATGGCGGCGCGACCCTCGGCGCGGATGAGGCGACGGATCCCGCCTACTGGGGTCGCCTTGGTCGCGAGCCGGGGTTTGCCGACGCCGTGTGCCAGGCCCTCGCGGACCAGGGATGCAATCGGCTGCTGGAGATCGGCCCGACCGCCGCCTTCGCGACGGAGATAGCCGAGGCCTGGGCGGACGAGGCATCGGTGCAGGTGATCCCGTCGTTGAGCCCGGGCCAGGACGACCTTGAGGGGATCCGCGACGCCCTCGCCCGTCTCTATGTCGCCGGCACCGATCCCGACTGGCGCGCCTGGCATGCCCCCTTCGGCGGTCGCCGGCGGCAACTGCCCAGCTACCCCTTTCAGCGCAAGCGCTACTGGCTGGAGGTGGACGATGGCCAAACGCCCAAGGATGAAAGCCCCTCTCCCCGAGGGAAAGGGGTTGGGGTGAGGGCTCAAAGAGCGATCGCCGACCAACCTTCGCCCCTTGCAACACCCCCGCGACAGGACAGGGAGGATCTCACGCCCATCCCCCCCCACCTCACGCCAGCGCAGCGCAGGCCCCTGCTCGAACGCCGCCTGCAGGAGGAGTTGCAGCGACTCCTGCGGCTCGACGCCCTGCCCGGTCTCGATGAGGACCTCTTCGCCCTCGGCATGGACTCGCTCCGTGCGGTGGAGATGCGCAATCGCATCGATGAGCTGGCGGGCGAGGCGGCGGAGCTCCCCTTCACCCTGGTGCTGGACTACCCGAGCGTCGCGCAACTCGTCACGCAGCTCGAACAGGCGCTGGAAAATGCCGCGCCGCCGGAGAGCGCGCCGGAAACGCGCCCCCCCACCGCCGCCTCCCGGGATGACCTTCCCCTCTCCTTCGCCCAGGAGGCGCTCTGGCACAGCCATCGCCACTCGCCCAAGGCCTACCGCATCTGGGGCCTGCCGATTCGCTATCGCATTAGCGGTGAACTCGACCCGGCGATACTCGAACAAGGCCTCTCGGCACTGGTAGCACGGCACGAACCCTTGCGCACCCGCTTCCCCGAAAGGAACGGCGCGCCGATCCAGCAAATCCTGGCCCCGTTCCCGGTCTCCGTCACCCGTCACGACATCAGCGCGCTGACGGATGCACAAAGGGAGCGGCGCCTCGATGAGTTGATCGCCGAGGAGACCCGAGACCCCCTCGACCTGATGGCGGGTCCGCTGTGGCGGGCGAGCCTGATCCGCCTGGCGGCGGAGCGCCACCTGCTGCTGATCTACATCCACCACATCATCGCCGACGCCGCCTCCATGGAGATCTTCGCCAGCGAACTGAGCGAGATCTACCAGGGCATCCGCAACGACGAAGCGCCCGCGCTGCCGCCCCTGCCCCTTCAATACGGCGAGTTTTCGGCCTGGCAACGGGCCCATTTCACCCGCGAGGCGCTGGAAGAGCGGCTGGGCCGGTATCGGCGACTGCTGGACCCCGCGCCGCCGCCCCTGGCGCTGCCAATTCGGGCCGAGGGAGAGATCGCGGAGATGGGCGCCGGCGATCTGGTGGGATTCACCCTCTCCCCGGAGCAGACCCAGGCCCTGGAGGCGCTGAGCCGGGGCTCCGGCGCGACCCTGTTCGCCACCCTCTGCGCCGCCTACTCGCTGTTGCTCCGCGGCCTGTCGGGGTCTCAAGACATCCTGCTCGGGGTCCCCATGAGCCGGCGCTACAAAAAGGGCGCGGAACGGCTGATCGGCTACTTTTCCGGGCAGGGCATGTTGCGCCTGGACCTGTCGGGCAACCCCAGCTTCGTGCAATTGATCGAACGCTCCCGAATCGCGGTGAGCGACGCCCTCCAACATCAGGATCTAACCTACGCACAGGTTCTGAGCGGACTGAAGAGCCAGGGCCACGCGGCCTTCGGTCAGAACCTCCCCTATCAGGCGGGCTTCAATTTCCTGCCGGTAACGGAGGAGGGATATGCCAACGCGTCATTTCGCATCGCCACGGTCCACGACTTTTCCGGAGAGATGCGACGCCACCTGGCGCTCGCTCTGCGGCGCGGCGGGGACCGCAACCGCCCCTCGCTCACGGGCAATCTTCAGTACCGCCGGGACCTCTTCGAGCGCGCCGACGTCATCGGTTTCGTCGAGGCCTTTCAGGCCATACTGAAGACCGTATCCCACGACCCCGCCCGCGGACTCGATGAGATATACACCGAGGAGTGGCAGTCCTTGGAGGACTGCCACTGCTGGGGCGGATTCATTTCCCCGGGCGGCGGACCACGCCATGACCGTTAGCCGGGCCGATTCCACTACGCAGGGTCCACAGAGAAACATGACTACAGACTCTCCTGATCTCCTCCGTGATCTCTGTGTTCTCCGTGGTGTGTTCCTTTTCAGGATTCACCTTGAATTCACTCAATCACGAGGTCCAGGAAGCACATGATGGAAACCGGCAACAGCCTGGCGGGCAAGGTCGCCATGGTCATCGGCGCGGGCCGGGGCATAGGCCGGGCCATCGCCCTGGGTTACGCCCGCGCCGGGGCGCGGGTGGTCTGCGTGGCGCGCACCGAGACGGAGATCAAGGGCACCGCGGGGGAGATCGAGGCCTTCGGCGGCGAGGCCTTCGCCATGCGGGCGGACATCACCCGCCTCAGCGAGGTGGAGCGGCTCTTCGAGGAGACCCACGCCAAGGCCCAGGGGCTGGACATCCTGCTCTACGGGGCCGGGGCCTTCCTGGAAGAGAAGACCATCGAGGAGAGCGATCCGGCGCTGTGGGAACAGACGCTGTCGATCAACCTGACCGGGGCCTACTACTGCGCCCGCGCCGCCATCCCCTATCTGCGCCGGCGGGGCGGCGGCAAGATCCTCTTCATCGGCTCCGGCCTCGGCCACAAGGGCAAGGCGGAAGGGGCGCCCTACGCCTGCGCCAAGGCGGGGCTGTGGATGTTCACCCGTACTCTGGCCCAGGAGGTCTGGCAGGACAACATCAGCGTCAACGAACTGATCCCCGGCCCGGTGCGCACGGCGATCAACGCCGACGACACCAAAAAGACGGGCAAGCCGCGGATCGCCAGCGAATGGCTCAAACGACCGGAGGACGTGATCCCCATGGCGCTTTTTCTCGCCACCCAGCCGCTAGTAGGACCCACCGCCCAGAGCTTCAGCCTGATGCGGAGGGACAACTGACATGCCTCGAATCACACGAGTCCTGGGCAACTCCCTGCCCCGGGGCGGCTCGGCGCTATTGGTGGCGATCATCGAGGGGGCGGGATACGGCGAACACCAACCCGCCGGCCCCACCCCGCGCGCCCTCAACTACCTGGAGGCCAAGCAGGCCCTCGATGGACAACGGGGCGAGGAGGGCCGCGAAGACAAGATCGGCGTCAGCCCTTTCGCCCCCTGGTACGCGGGACCCGCAATCTTCCGCAATTGGCTGGATGCGGTCGCCCCCAGTCGTTTCATCTTTGGCCACCTGCCCTACTCCCGGGCGCTGGACCCGTTGCTCGGCGAGCTGGGCTTTCGCCACTTGGTGATCCTGCGTGACCCGGCGGAGATCCTCACCTCGCTGGTGTTCGACGGCGAGATCATGCCCCGTTTCCTCACCCCGGATCTGGAACCCCTGTCGCTGGACGAGCGCCTGGGCTTCATGATCGACGGCGGCCATGCCCGCGAAGCCAACGCCACCCTCGCCCCCTTCGCCGAGATCTATCGTTCCATGCTCGCCTGGCGTGACGACGCCCATTGCCTGGCGGTGCGCTTCGAGACCCTGGTCGGCGACCAGGGTGAGGCCGCGCAGCGGCGAGAACTGGCGGCTATCGCCAATCAGCTGGGCCTGGAGTCCCTGACGCATTTACTGGCCCCATTGAACGACCCCGCCGCCCCCTGGTCCGCCCAGGCCCGGGCGGCGCAGCGCGCCCATTGGCAAGCGACCACCAGCCAGGCGCAACGGGAACGTATCCGTATCGCCTGCCAGGCGATCCGCGAAGAGGCGGGCTACAGCGTTACAACCGTTACCACGGATCACCCGAGCACTGGCAGTCCTTGAAGGACTGCCAGTGCTGAGTTGCCATGATGGATTGACCACAACGCCATAATGAACCACCAACACAGATTCCGGGTCTTCGCCAACTCCCTGCCCAAGAGCGGCACCTTCCTGCTCTCCCGGGCGCTGGAGTTGTTCGGCTATCGGGATTACGGCGAGCCAGAGCGGGAAGAGGCGACGCCCATCTACTTTAATTACCGCCAAGCCCGCAATGCCATGATAAAGGGCGCTGTCGAAGGGTCCGAGGCGACCATCCAGGTCGGCACCCAGGCGCTGGTGGAGGTCCCGGTGAACACCTTCGGCCATTGGCTCGAAGCGGTCCCCCAGGACTGCTACATCACCGCCCATGTCAGTTGCTCGCCAGCCCTGCCCGCGCTGCTGGAGCGCCTGAACTATCGCCATCTGTTCATCATTCGCGATCCCCGCGCCGTGCTCCCGTCGCTGCTCTCCTTCATCCTCGATACCCGCGGCCTGCCCAAGGACCATTTTCTCGCCCCGGACCTCGAACCCTTATCCTTCGACGAGCGGCTGGAGTTCCTGCTGCAAGGCGGCATCGGCCCGCATAGCGGCCTGCGGGTGCGCGGCTTCGCCGAGGTCTACCGCGGCATGCTGGCCTGGCGCGACCAGCCCGGCTGTTTGATGATCCGCTTCGAAGAACTCGTGGGCGAACAGGGCGGCGGCAGCACGGAGCAACAGCGGGCGAGCGTGGCGGCCATCGCCGACCACCTGGGTCTCGCCCTGGATGAGCGCATCACCGCTGGAATCCCGGGCATCTACAACCCCTCGGCCCCCACCTTCCGCATCGGCCGCATCGACAGTTGGCGGGATTCGCTGCCCCTCGGCGTGGCAAAGCGCCTCACGGCGTATTGCGCACCGCTGTGCGAAGAAGCCGGTTATGGCGGCTAGGGCTGCTCAATGCTCCCCTTACACGCCCTGGGAGTCTCTACCTCGAATCCCGCTAGGCCCCTGTTTACCTGGCTGATCTCGATGCCGATGAGGTGATCAGAAGTGGCTCAAACCGAATCTTGACGGTGCTCCCCGAGCAGCGAATATTTTGACGTAGGGGCGAATATTTTGGTGTAGGCGATTGGATTTCCTATCCTTTTGACTGCGCTATCGAAAGATGGGATACTCCAGGGCTGGCGGTTGGATTTGGCTATCCTTGCTTGTGATTCCAGCCTTCAAAAAACAAGATTTTCGTGAGGTCTCACGTCGGTAGCGGCCAACCCGAAATCTATGGCGATTTAAATCAAGCTGCACAATGCCGGGCTTATTTGCGGCCGTGCCAGGAGAACTATAAACTTGAAAACAATGAAAATACTTATTCTCGGTGTAAATGGCTTCATTGGCCATCACCTTTCGCAACGGATTTTAGCATCCACCGACTGGGAAGTGTACGGTATGGACATGTCGTCAGACCGTATCGAGGGGCTGATGGCCGATAAGCGCTTCCATTTCTTTGAGGGCGATATCACCATTAACAGAGAATGGGTGGAATACCATGTCAAGAAATGCGACATCGTGCTGCCGCTGGTCGCCATTGCCACTCCCGCCACCTATGTCAGGGATCCCCTTTCCGTATTCGAGCTGGATTTTGAGGCCAATCTTCCCATCGTGCGCAGTTGCGTGCGTTATGGCAAGCGGCTACTCTTTCCGTCCACCTCCGAAGTCTACGGGATGTGCCCCGACCCGGAATTTCACCCGATGTCTTCCAATCTGGTCTTGGGACCAATTGAAAAACCGCGATGGATATACTCCTGCGCCAAGCAGATGCTGGATCGCGTCATCGCCGCCTACGGCCAGCAACAAGGGCTGGACTATACGCTATTTCGCCCTTTCAACTGGATAGGCCCCGGCCTCGATAGCCTGCACGCCGACAAGGAGTGCAGCTCGCGGGTCGTGACCCAGTTTCTCGGCCATATCGCCCGCGGAGAGGCGATTCAGCTGGTTGATGGGGGGCGCCAGCGGCGCTGTTTCACCGATGTCTCCGAAGGGGTTGACGCCTTGGTGCGCATTATCGCCAATCGCAATGGAGTCGCTTCCGGACAGATCTACAACATCGGCAATCCCGCCAACGACCTCTCCGTGCGTGACCTTGCGCAGCGGATGCTGGAGATCGCCGCCGAGATTCCGGAGTATCGCGCCGGGCTGGCCCAGGTGGAGCTTGTCTCCACGGATGCCGAATCGTACTATGGCGAGGGCTACCAGGATGTGCAGAGCCGTGTGCCGTGGATCGGAAACACCCGTGCGGATCTGGGATGGGAGCCGCGAATGACCCTATCGGATTCCCTGCGCAAGCTCATGCTCTCCTATCGCGAAGAGGTGGCGAATGGCGGGACGCTGGTCGATGATGACGAGGAGATCACTGGGCATCAAAACCGCTCCAAAGGCAACATTCAATACCAACATCCGGCGGCTCGCGAACCGCTCGACACCGCCATCTGATGGATCTTTCGGCATTGCGCGCGGATCGGGCGCTGGTCTCCTGCCTGGCGGAGGTCCACGGCGAAGACGCGCTGCTTGCCGGCCCCGATGGCGAGCGGCTCCCGGCGCTCTACCGGCGGCTTTCCATGCGGGATCCGGACAGCCTGCTTGGTACGTTGAAAGCCGATAATCGCGTGTTCCCCGACAACAGCCCGGAACTCCGGGCGCTTCAGGCGTCTTGTCCAAAACTGTGGAATGGCCCGACCTATGTGCTGCGCGGGTTTGAAGACGATGGTGAACGACTGAGCTGCGCCGAAGGGCGCTATTTCGACGCCGTTACGACCTGCTTTGAGCTGCGCTCCGAACTCAAACGTGCCGTCGCAACTTGGCCCGGTGACCCCGCACGCGCCTGGCAAGCGATGCCGCGGCGTCGCGCCCTGCTCGACGGACGTGCGGGCGGCGCCGCGAATGACTGGCTCTGGCGCGGCGACGGGCGGAGTGCTTCGCTGTCGATCTCCTGTCTATTGGTCGTCGCCGAACACGCCGGCCACTGCTGGGGGGTAGCCCGGCGTGCCGATGATGTGGGCGACGACCCCGGGCTGCACCATGTGGTGCCGTCAATGGCCTTTCAGCCCCAGGCGGATGCTCCCGCTGGCGGCTACAGCATCCGCGATCGGCTATTGCGCGAGCTGGCCGAAGAGCTGTTCGGCCTGAACGAGGGGGCGGATTGGCGGGATTTGGCGCCACTGCGGGATTTGCTTGGGCGCCTGGAGCGGGGCGACGCACGGCTACGGGTAACCGGTCTGGCCATGAATCTTGAGGATCTGCGCCCGGAGATCCTCACCTTGTTGCTGGTCTCCGATCCAAATTGGCTTGCCAGCTATCGGAACACGATGCGATTGTGCCGGATTGAATACGCCGTCGGCGAGACCGGCCTGGCGCCCTTGGAGCCTTGGCGGTCAAGCGGCCTGGAGCGCTCCATGCCCGAGGCCTTTCGCCGCGGCCGTGGAACCGTCTCTGGAAGCGCTTGCGTCGCGCTCGGCGGGCCAGTGCTGGCGGAGTGGCTCAATGCCGGGGGGTAGGACGCAGACTACCGTGAGGTGAGCACCGATCTTTCGGTGGATCTGTAGTACAACACAACGAGAAATCCAGAATGAGCAATGGACTTAACCGCATCTTGATCATCGGCAGGGGCTTCATCGCCGAGGCCCTGGCGGCAAATCTCGCCCGGCATGGCGTCGAGGTGCTGCGCCCTGGCGCAGGCGCCCCGTCGCCAAGGCCCCGGGAGCATGCTGGAATACCCCCTGCCGAATCAGAAGAGCTTGAGGCGTTGGTAAGGCGCTGCAACCGGGTCGCGCTGTTACCTGATCTGTCGCAAGACAACGGCGACTCCTGGAGCCAGCTTGACGAGATGATCCTCGGCGTTCGGTGGCTGTTCGAGTACTGTGCTCGCCACCGCCGAGGACTCTTGTTCACCTCCCCCGGCGATGCCATCGACCGCGACCCCGCCGCGCCGCTCGGCCCGCCCTCGCCGCTGGCACTGGCGAACGCCGTTGCCGTCCGTTATGCGGAAGCGCTGGGCACGACCGCCCCGGAGACCTTGCATGTCCGCCTTTTCGGCATCTATGGACCGGGTATGCGGGGCTCGGGATATGGCGGGGCGCTCGGTGTTCTGCTGGATCGCCTCGCTAGCGGCCAGTCACTGGCGGTGGGCGATACCGGCAATGCCGTTCGCGCCTTCTGCCATGTCGATGATGCCGCCGAAGGGTTGGCCCGACTCCTGCTCGCCCCGTCGTCAGACCCGGTGTGGGCCAACAAGATGCTCGATCTGGGCCGGGACGAGCCGGTAACGGTGTCCGATCTGGTTCTGCGCCTGTCCGCGCTGAGCGGTCTGCCCGTGCAGCATGAACGCGATGGAGACGTTATCGCGCCAGCCCCGGTTTCGCCGCTGCTAGCGAACCCACGCCCGCTCGTTGCAGCGACCGGCTTCCACGCCGCTATCGACCTGGACGGCGGTCTCGCAGGTACGCTAGCGGCCATGGGCCGCCTGGCCGAAACCCCCGCCCAAGTGCTTCGACCACTGCCGAATATTCGCCCCCTCTTCGACTGTGATAGCGACCTTGGGGGGCGCATTCAACGCATTTTGGTCTCCGGTCAGGTCACCAACGGCGGCCCCCGGCAGCAGGCCCTGGAGCGTCGCCTTGCGGAGTGGCTCGGTGTCGCCGAGAGCGTCGTCGTCTCCAATGGCGCCGATGCCTTGTCGCTGGCGCTCACCGCCTTGCCCGCCGCCCCTGGGGCCAAGGCGATCCTGCCGTCCTATACCTTCATCGCCACGCTAAACGCGGTTCGTGCGGCGGGACTGACTCCGGTCTTCTGTGACATCGACCCAGAGACCTTCACGCTATGCCCGCAGGCACTGGAGCGACTCCTGGCGAAAACTTCGGATGTCGCCTGGGTGATTCCGGTAGCGGTGTTCGGCATCCCGGCGGAGCTGGCCAAGCTCTGCCCGCTGGCGGAGGCGGTCGGCGCACGCGTCCTGTATGACAACTGCCATGGCTTCGGCAGCGAAGTCGACGGCGCTCGCGTGCTCAGCGGTCCACTGGTGCAGACCATCAGCATGCACGCAACCAAGGTTCTACCCGGTATCGAGGGCGGCATTCTACTATCCGACGACGCCGATCTGCTGGCCCG
>JAABTK010000104.1 GCA_011389885.1 Gammaproteobacteria bacterium | reverse complement strand
GACGGGGGGTTAGTGGTGAATGGTGAATGGTGAATGGTGAATGGTGAATGGTGAATGGTGAATGGTGAATGGTGAATGGTGAATGGTGAATGTTGAGGGCTGAGGGCTGAGGGCTGAGGGCTGAGGGCTGAGGGCTGAGGGCGTGGGGTGCGTTAGGCGCGCCAATCACGAAAGTCGAATCCAACACCAGCATTGCCGCGCGCCGTAACGCACCATCCCCTGCTTGGTTCCTCGGTGCTTGGTGACTCGACTCGTTACCAAGCCCTGCTTGCAGCGAAGCCACGCAAAAAGCACGGTTTGTTCGTGTTTACGCCCCATCGCGGGGGCGAGGATGGATCCTAAAACACGCACAGCCCGAGGCTGTACTCCAGCCGGCTAGGCCGCGGCGAGGAGGAAGAAAAAACCTCTGCGCCCTCTGCGGTCCTCTGCGGCCTCTGCGTTCTTAACCGCCGTTTTTTACGCGCAGGCCGGCTAGCGTTGGTTTTCCTTGAGGTGTTTTTCGCGCATCAGTTTGAGGCCGAGGATCACCAGCGGCGTGCCGTGGAGGAATAGGTCGAGGATGTCGATGGGGCGCGCGAGGGTGCCGGCCGCGAGCATTTTAAGCTTTTCCCACAGGTGGGGCTCGGGGACGAAGGGTGCGAGCGCAAGCGCGACGGCGGCAAGGGTTACGAAGGCCAGCGGCAGGTCGTCCAGCCAATCCATATTCTCAACTAGTTTCATGGGGCACCGGGAAAGTTTGAGGTTTGAAGTTTAAGCTTAAAGCTTGGGACGCGGGTGCGCTGGGCCGCTATAATCGGCCTCGGTGGCGCGGCGATCTCGCCTCCGGGGCGCGCTGGGGGCGGTAAACGCTTGGCTTGCCGCACCCTGCTGAACAGCTTGACTGCGTTTGCCCCATGACCTCGACGCGGTTTCCCGGTACCATTGGGCCTTGTTGAGTTGGCCGCCGCAGGTGGCGAGGAAGGGCTGAAATGATAGACAGTGACTTTAATCCGGGCGTCTCCCCGCGAGGCGATTTCGACTGTGGGCCGCTTGGCGGGCGCTGCGCCGTGGCGCCGCGCCTTGCGGCTTAAACCCAGCCGCCCCTTCGTCGGTTCGCTATGGAACACACGCCTCTCCTTCTGCTGTTCGGCCTGCTCGTCTGGTTTTGGGTGGACAGCCTGCGGACCCGCGAGCGGGCCGTTATTCTGGCCAAGCGGCGTTGCCGCGAGCAGGGCTTTCAGTTGTTGGACCAAAGCGTGTCCTTGCAGCACCTGGGCCTGAGCTGGACCCGCCAAGGCGTGCGCATCAAGCGCTTGTATCGGTTCGAGTTCAGTGAGTCGGGCACAGAGCGGCTGCTGGGGCATATTCGCTTTCTCGGCGCCCGGCCGATGGACTTCAGCTTTGGCCTGCCCACCGCGGATCAACCGGGAAACCGCCTGGAATAGCTATTTGACCACCTTAAGGTGACTGCGGCCGCCGCCGGGCCGCGGCGGCTTGGGGGCCTCCTGCCCTGGCGCCGCCTCGTCGCCCTGCGGCGTGTCCTCGGCTATGTCTTCTTCGGGCGGAAACAGCATGCCCTGCCCGTTTTCGCGCGCATAGATGCCCCGCACCGCGCTCGGCGGAAACGAGACCTGCATCGGGGCGCCGCCGAAACGGGCATTGAAGCTCACCAGTTCATTGCCCAATTGCAGGCCTTGAGCCGCCGTCGGGCTGACGTTGAGCACGATTTGGCCGTCTTTGGCATAGGGTTGTGGCACCACGACGCCCGGCTCGTCCGCCCCCACCACCAGATGCGGGGTGCAGTCGTTGTCCACCAGCCATTCATAAACGGCGCGCAGCAAGTAAGGTCGATTGGAAGTCATTCCGCTCCTTCAAACCAAGTCTTTTTCGTAATCGGACAGGCTCTTTCGAAAGCCCTCACGGGCGAACATCCGCTCGCCGTATTCGCGCACCGGACGCGCCTGGGCCGGCAGCTCGACGCCGAGCGCCGGCAGCCGCCATAACAGGGGCGCGATGCAGCAGTCCACCAGGGTCAAATCATCGTTCATAAAAAACGGCTTGGCCCCGAACACCGGGGCGGTGGCGGTCAGGCTCTCCACCAGCTCCTTGCGCGCCTTGGTCGAGCCCTTGCCGCCGGCCTGGATGTCGTCCAACAGCCGCAACCAGTCGCGATCCACCCGATAGCGATACAGCCGCGCACTGGCGCGCGCCACGGGGTCCACCGGCAGCAGCGGCGGATGCGGAAACCGCTCATCCAGGTATTCCATGATGATATTGGATTCGTAAAGCGTAAGCTCGCGATCCACCAAGGTGGGCAAGCTGCCGTACGGATTGAGGTCCATGACGTCATCCCCGGGCCTGGACGTCTCCACATCCACCACATCGGCGGTGATGTTTTTTTCGGTCAACACCATGCGCACCCGATGGCTGTACGGACAGCGCCCATTGGAATACAACGTCATTACCGATCTTTTACTCGAAACAGATGCCATCGCCGCGCTCCAACACAGGGGCCGAAAAATACCCGACGACTGGTGTATTTATCCATCGGCCCTAACGAAAAAAGGGGCGCACAAACCACCGTGGTGAATAGTGCACCCCTCAGGGTCATTGCAATCCCTTCGGGATCAATGAACGTCTTTCCAGAACTCCTTCTTGAGGAAGTAGGCAATCACGAAGAAGATCGCGATGAACAGCAGCACCCAAACGCCGAGCCGCTTGCGGTCCATTTGAATCGGCTCGCCGATATAGACCATGAAGGCGGTCAGGTCGCGCATGGCGCCGTCGAACTCCTGGGGCGACATAGAGCCCTCGCTCACTAGCTCAAAGCCCTCGAAGTGCTGATTGCCCTCGGCATCGGTGGAGTAGTTGGTCTTCTGCATGCCCTGCTGCTCCCACAACACATGGGGCATGCCCACGTCGGGAAACACCACATTATTCACCCCCCATGGCTTGGCTTCGTCCTTGTAGAAACCGGTCAGGTAGGTGAAAAGATAGTCCGCGCCCCGGGCCCTGGCGATTACGCTCAGGTCCGGCGGGGCCACGCCGAAGAAGGCCTCGCCCTGTTCCGGGGTCATGGCGATCTCCATGGTGGCGCCGATTTTGTCGGTGGTGAACATCAGGTTCTGTTCCACCTCCTCGTCGGTCATCCCCAGGTCCTGCGCCATGCGGTTGTAGCGCTGATACTTGGCCGAGTGGCAGCTCAGGCAGTAGTTCATGAACAGCTTGGCGCCGCGCTGCAGCGAGGCCTCGTCGGATAGGTCGATAGCGGCGTCCCGCAGCGGGAAGCCGCCTCCGGCAGCCAGTCCCAGCATGGGCGCCGCCGCCAGCAAAAATGCAATGATCAGCTTTTTCATTGGGTCACCCTCTCTGGAACAGGCTTGGTCTTGTCGATCTTGCTATACCAAGGCATGGCGAAGAAGAACAGGAAATAGAGGACGGTAAAGATCTGCGCCAGCAAGGTCAGGGTTTCGGTCGCCGGCTGCGTGCCGAGCCAACCGAGGACGATGAACACCACCACGAACATCCACAACGCGGCCTTAAAGATGGGACCTTTGTAGCGGATGGACTTCACCGGGCTGCGGTCGAGCCACGGCAGCGCGAAGAACACCATCACCGAGACACCCATGGCCACTACGCCGGGAAAAGCGGAGCCGCCCATGGAGGGCACGGCGCGCAGGATGGCATAGAAGGGGGTGAAGTACCACACCGGGGCGATGTGCAGGGGGGTCTTCAGCGGGTTGGCGGGCTCGAAGTTCGGCGGCTCGATGAAATAGCCGCCCATCTCGGGGGCGAAGAACACCACCGCGAAGAACAGGAACAGGAAGCCGGCCACACCCACGATGTCCTTCACCGTATAGTAGGGGTGGAACGGGATGCCGTCGGCCGGGGCGGTGTCGCTCCAGCGGTTGCCCTTGGGGCCTTTCTTGATTTCGATGCCGTCGGGGTTGTTGGAACCGACCTTGTGCAGGGCCACGATATGCACGAACACCAGACCGGCCAGGATGAACGGCAGCAGGAAGTGCAGCGCGAAGAAGCGGTTCAGGGTGGCGTCGGAGATCACGAAGTCGCCGCGAATCCACACGCCCAGGTCGGGGCCGATGATGGGCACTGCGCTGAACAGGTTCACAATCACCTGCGCGCCCCAATAGGACATTTGACCCCAGGGCAGCAGGTAGCCGAAGAAGGCGGTGGCCATCATCGCCAGGTAGATCACCACGCCGATGATCCACAGCAGCTCCCGCGGCTTGCGGTAAGAGCCGTACATCAGGCCGCGGAACATGTGCAGATAGACCACCACGAAAAAGGCCGAGGCCCCGGTGGAGTGCATATAGCGGATCAGCCAGCCCCATTCCACATCACGCATGATGTATTCAACGGAGCCGAAGGCCAGTTCGGCATCGGGCTTATAGGACATCGCCAGCCACAGGCCGGTGACGATTTGGATCACCAGCGCCAGCATGGCCAATGAGCCGAAGAAGTACCAAAAGTTGAAGTTCTTCGGGGCGTAGTATTCCGCCAGGTGCTCGTTCCACACCTGAGTCATGGGGTAGCGCGCGTCGATCCAGTCGATGGCGCCTTGATACATGCTCTGCATACTCATCAGGCCGCTCCTCCGTCCTCACCCACCAGGATGACGTTTTCCGACAGGTACATGTGGGGGGGAATCACAAGATTCGTGGGGGCCGGCAGGTTTTTGTACACGCGGCCGGCCAAGTCGAAGCGGGAGCCGTGGCAGGGGCAGAAGAAACCGCCGACCCAATCCGACCCGAGGTCGTCCGGGGCCACCTCCGGCCGATAGGTGGGCGAGCAGCCGAGATGGGTGCAGATGCCGATGGCCACCAGAAACGCCTTGCGTTCCTCCCGCGAGCGGGTGGGGTTCTGGCAATACGCGGGCTGCTGCGGCATTTCCGAGTTGGGGTCCGCAAGCCGGTCGTCCAGCGCAGGCAAATCCTGCATGTTCTTTTCGGTGCGGCTGACCACCCACACCGGCTTACCGCGCCATTTCACCCGCAGCATTTGCCCCGGCTGGAGCTTGCTCAGGTCGGCCTCCACCGGGGCGCCGGCGGCCCGCGCTCTCGCGCTGGGCTGCCAAGCGGCCAGGAAGGGATAGGCCACAAGGCCGGCGCCCACAGCACCGACCGCGCTGGTCGCGGCGATTAAATTACGCCGCTTCTTCAGATCCACGCCATCTGAACTCATTCGTCAAGACTCCCCGAGTTGGCAGGATTAGTCCGGTGCGCGCTCGATCACACCGCGGGCTTCCGCTAGGCTTCGGGCGACCAACATTAAGAGACCGCCCGACACCGGCCCGACCGCTGCGCGGATCGTATGGAACCGCTCGGACTAAGGTTGAAATCCGCCGGAATTGACGGCGGCGGATGCAATATCAGAATATTCTGATATACCAAGAAAGATCGAAAGGGGATTGTCGTGAATTTTTCATGGATAGTCAAGGCGAAAAAGCCTCGAAAACTCCTTCGCACAGCGCCTGCGGTCAATTCAACCCGTTGATCTGATTGGTTGTTTCGACCCGGCAGCGGTCTCTTAGGTATGCAGGATCCTTTGTGCAGCGCCTTCCAGCACCAGGCAGGTCAGTTTTCCGCTGCTATAGGCCCCGGTATCGATACCGATACGGTTGGGCAGCACCTCGGCCTCCGGGGTCACGGTATGCCCATGCACGACGATTTTCTCATAGTTGCGCACCGACTCCAAGAAGCGCTCCCGCGCCCAAAGCTGGTCTTCAGGGCGCTGCTCGGTCAGCGGCGTGTTCGGGCTCACGCCGGCATGCACAAAGTAGTAACTGCCGGCCTGATGGCAGAGCGCGGTGCGCAGGAAAAACCCCTCGTGCGACTCCGGCAAGGCGGCGCGGAACTCCTCTTGCAAAGCGCGGTAATCAGCCTCGCTGGTGGGGATCTTCTTGGTCCCCACGCCATAACTGTATAAGGTTTCCCGCCCGCCAAAGGTGAGCCAGCCTTGGCCGACCATGGGTTCATACAGAAAATCCAGCAGCGTCTGCTCATGGTTGCCGCGCAGGTGGCGCACCCGAAAACCCGCCAGCGGGCGCTCCAACAGCAGGTCAATGACCGCCTTGGACTGCATGCCCCGATCGATATAGTCGCCCAGATACAACAGCTCCCGCTCGCCGGCATAGCCCGCCGCGTCCGCCTCGATTTGCCGGTGCAGCCGCTCCAGCAGGTCCAGCCGACCGTGGATATCGCCGATGCAGTAGAGCCTGCGTCCGGGCGGATACTCCGGGGCGACCGGCGGCGCCTTCTTCGCGGCCCATTTAGAAAGGATATTTCGGAACATGGCGGATCAGCGCATCACCCCCCCTGGCCGGCCTGGTCCGGATCATCATCCTCATGGCTCTCCAGGTTCAGATGCCCGATATCCGCCATGGGGTCGGACCTGGCGCCATCCTTGCCTTCCAACTTCACCCGCAAGCGCAGCTCATTGACCGAGTCGGCGTTGGCCATGGCGGTCTCCAGGGTGATGGTGCCGGCTTGATAGTGGTCGAACAGCGCCTGATCGAAGGTCTGCATCCCCAGCTCCTTGGACTTGGCCATAATCGGCTTAATGCCGCCAACGTCCATATTGATGATCAGGTCCTGAATCAGCGGCGAATTGAGCAGAATCTCGATCGCCGCGCAGCGCCCGCCGCTGGCGGTGGGGATCAGGCGCTGGGAGATCACGGCCCTCAGGTTCAGCGACATATCGGCGAACAGCTTCTTGAGCTTTTCATGCGGGAAGAACGCGGCCACGCGGTCCAGGGCCTGGTTGGCGTTGTTGGCGTGCAAAGTAGCCAAGGCCAAGTGCCCGGTCTGGGCGCATTCCAGCGCAAAGTCCATGGTTTCCTTGCTGCGAATCTCCCCCAGCAGGATCACGTCCGGCGCCTGGCGCAGGGTGTTGTGCAGGGCATTCTCCCATTCCAGGCTGTCCACCCCGATCTCGCGCTGCATCACCACGCAGTTTTTGTGCGGATGCACATACTCAATGGGGTCCTCCAGGGTGATGATATGCCCCTTGGAGTTCTCGTTGCGGTGGTCGATCATGGCCGCCATAGTGGTGGACTTGCCCGAGCCCGTGCCCCCGACCATCAGCACCAAGCCGTTCTTGTGCATGATGATATCCTCAAACACCTTGGGCAGATTGAGCTTCGACATGTTCGGCACTTCGGCGGTGATGGTCCGCGCCACCAGGCCTTCATGGGTCCGCTGCACGAAGGCGTTGCAGCGAAAACGCCCGATGCCCTCGGGCTGAATGGCGAAGTTGCACTCCAGGGTGTCTTCGAACTCCTTAATCTGCTTTTCGTTCATCAGCGCCCGGGTCAAGGCGCTCGACTCGTCGGGCTTGAGCGGCTGCTTGCCGATGGGCGTCATCACCCCCTTGATCTTCATCGCCGGCGGGAAACCGGCGGTGATGAAGAGATCCGACCCATCCTTTTTCAGCATAATGTTGAGCAAATCCCGCGCCAACTTGCGTGCTTTTTCTGGTTCCACGGTTTCCCCCTCAGGACAGCTTGATCGTGCAGACCGGCCCCTACGCAGCGCGCCGGCCCGGTCTAGTGAGCAGCATTAAAATAAAAACTGCGGTGCAGCGCGCAAAGTGTATTGAAAAAACCGCCGTTGCGCACCCTAAGAATCACCCCGCGCACCCCGGGCGTGCTCACAGCACTGGACAAGACCCCCGTGTTCGAGGTATTTTCTTCACCCTGAAAGCGGGTGTGGTTCAATGGTAGAACCTCAGCTTCCCAAGCTGATGACGTGGGTTCGATTCCCATCACCCGCTCCATCTTCCCAGACCCTTGGCGGAAACCCTGATCCCAGTCGCCTTCGGAACACAGCGGACCCGCAGCGCGCGCGGACAGCGGTTTCGGCAAAAAGCGGAGCAGCGCCCCCGTCCCCGCGCTGGAGCCTAGGGACGGGTAACGAAAACAAAGGACCATCGCCGCCCCTCTCGTGGGAGCGGTTTTAAAGCGCGATGAGCCGTCACAGCGGCTTGATCTCGACCCAGGCGCCCTCGGAATCCAGGGCACACGGAGCACCGCACAGCCCGAGGGCTGCACACCAGCGCGATGGGCAAAGGCGCCCCCGATCATCGGCCTAGATCGCGATCTAACCGCGCCCTGCCCTTCCTACGGCTATCTGCGTCCATCCGTGTTGATCTGCGGTTCAACTTAGCCTGGCGACGATCAACCCCGGCCCCCGCCGTAGCGGCCTCGCCGGGGCCATGCCGCCCCCTGGCCGCATGAAAACACCCCGGCCCGCGCATCGCACTGGAAATTGTGGCCCGCTTAGGCCATGCTTACACCTTCGACCTTACTCGAACTCGGAGCTTGCGCGATGCGGCGACTGTTAAAATACCTGGGCATTTTCATCGGCCTTTTGCTGATCCTGGTCATCGGCGCGGCCCTACTGCTGCCGCAGGTCATCGACCCCAACCAATACAAGGATCAAATCATCGCCCAGGTCAAGGAGCAAACCGGTCGCGAGCTGGAGATCAACCAAGACATCGGCCTCAGCCTCTTCCCTTGGATTGGGGCGGAACTCGGCGGCCTGCGGCTGCACAACCCCGAAGGTTTCGGGCGCGAACCCTTCATGGCGGTGGAGCAGGTCTCGGTCAAGGTCAAGCTGCTGCCCCTGCTGAGCAAGCAAGTGGAGGTGTCGCGCATCGTGCTCGACGGCGCGCAAATCAACCTGCAAGTCGATGAAAACGGCCGCACCAACTGGGACGACCTAGCCAGCGCCGCAGACGAAACCGCCCCCGAAGAAAGCGCCGCCAAGGCCGCAGACGCCCCCCCGCCGCTGCAAGACCTGCGCATTAACGGCATCGACATCACCCATGCCCAACTAACCTGGAACGACGCCTCCAGCGGCCAGTCCGCAGACATCAAAAACCTCGAAATCACCACCGGAGAAATCCGCCTGGGCGAGCCGGTGGACCTGCGCGTGCGCTTCAGCGCCAGCAACCAAGCGCCGCAAGTGGATGCCGAGTTCGAACTCACCACCACGGTCGCCTTCGCCCCCGACATCAAACAACTCTCCCTAAAGGGCTTGGTGCTCGAACTCTCCGCCACCGGCCAAGCCATCGGCGGCTCCGCCGCCACCCGCCTGGCCGCCAACATCGAAGCCGGCCTCAACCAGCCGCCCACGCTCAAGCTCTCGGACCTAAGCCTAGACGCGACCCTCGACCGCCCGGACCTAAAGGCGCAGGCCAAGCTCACCGGTGCGATCGCCAGCGATCAATCGGCCGGCCTGCTCCGCAGCGAGGCATTGCGCCTGGAGGCCGAACTGAGCGGCCACGCCATACCCGGCGCCGACCCGGTGAGCATCACCTTAAGCACCGGCCTGGAGGCCGCCATGGACGGCAGCCGCGTAGCCCTCGACCCCATTAAGCTAGACGCCGCGCCCTTGCAACTGAGCGGCCGCTTAAGCGCGCTAAAACTGACCGAAAGCCCCGAATTCTCCGGCGGATTTACAGTCCCGCCCACCGATCTGCGGGCCTTGGCCGCAAGGTTCGGCATCGAGCTGCCGCCCACCGCCGACCCCGAGGTGCTCAAAAGCTTCCAACTCAGCCTGGAGCTGAATGGGACGCAAACCGGCGAAGGCCTCCAACTGGAGATCTCGCCGCTCTCCGCCACCCTGGACGATTCCAAGCTAAACGGCAAGGCCGGAGTGAAAGGCGAACACATCAGCTTCGACCTCGAACTCGACCAACTCGACGCCGACCGCTACCTGCCCCCGGCCGGCTCGGGCCAAGACGCCCCCGCCGCCGACGAACCCGCCGCAGAAAACGCCGAGCTAATCCCGGCGGACGCCCTGCGCGGCCTAAATATCGCCGGCGCGATCCGCATCGGCGCCTTCACCGTCGCCCAGGTCAAAATGAACCAAATCCGCCTCGACCTGACCGCCAAGGACGGCAAAATCGCCCTCGACCAACAAATCGGCGGCTTCTACCAGGGGCGCCTCGACGGCCGGTTTGAGTTAAACGTCGCAGGCGACACCCCGCAAATCACCCTCACCGAAAAGCTGGCCCGCTTCCAGGTCGGGCCGCTACTGGCCGACGCCACTGGCAGCGACACCCTCACCGGCTCCGCGCTATTCAACACCGACCTGCGCACCGCCGGCAACAGCATCCCGGCCTTCAAGCAAGCATTAAACGGCAACCTCGATTTCCGCTTCGAAAACGGCGCCGTCAAGGGCTTCAACCTAGCCAAATTCATCCGCGACGCCAAGGCCCGCATCAAAGGCCAGCCCATCCCCGAGACCGACCAGCCGGCGCAAACCGACTTCACCGAGCTATCCGGCTCCGCCACCATCACCGACGGCGTACTGACCAACCGCGACCTCACCGCCAAATCACCCTTCCTGCGGGTCACCGGCGACGGATCGATCAACCTGGTGCAGGAAACCCTCAATTACACCGTCACCGCACTCATCGTCAACACCTCCCAAGGCCAAGGCGGCGCCGGCCTCCAAGAACTCGTCGGCATCCCGATCCCGATCCGCCTAAGCGAATCCTGGACCGCACCGAAATTCTCCATCAACTGGGAAAAAATCCTCACCGAAGCCGCCAAGGAAAAGGTCAAAGACAAAGCCGAAGAAGCGATTCAGCGCAAAATACAGGAAAAACTCGGCGGCGGATCCGGCAGCCAAAGCGGCAGCAGCGGCAACCCCCTAGAAGGCGCCATCCGCGGGTTGTTTCGGTGATGGCAAAGACCCACAAAGACGTCGCCGACTTTTACGACCACGTCTACTACGCCAACGCCACCGGCAACCCCGCGCGCCTCAACGCCCACCTCAAACGCCTGGCGGCACCCCTCACCCCCGCCCCATCGGCGCAGGCCCTGGACATCGCCTGCGGCGCGGGCGGCTGGCTGCAACTGCTCGCCAACCGCGGCTATCGTCCCAGCGGCATCGGCATCTCCGCCAAGGCCATCGACATCTGCCGCCAAATCATGCCCGAAGGGGCAATCAAACCGCTGCACATCTCCTCAAAACCTGAAATAACTCCAGCGATCTGTCCGTGTACTCCCCTTTCTCTAATACCTTCTCCACCTTTTGGTCAGCAGGTGTCGCGTTAACTCGGGGTAGTTTTTCCGCTAGTGCGCGAAAATACCCGTCTTCCTCAACATCAATAGCTTTAAGTAAGCTCGCCAGTTGACCCTCGGGTTCCGTCACAAAGCGATCTAGATCTACGCTTAAATACCTATCCCCAATGCCGCGGCTTGTTACATAATCCAAAATCGAATGGTTGATCATCATCCACTGGAACGCG
>JAABTK010000103.1 GCA_011389885.1 Gammaproteobacteria bacterium | reverse complement strand
GAACGGATCGATGCGCGATACGGCTTTATCAATGAGGGCTTCGTGCGTTTCAGCGGCTTGGGCAACGGATCTTACGAAATCGTGATCAAAGGGGCGGGCGCACGCAAGGGGCCGTTTCGGATTTCGCGCAAGATCCGTCACCCCGGCGCCACTGAAGTGGTCTGCGGCGTCGATTTGGTGGAGGAATTCGTGCAGTGCCGCCACTGGGGACCGCACGACCGTGCCGCCGGCGGCGGCTTGCAGCCGCAATGACCGGCCCGCCTGTGGGAGCGGCTTGCAGCCGCAATGACCGCCCCGCCTGTGGGAGCGGCTTGCAGCCGCAATGGCCGGCCCGCCTGTGGGAGCGGCTTGCAGCCGCAATGGCTGAAGCGGCGGATTTCGGGTGCGGCGCTTACCCTTTCAACCGAAACGCCTCTCTGCGGCGCTCCGCGTGCCCTGCGTTCCGAAAGCGCCTGGGTGGTTTCCGACACCGAGGCGCAGGCGTACTAGTCGCGCCCCCAAGTCCAGGCGATGCGCCTCGTTCCTCGGCACAGCCTATTTCCGGCACGAGTCGATCGGCGCCGAAGGCCCTCTTTCGTCAAGACGCAAAGGGCGCTAAGAAACAAACCTTTTCTTCTTTGCGCCCTCTGCGCCCTCTGCGCCCTCTGCGGTGCTCCGCGTGCTCTGCGTTCCGAAAGCGCCGGGGTTGCTTCCGACACTGAGGCGCAGGCGTACTAGATGGCGCTAGAAAAATGCGGCCTGTTCGGTCTCGAAAGGTTTGCGAAAACGGGTCAAGCGCTCCTGTTTTTCCTGCGCCTCCAGGCACAGCGGCGCGGTGGGACGGGCTAGCAGCCGCGGCAGGCCAATGGCGTCGCCGGTCTCTTCGCAATATCCGTAGCTGGCGTCTTCGATCCGCGCCAAGGCGTCGTCGATGCGCTGAAGCAGAGAACTCCGCTGCATGGTGAGGCGGGACGCCACCAACCAGCCTTCTTCGCGGCCGGCGCGGTCCGCCACATCGCCGCTGGCGTCCTTGACCTTGAAACAATCGCCGGCGTCGGCCAGTTCGTGACAGATCTCGCGCCGCATAATCTCCAGGCGGCGACGGAAGAACGCCAACTGTTCGTCGTTCATGTAATCGGATTCCGGGGCTTGCAACAACGTTTGCTCGGTCAACATATCGATCCTCCTAGTCAGGCGATTGGGACCCGGAAGGCTAGCCCGATTTGACTTGGGCAAGGCCCTATTCCCGTAGCGGTCCCGCTCTCGTTTTTTTTCGATCCGCAGCCAGCATAGAACGGGGCCGTGACACAAACATGAAGGAAAGATGTAGAATTGAGGACTCAGAACTGTTTTGCCAGATCCATGTCCTTATATAAGTCGGCCACCTGTTCGGCATAGCCGTTAAAGGGCAGGGTGTCGCGCTTAAAGACCTCGCCGATGCGCCGCTCCCGCTTTTGGCTCCAGCGCGGGTGCTCCACCGCCGGATTGACGTTGGCGTAAAAGCCGTATTCCTCGGGTTGAAGCTGATTCCAGGTGGCTGGCGGCTGGGTCTCGGTGAAGCGGATGCGCACGATGGATTTAATGCTCTTGAAGCCGTATTTCCACGGCACGACCAGGCGCAGGGGCGCGCCGTTTTGCCCCGGCAGCGGGCGCCCGTAGAGCCCCACGGCCAGGAGGGTCAACGGATGCATGGCCTCGTCCATACGCAGACCCTCGCGGTAGGGCCAATCGAGGATGGGGCGGTTTTGCGCCGGCAGGCGCGACGGGTCATATAAGGTTTCAAAGGCCACGTACTTGGCCCGCGAGGTGGGGCGGAAGCGTTTAAGCAGCGCCGCCAGCGGAAAACCCACCCAGGGAATCACCATCGACCAGGCCTCCACGCAGCGCAGCCGATAGATGCGCTCCTCCAGCGGCATCGACTGCAACAGGTCTTCAAGGTGCAGCTTGCCGGGCCTTTCCGCCTCGCCATCCACGGTCACGGACCAAGGATCGGTCTCCAGCCGATGGGCGTTGCGGGCCGGCGCCTCCTTGCCGGCCCCCAGTTCGTAGAAGTTGTTGTAGCCGGTGACGGATTCCCAGTCGGTTAAGGCCTCGTCTGTACTGAACCGACTGTGCGGCAGATCCTGCCAGCGCTTGGGCGGCGGATCGGCCGGATGCGCCTCGCTGGCCTGCGGCGCCTCGTCGCCCTGGCGCAAGCCTAGGGTCGCAACGCCGCCGACGGCCAACCCCAGCGCCCCTGCCGCGCCCCAGCGCAAATAGCGGCGCCGTTGCAGGTAGACCTTTTCGTCGGTGATCTCCGAAGACGGCGGCTCGTGGAATGATTTCATGGCGTTGACCTGCGAGTCAGGAGTGGTTGGAGGGGTGATGCAAGCCCGGGTTGAGCTGGATGCATAAAGATACTGGCCGTGGCGAGACGGAAAATCAAGCCGCAGGCGAGGGCCGATTGGCCGCCCGCCGACCGCGGTTGGGCCTGGCCGGCATGGCGGCTTGTAACCCGCGGCCCGCCTTCAGGCCTCGGGTCCGAGCCCTCGCGCGAGCAAAGTGATAGAATCCCCGGGGTGATGCGCCGTCTCCGTTTTTGCAGTTACTTGTGCCTGCCCGTCCTGCTGTGGCCGCTGGTCGCGGTGGCGGGGCAGTCGGTCCACGTTGGCGTGCTCAGTCATCGCGGGGCCGAAGCGACTTTGGAGACCTGGGGTCCGACCGCCGATTATCTCAATTCGGCGGTGGCTTGCTGCACCTTCGAGATCGTGCCCCTCGACTTCGATGAGGTGGAGCCCGCGGTGCAATACGGGCAGGTGGACTTCGTGCTGGTCAATTCAGGCATCTATGTGAACCTGGAGCGCCGCTTTCGGGTGTCCCGTATCGCCACCCTGAACAATCGCGGCGGCCAGATTTACCATAACCTGTTCGGCGGGGTGATCTTCGCCCGCGCCGACCGTGACGACATCGCGGACCTGCAAGACTTGCGCGGCAAGCGTTTCATGGGGGTGGATGCGACCTCCCTGGGCGGCTTTCAAATGGCCTGGCGGGAGCTGAAGGCGGCGGGCATCGATCCGTATCAGGACTTCGCCTCACTGCGCTTCGGCGGCATCCACGACGCGGTGGTGATGGCGGTGCTGGAGGGGCGCGCCGATGCCGGCGCCGTGCGCACCAACATCCTGGAGGGCATGGCGGCCGCGGGCCTGATTCAGATGGACGATTTCAAGATCATCAACCGGCGCTATCACCCGGAGTTCTTCTTCCTCCACAGCACGCCGCTGTATCCCGAGTGGCCCTTCAGCACCCTTCAGCACACCCCCAGCGACCTGGCCCGCAAGGTGGCGGTGGCGTTGCTGCTCATGGCCCCCAACGATCCGGCCGCGATTATCGGCCGCTACGCCGGCTGGACCATCCCGCTGGACTACCAATTGGTGCATGACCTGTTTCAGGAACTCAAACTGCCGCCTTACGCGGCCCGGGGCGGCTTCACCCTGGAGCAGGCCGCGAAACGCTACTGGTATTGGGTGCTCGCCGGGCTCGGCGGCGTGCTGCTGATGGCGCTGCTGACGGCCTGGGTGACCCGCCTGTATCGTCAGGCCAAGGCCGCCAAGTCTCGCCTGGAGCGCCAGCACGAGCTAATCCTCAATTCCGTAGCCGACGGCATCTACGGCGTCGATATGCAGGGCGACTCGACCTTTGTGAACCGGGCCATGGAGCGCCTCACCGGCTGGACCTCGGCCGACCTGATCGGGCGCAACCAGCACGAGCTGCTGCACCACACCCGCCCCGACGGCACGCCGTTTCCCGGCTGCGAGTGCCCCGTGTATCATACCTTTCGCGACAGCGCCCCGCGATTCGTGGCGGACGACGTGTTCTGGAACAAGCGCGGCGAGCCGATCCCGGTGGAATACACCAGCACCCCGATTCGCGATGATCGCGGCCGCACCGTGGGCAGCGTGGTGGTGTTTCGTGACATCAGCGAGCGCAAGCAGGCCGAGGAAGAGGCCCGCCAACGGCAGCAGGAGCTGGCCCATGTGGGGCGCCTCAGCACCATGGGGGAGATGGCCTCGGGCATGGCCCATGAGCTGAACCAGCCGCTGACCGCCATCGCCACCAACGCCCATGCCTGCATTCGGCTGCTGGAATCCGGCGCCGCCCCGCGCGAGCGCGTGGCGGACATTATGGAGCGTATCGCCGCCCAGGCCGAGCGGGCGGGGGCGATCATCCGTCAATTGCGGCAGTTCGTGCGCAAGGAGGAGCCGCAACGGACCCAGGTATGCATTAACGAGCTGGTGGACGAGGTGGTGTCGCTGTGTCGTCCGGAGGCCAAACGCTCCGGCGTGGAGGTGCGGCTGGAGCTGGCCCCCGGCCTGCCCCCGGTGTCGGCCCAGCCGATTCAAATCGAACAGGTGATCCTGAACCTGGCGCGTAACGCCATCGAGGCCATGCTCGACGCCGAATGCCCGTCGCGCCGGCTCACCATCGCCACCCGGGCCGATGGCCCCGGCGCGTTGATCCTGTCGGTGGAAGACAGCGGACCGGGGATCGATCCGGCGATTCGCGAGCGCCTGTTCAATCCCTTCGTGACCACCAAGCAAAAGGGCATGGGGTTGGGGCTATCGATCAGCAAAGGCATTATCGAGGCCCATCAGGGCCAGCTCTACGCCGACTCCGAGCCGGGGCGGGGCACGCTTTTTCGTTTCTATTTGCCGGTGCGCGAGGGGGGGAAGCCAAATGGCGGATGAGCCCACGGTTTTCGTGGTGGACGACGACGCCGAGGTGCGAGACGCGGTGCAATTGCTGCTGGAGTCGGTGGGGCTGCCGGTGCAGACCTACGCCAGCGCCCCGGCCTTCGTGGACGATTTCGATCACACCCGAGCGGGCTGCCTGATCCTCGACGTGCGCATGCCCGGCATGAGCGGCCTCGACCTCCAGGCCCGGCTCGCCGCCGAACCGTCCCACCCGCCCATTATCATCATCACCGGCCACGGCGATGTCCCCATGGCGGTGCGCGCGGTGCAGGGCGGGGCGGTGAATTTCCTGGAAAAACCGTTTAACGACCAGGCCCTGCTCGACAGCGTGCATTGCGCCCTCGACCGCGACGCCAAACAACGCGGGGCCGCCTCCCGCCTGGCGGACATCCGCGAGCGCCTGGGCAAGCTCACCCCGCGGGAGCGCGAAGTCCTGGGGTTCGTGGTCAACGGGCAGCGCAACAAGGTCATCGCGTTGGACCTCGGCGTCAGCCAATCCACGGTCGAGGCCCACCGTTCGCGGGTGATGGAGAAAATGGGGGCGCGCAGCCTGTCCGACCTGATGCGCATGATGTTCGAGCTGGAGCGAGATGCGGAGTAGGGCGCCCTTCTCACGGAGGTTGCGGCTTCAGCCGGGGCCGGCCCGCCCAAAGGCATCACCTCCGCAAGGTGTCCGATACTCGGGCTCAAATGTACGAGCCGCTTGCTAAAGCGTAATCCCAGCCCTAAACTCGGATGCACGAGATCAATAATGAACAACTAGCGAACGAGGCTGCGGGCCGGGGGAGGGGTCGATGCAACAGGGCGAAAGAAAAAGTCTGCGTTTTCCGCCGGACAAGAGTCCCCTGGCCTGGGTGGATCCCTATGCGCATGCAAGCCGCGAGGGCTTTAAGCCACGCTTGCCGGTGTTGCTGGTGGACGAAGCCCGCGACGGCTGCGGCGTGGTGAGCTTGTATCATGACAACCTGATGGAGGGCGCCGTGATTTGGATCCAAATCGCCGCGCTCGCACCGATGCGAGCGGAAATTCGCTGGATCAAAGACCTGGACGAAAGCGCGCTCAAGCTCGGCTTGATGTATTTGGACTAGCCCCCCAGATCGCCGATATAGTGCGCCAAGGCCTTGATTTGGGCATCGCTGAGCTTCACCGCCTCGGCCCCCATTTCGTGGCTTTGGCGCTGTTCGTTGGGGTCGCGGAAGCGGGTCATGGTGGTGATGAGGTAGTCCGGGCGCTGGGCGGAGATCACCGCGCTGTCCTCGCTTACGCCAGCGCCATCCTCGCCGTGACAGGCGGCGCATTGCTGTTGGTAAAGCGGCGCGCCCGCGGCCGCCAGCTCGGGGTCGGTTTCCATAGTGCTGGTGCGCGGCAGGCTGGAATAGTGCAGCCCCGCAGCCACCGCCTCCTGGTCGGTCAGGTTTTTGGCGAAGCCGTGCATCATCACCGGATAGCGCTCGCCGGTCCGAAACACCAGCAGTTGCTCGACCACATACACGGGATTCTGACCCGCAAGGGATGGGATGTCCGCATGGGTGCTGTTGCCGTCTTTGCCGTGGCAGTACCCGCAGATAGTCAAGCGTTCCTCAATAGCCACAGGGGGCTGCGCAATGGCCTTTTGCCGCGGCCCATGTTCCGCCAAGTAGGCGTTCAGCAGGCGGCTCGCTTGCTGGCGCTGCTCCACGCCGGCGGCGGCGGGCCAGGTGATCAGCAGCAGTACGCTAATTAGGATTAAACGGCGCATCGATACAGCCCCTCCAGCATTGAACCTAGGTGCGATTGTCGCCGATGGCGCGACGGAAGTCCATACAGCTTGCGCCCCTGCGGCGACCGGCGGGGATTTCCTTATTGTGCAAAAAGGGTTTCTCGCGTATGGTTTCAGTTCTGAAGCGAACAGCTAAAAAAACAAAGCTCGCTCGGGGAAAATCAGAACAATTTCGACCTGCCAGAGGATGCCGCCAGAGGGCTCGATCATGCCTCGCTTCACCGCCAAGCTTTTTTACGACCTAGCCATTTGGATGCTGGGTCTCGGCCTGTTGATCGGGCTGTGCTTCCCGTTTTTCGTGCTGGCCCTCGGCGTGGCCTCGGAGCGGGCCATGAGCCTGGGCTTTTTCCTGTCCACGCTGACCGCGGGCCTAGCCGCCGGCGCGGCCAATTTCGCCCTGGCGCGTTGGGTGATTCGTCCGCGCCTGAACCTGCTGTCCAAACACATGTGGTTGGTGGAAGGCGCCATCGAAGGGGCCGCCTTCAGCGGCGATTGGTCGAGCTGCAACCTGGAGAAATGCCGGGTGCCGGTGGATTCCCGAGACGAAATCGGCGAGGCCGCACGCGCCTTCAACGACTTGGTGGCGGCCCTGTTTCGCGCCCACGAGGTGGAGACCGCGGTCTCAGAGTTCAGCCAGGCCCTGTCCAGCCAATTGGAGCTTGACAGCCTCGCCAGCTTGGCGTTGACCCAATTGCTGCGGCACACCGGCGCCCAGGCCGGCGTGGTGTTGTTCGAGAATTCGGGAGAACTGGCGGTGGCCGCCCGCCACGGCATCCGCGAACCCGAACGCCTGGCCGAGTCCGACCACCTGCTGGAGGTGCTGCGCAGCGGCGAAACCCTAAAGATCGAGTTGCCCGAGGATATGCACATCGAGGTGTTGCTAGCCGATGTCCGGCCGCGGGAGATCCTGGTGGTGCCCGTGGCCTTCAAGCAAGTATCCCTGGGGGCGGTGGTGCTGGCCTCCAATCGCCCGTTCACGCCCGAGGCCGAGTGGTTGACGGCCCTGTTCCGCCAGGGTTTCGGGCTGGCCCTGAACAATGCCCTGGCCCACGAGCGGTTGCAGCGCATGGCGGCCCTGGACCCCTTGACCGGGGCCTATAACCGGCGCTTCGGGCAGGGACGTTTGACCGAAGAATTCAATCGTGCGGTGCGCTCGGACCTGCCGCTGGCGCTGCTGATGATGGACCTGGATCATTTTAAGTCGATCAACGACACCTATGGCCATCTCGTGGGCGACCGGGTGTTGGACCGGGTGGCCAAGGCGGTGCGCAACGCGGTGCGCGAGGGCGACATCCTGGTGCGCTTCGGCGGCGAGGAGTTCATGATCATCCTCCCCGGCTCGTCCCGCGACGACGCCGAAAGCGTCGCCGAGCGCATCCGCCACATGGTGGAAGACACGCGAATCAAAGAGCGCGATCAGCAGATTCGGGTCACCGTCAGCATCGGCGGCGTGTCTTATCCGCAGACCGAGGTGGAGGCAGAGGAAGAGCTGCTGCGCGTCGCCGACGAATTTCTGTACACCGCCAAAAATCGCGGCCGCAATCAAGTGGCCATCAGCGGCTGATCAGGGCGCGCCGATCAGCGCCTGCACCGCATCCAGCAACTGCTTGTTGCGAAAAGGTTTGCACAACACCGTGTTGGCCCCGAGCACGTCCGCCATCTCCAAATTCACGGCGGCGTTCGAGTAGCCGCCGGACATGGCGATAATGGGCCGCTCGGGATCCGTCTCCCGCACCAGGTAGATCAGCTCGTTGCCATCGCCGCCCGGCAGGCGCAGGTCCGTCAGGATCAGATCCGGGTTGCGAATCCGAAACTGCGCCTTCCCTTCCTCCACATTGCCCCCCACGAACACCCGAAAACCTTGGGTTTTCAACACCTCCTTGAGGTGCTCGCGAAGATCCGCGTCGTCTTCCACCACCAATACTGATTTGTTACGGCTTGCGTCGTTCATGCCATCTCACGCCTTGGGCCTAAAATATACTTGCAGTTTAGCAAAATTTGAACCTAACGACTTGGGTTTTGCAAAAAAGATTTCCCCGGAAGCGCCGCGGGGGGATTTCCCCCGCGAGCGGTGGATTTCCCCCGCCATCGGCCCATCGCGGCGGGCGCCGCCCCTGTTTGCCACACCAACCCCTTGGGGTTGCCGGTACGGCCGCAGGCGCCCGCGCGCCGCCGCCGGGGCGGCCGCAGACCTTGCCGAACACCCCGCCAAGACCCATGGCCAACAGTTGGCACTGCCTTTGCATTTTGCCTTGAAGAAATAGAACGCAGCTAGGGAATGGGGCTTTCAGCGCCGCGGCTGAGAGGCCTCCGCCCGCACCCGCCGCAGCCTGCTCAGCTCGGACAGCACCCACTTCCCAATCCACGCCCAGTTGGACGCCTTCGATGCCGAAAGGCGGATGTTCTCGAAAAACCGGGATGTCTCTTTCGAACGGAATTGGGCCTGAAACCAAGCGGGCGCGGCTTTCAACCAGCGAGGCGGCGGCTGTTGAAGGCGCAAGCGCCTGATCGGCGCCGGTAAACCCCGCCCCCGGCGGATTGTTGTGCGACGATAGGACTGCGGCAACCGGCGCATAGCAGGCTATAGGCCGGCCGCCGCAATGCGCTCGCAGACGCAAAGGCCAACGAGGCCTTATGCGCTACGACAGCAATCGCCTTAGATATAGAAGTCCAGCTCCTCTTGGGCCTTGAGCAGGTCCCGCATTTGGTACGGATCGTCGCCGAAGAAGTGCAACAGCCCCCAGTGGGTGCCGAAGGCGCTGCGTTTGGGCACCTTGTTTTCCATCGGCGACGGCAGTTCGTGGAATTCGAAGTAGGGATGATTCTCGGTCTCGTCGGGGAGCTTCAGCTCGCGAATCACCCGGCGACGCGGATATACGCCGAACACCCCCGCATGACCCTCGGCCCCCGTCACCGGCTCCGGAAAGAAGGCGTCGATCTCTTCCTGAGTGGTCTTGGGGTCGAACATCAGCACCATGGCCTGATAGGCGTTGAAACCATAGGCGCGCTCGATCAGCTCGAAGGCCTGAAAGCCCGGCGGACGATAGGCCACCTCGCCGAAATACATCTTGCCGTCGCTGGTGACGAAGTACTCCGGATGGATAAAGCCGAAATCGATATCGAAGGTCTCGATCAGCTTCTCAATCTCTTCGGTGACCTTGGGCCGCCACTTCTCCAGGTCCGGCGTGGCCGGCACGAAGACCGAGTAACCCAGGGTTACGTACTCCGAGATGTTCAGGAACTGGATCTTGCGATCCTTAATGAAGGCCTCCACCGCGAACTCCCAACCGTCAAGGTGGCTCTCCATTAGCGCCGGAAACTCCTCGTCGGGGATGTTGTTCACATCGTCCGGCGTGCGCACAATGCGGTGCCCCAGACACCCGGCTTTATCAAAAGCTTTCAGGTGAATAGGGTCATTCGGATCGCCGTCCAGCTTCAGCAGGGCCTGATTCACCCGCTTGAGGAAGTGGATGACGTCGCCGCGGTCATGCGCCTCTTCGAAGATCCCCACGCGAATACCGCCAAGCTGCGCCCGCCGCTTCATTAAGGCCTTGTCGCGAAACAGCAGCGATTGGCCCATTAGCCGCGCATTACCCAGCAGCACCGAATTAATCGCCCCGGCCCACTCCACCGTCTCTTCGAACAGCGGGATGGCCACATCCACGCCCTTTTCCTTCAGATGCTCGGCAATCTCCATCGAGCGCTCGTTCAAGCGCTCGAAGTTCCAGGAAATAAAGGGAATGCCGTTCTCCCGGGCGTAGCTCTCCGCCCACTCCGGCGCCACAATCACATACCGCCGGTCGAAGCGGTCGATGGCATCAATGGCATTCAGGCTCCACCCCAAAATGGCCACGTAGCCCTTGGCTGGATTCTTCTCGGAAATGTCGGTCATCTGGCGCTCCTTTTCGAATGTTTCAGGAATGTCAATGCACCGCGCAGAACGCTGTAGCGCCTGGTCGCGCCGCTAGACTCGATTCCTTATTTTCACCGGAATCGATAGTGATTGCAAACAAAATCCTACACCAAAAAGAAAGCCCCGCGATGATTCGGGGTTTTTAAGTGGCGGAAGGGGGGCGTTTGGATACCGGGGGTTGAGCCCGGTAATCGCATGCCGCCCGGGTTTTGCTTCGGCGCCATCGCAGCGCCTGTTTCACGCCGAGGGCAGCCTCGCATGGCCGCCGAACAGGCGGCCCAGCCAAGCCTTGGTCTTGAGCGTAGGCTTGGCGCCGGCCCGAATGAAGAATTCGGTGTACTGCATGTCCTCCTGCATAATGTGCTGCACCAGCCAACTCTTCAACAGATTGAGCAGCGCCTCGCCCTTCTCTTCGCCGGCCTCCACCCGTTGCTTGAGTGCCATGACCTCGTTGACTAACGCCCCGTGACGGGCCTTGTGCGCCTCGTAGTCCGGGTAATGCAACAGCCGCATCAGGCTCTCTTGATCCCTGTATTGATTATGCGTGCTTTTTCCATGCCTAGAAGGAGGGTAATCAGTGGTGGGTGAAAAATCAATCAGAAAAATCGGATAAATCAAACGCTAATAGAGCATATACCGGCGCGGGCGCGGCGGCAGTCGGCGGGGGCGTTCGGCCCGCCGCGGCGCCGATTCCGACGCCCGCACCGCGGCTGCCATCCGCGCCCAGGGTAGGCGGGCGGCCGGCGGCCCGAAAACGCGGCCGAGTCGCCCATGCTCCCCGCGGGCGCGCTGCTTAACGACCAATACCTCATCGGCCGCGCCATCGGCCACGGCGGCTTCGGCATCACCTACCTGGCCTGGGGCCGCAACCTCAAGCTGGCGATTAAAGAGGACCTCCCCGGCGACCTTGCCACCCGCGGGCCGGACGGGGCCACCCTGGTGAGCTACAGCGGGGAGAAGGGCGAGTGCCTCCACTACGGCCTCGACCGCTTCCTGGAAGAGGCCCAAATCCTCAACCGCTTCCAGCAACACCCCGGCAGGGGGGCTCGCCCCCCTTTAGGCCTCCGGAGTGAAAAACCTCTGGTTTTTCCCGAGAAATAAAACCGTGATCTCTCTATTGTCGAAAAACCTCAAACCGCCACCAACCGCCTCGCGGCATGCAAAACCCAAGGTTTTGCACTCCTAGCGTTTTGCAGTCCTGGCGTATTGGAGTGAAAAACCTATGGTTTTTCCCGAGAAATAAAACCGTGATCTCTCTATTGTCGAAAACCTCAAACCGCCACCAACCGTGGCGCTGCATGCAAAACCCGAGGTTTTGCACTCCTAGCGTTTTGCACTCCTGGCGTATTGGAGTGAAAAACCTATGGTTTTTCCCGAGAAACAAAACCGTGATCTCTCTATTGCTAAAAACCTCAAACCGCCACCAACCTCTTCGCCGCATGCAAAACCCGAGGTTTTGCACTCCTAGCGTTTTGCAGTCCTAGCGTATTGGAGTGAAAAACCTCCGGTTTTTCCCGAGAAATAAAACCGTGATCTCTCTATTGCTAAAAACCTCAAACCGCCACCAACCTCTTCGCCGCATGCAAAACCCTAGGTTTTGCACTCCTGGCGTGGCGCCGCATGCAAAACCCTAGGTTTTGCACTCCTAGCGTTTTGCAGTCCTGGCGTATTGGAGTGAAAAACCTATGGTTTTTCCCGAGAAATAAAACCGTGATCT
>JAABTK010000102.1 GCA_011389885.1 Gammaproteobacteria bacterium | reverse complement strand
AATGGTGAATGGTGAATGGTGAATGGTGAATGGTGAATGGTGAATGGTGAATGGTGAATGGTGAATGGTGAATGGTGAATGGTGAATGGTGAATGGTGAGCGGCGTAGGGTGCGTTAGCCCCGCCTTTGCAAAAACACCTAAACCGCAAACGCCCCGGAAGCCTGATTATCGCGCCAACCCCGAATCGCCGCGCGGGGCGTAACGCACCATTGCCCATGACAAAGCGGAGAGGGTGCGTTACGGCGCGCGGGGGTGTTGCTGTGGAATTCAAGCTTGGCGCCGGCGCGCCTAACGCACCCTACGCCGGTATAACGCAAAGACCGCGAAGGCAATACGCAAAGGGCGCGAAGGTTTTTTGTGCGAATTGCGGGCGGGGCTTGGGCATCTTTCGGCCTTGGGGTTATACAGGTTCAAAGCCAGGCTAAAGCCTCGACCTCCCAAGCGCCCCCGACGAAGGTCGAGGCGTTGATTCGGTGAAAAGCCCCGCTCGGTGGTTGATATGCACCACTCTTGGGGGTGATTCAGGCGCTCGGCGGGCATTGATGCGCGGTTTTTGCTTTGTCATCGCTTCGGCTGGTCCTTAGGGCTGGGCCTTGCCGGTGGTGGGGTGGCCGCAGGCGTAGGGCTTGGCACTGCCCTTGCGTCTTAATCGGTTCTCGATTAACCGAAACCGGAGGACGCAGCGATGCGCGCACTTGAGAGCCTGAAGCATTTTGGACAGGCCTATTGGCAGGATGATCTTTCCCGCGGGATGATCGAATCCGGGGCGCTTGAGCAACGCATCATTGAAAAGGGCCTTGCGGGGGTGACCACCAACCCGACGATTTTTCGTAACGCGATTCTGCAAGCGGATGACTATGACGCGGCGATCCGTAGCGGGGCGGCGCGGGGGGATTCCGCCGAGGAAATCTACAGGTCCTTGGTCATCGCCGATGTCCAACGCGCGTGTGACCTTTTTCTGCCGTTGCACCAGCAGACCGAGGGCCGCGATGGTCAGGTGAGCCTAGAGGTGTCGCCCCTGTTGGCGCACGATACGGAGGCCACCTGCGCAGAGGCGCGCGCGCTGTGGCGCGACACCGACCGGCTTAATCTGTTGATTAAGGTTCCGGGCACGCCGGCCGGGCTGGCGGCGGTGGAGCAGTTGATCTTCGAGGGCATTGGCGTCAACATCACGCTGCTGTTTAGCCGCGAAGATCACGCCGCAGCCTTCGAGACCTATTTAAAGGCGCTGGAGCGGCGCGCCGAGGCGGGGCGTGCGCTGCACAGCGTGACCTCGGTGGCCAGCCTGTTTTTGAGCCGCATCGATGCCGCGGCGGACGCCCTGTTGCAGCAGCAGATTAACGACGCGGTGCGCCCCGCGGTCAGAGAGCGCGCCGAGGCCTGCCTGGGGCGCGCCGCCGTGGCCTCCGCCAAGGTCATTTATGCCGGCTTTAGCGCCGAGCTGGTCAGCCCCCGGTGGCAGGCGTTGCAGCAGCAAGGCGCGCAGATTCAGCGCATCGTGTGGGCCAGCACCGGGGTCAAAGACCCGGCCTACCGCGATGTGCGTTACGTCGAACCGCTGATTGGGCCGCACACCGCCACCACCCTGCCGCCGTCCACCGCGGCGGCGTTTGACGAGCACGGCGTGGCCGCGGCCAGCGCTGCCTTGCAGGCCCAGGCCGCCGCCGAGGACCTGACCCGCCTGCGCGAGGCCGGGGTGGACCTGGAGACCCTGTGCCGCCAGTTGGTCAATGAAGGGGTGCAGAAATTCGTCGACCCCTATCTTGAGGTGCTGTCCGCCATTCAACGCAAGGCGGATCTTGCCCGGCGCGCCGACACCGCCCGCCAAATTCGGGGCGAGGCCGATCGGCTGCGCGGTCTGGTGCTTAGAATGACCACCGAGGCCGGCTCCGGCCACCCCAGCTCCTGCCTCTCCAGCGCCGAACTGATGAGCGCGCTGATGTTTCACGCCATGCGCTGGGACCCGCAGCACCCCGAGGCGCGGGATGTGGATCAACTGGTGCTGTCCAAAGGCCATGCGGCCCCGCTGCTGTGGGCCGCCCTGCATGAGGCCGGGGCGCTGGAGGAAGACCCGCTGTCCCTGCGCCAAATCGACAGCAGCCTGGAAGGCCATCCCACGCCCCGCAACCCTTGGGTGCGGGTGGCTACCGGCTCCCTGGGGCAAGGTCTCGCCGCGGCCAATGGCATGGCCCTGGCCAACCGCTTGGACGGCATCCCGGCCTGGGTGTATTGCCTGCTGGGCGATGGCGAGTGCTCCGAGGGCTCGGTTTGGGAGTCGGCCCAGTTCGCCGTGCGCCACGGGCTGGATCGGGTGGTGGCCCTGGTGGACGCCAATGGCCTGCAACAGAGCGCGCCAACGCCCTTCAACAGCGAGCACGCCACCGCCCTGGCCCGGCGCTTCGAGGCCTTTGGCTGGCAGGCGTTGGAGGTCAACGGGCATGCCCCGGAGGAGATCCTGGAGGCGATTGACAGCGCCCATAGCGGCGGCCCCACGGTGATCGTGGCGCATACCCGCAAGGGCCGGGGCGTGGCGCTCATGGAGGGCGCGGAGGGCTGGCACGGCAAGCCGCTGACCGCGCAACAACGGGACCAGGCGCTAGAGGCGCTGAACCCGGGGGCGCCGCCGCAGGTGCAGGCGCAACGCCTGGGGGTTTCGGGATCACCCGCCCAGGTCCGCGTTGAGCCCCTGCGCCCGGATTACCGCTTGGGCGAACAGGCGGCCACGCGGGAGGCCTTTGGCCGCGCCCTGACCGCCCTGGGCAAGATGCTGCCGGATCTCGTGGTGTTGGACGCCGATGTGCAGAATTCCACCAAAACCCAGGCCTTTGGCGAACAGTACCCCGACCGCTTCTTTCAGGCCGACATTGCAGAGCAGGCGATGATTGGCGCGGCCCTGGGCCTGGCCGTCAGCGGCAAACGCGCCTGCGCCGCCACCTTCGCCGCCTTTCTCACCCGCGCCTATGACTTCCTGCGCATGGCCGCCTATTCGCAACCGCCTCACCTGCTGATCTGCGGCAGTCATGCCGGCGTATCCATCGGCGAAGACGGACCCTCGCAGATGGGCCTGGAGGACATCGCGATGATGCGCGCACTGCCCAACACCTGCATCCTGTGTCCGGCCGATGCGGTGAGCGCAGAGCACTTGACCGCGGCCGCCCTGGATTACCCGGGATTGGTCTATCTGCGCACCAACCGCGGCAAGACCCCGGTGCTTTACGCCCCGGAAGAGGCCTTTGCGGTGGGCGGCAGCAAGACCCTGCGGGCCTCCGCCGAGGACCGGGTCACCCTGGTGGCCTCAGGCGTTACCGTACACACCGCTTTGGCCGCGCACGCGAGCCTGTTGGCCGCCGGGGTGCTCACTCGGGTGATCGACGCCTACTCGATTAAACCCCTGGACGTGGCCGCGCTACAGCGGGCGATGCGCGAGACCGGCATTCTGTTGGTGGTGGAAGACCACAGCATCGCCGGCGGCCTGAGCGAGGCCGTCAGCCATCAGGTCGGGCGATTGGGGCGGGTGTTCGGGCTCGGGGTGGCCATCGAGCCCCGCTCCGGACCCCCGGAGGCCCAGCAAGAGCGCCACCGCATTTCCACCCGGGCGGTGGAACAAGAGGTCAAGGCCTTGGCGGCTTAGGCGCCGTCTACCGGGCGCCCCAAGGTTGGGGGCGGGCCGGTTTGCACCGAACCGCAGAGGATGCGCAAAATAGGCATGGGGCCTGGCTGCTCGGCCCCTTCTTCCTTTTTTGATCATTTTGGGGAACCCGATTCACTACCATGCGGCTTAACCTCAAGCGGTGGAACCAGAGGTCCGCCCGAGACCCTGAGATTCCGCCTTCGCAGCGACAGTACGCGATCTATCGCAGCGTACTGATCATCATTAGCGCGGTGACGTTATTGGCGGCCTTGCTGCTGATTGAGCAATTCGTCATGTCGCGCCGAATTACCGCCCAGTTGTCGCCCATGGAGCGTCACCATGGGCTACTCATAGAGCTAAACGAGGTCTTTAGGACCTTGGAAAGGGACGGCGCCTCCGCCCATGCAAAGACCGCCGACCGCCTGGAGGCCCTGACCCGCCGCTACCCGTTTCGGGACGCCAGCACCAAGGCCCGTCTATTGGAGGCGGCCAGCACCCTGCGCAGCGAAAAACTGAATCAGAAAGAGGCCGCCGTGGCCCTGGCGGCCACTCGCCAAATCCTGCGGGGCGTGGGCGGGGAGTCGCGTTGGCAATACCAAGCGCTGCAAAGCCTAAAGCGGGATGCGGGTTTGGCGATGCTGGCGGGGATGGCGTTGACCTTGGTCGTGGCGGCCCTCACGGCCCTATTGGCACTGTTTTTTCGACGCCGGGTGAAACGGGCGCTGGACGCCCTGGGTTACCTGATGGACCTGTTGGCGGCCAAGGAGTACATGGCCGCGCGGCTGGATGGGTTGGATCCGGGGTTGCGCCCTCTGTTCGAGAAGTACAACCGTATGGTGGAATACATGCTGCACGACGAAATCGACCACCTGGAGCGCGAACGCCAGTTGACCCAAGATGTTGGCAAAAGCAGGCAGACGCTGGGCGCCGAGCGCTTGCAGCGGGCCGGCGCGGAGGCGGGCTTCAAAATCCGTGAAAATGCCCTTAAGCAAGACGTGGACGCCGCCACAGAGGCGCTATTGCAACAGCAGGTCGCCCTGGCCCGGGCCGAGCGCCTGGCCGCGCTGGGCGATCTTTCGGGGCGTTTCGCGCACAAATTGCGCAACCCCCTGTCCGGGGTTTTAATGGCCCTGAACAACCTGACGAAGGAAACCCCCGACCCGGAGACTCAGCAACGCCTCGGCGCCTGCATCAGCGAACTCGAACGCGTGGTGCAAATGCTCAATCGGATGTTGGCCGATGTCCGCAACGAGCCCGAGCCAAGCAGCGATTTGATCCTCGGCGAACAGGTCGGCGAGCTGCTGACCCTGCTGCGTTATCAAATCCCCAAGACCATCTATCTGGAAAACCGGGTGCCGCCGCAACTGCGCTGCACCCTGCCCGAAAGCGCCCTGCGCAACGCCCTGCTGAACCTGCTCTTGAATGCCGCTAACGCCATCCAGGGCGGCTCGCAAGATGGCTGGATCGAGGTGCATGCGCGGGTGGATGGGACCCGGCTCGAAATCGAGGTCAGCGACAACGGCCCCGGCTTCCCGCAAGATGTGCTCGACTCAGGCCCGCGCGACTATCTCACCCGCAGCCATGGCGGCACCGGCCTCGGTCTGGCCATGGTGCGGCGATTCGTCGAGCACCAGTGGGGCCGCCTAGAGCTGGAAAACCGTGATCAGGGCGGTGCCCGCGTGCGTCTGAATTTGCCCCGCAACCCAGAGTAACCCCTATGGCCGACCGCTTGCTGATTATCGAAGACGAAACCCTGCTCGGCCAAGAGCTGGCCCGCCACTTTCGCAGCCAAGACATGGAGGTGGTGCTGGCGACCAGCTTGGCCGAGGCGCGCAACGAACTCAACGGCCGCGGCCAGTCCCCGCTGGCGGTGCTGGCGGATATGAGCCTGCCCGACGGCAATAGCCTGGACCTGTTGGCGGAGCGGCGCGAAAGCCATCCCAACATCGAGGAATGGGTGCTCCTCACCGGCTATGGTTCGGTGCCCGATTCGCTGCGCGCGGTGCGCCTCGGGGCCTATGATTTCCTGGAAAAACCCTGCGACCAAACCCGTCTGGACGTGGTGCTGCACGGGGCCTTGCGCAGCGCCCGCGCCCAGCGCCGACTGCAAGACCAGTCCGCCCGCATCGCCCGCTGCTACCCCCCGGAGGCCTTCATCGGCGCCAGTGCGGCGGCCTCCGAGCTGCGGGAGTTGCTCGGCCGAATCGCCGAGGTCGGCTTTAGCGCCCTAATCATCACCGGCGAAACCGGCACCGGCAAGGGCCTCACCGCGCGCATCCTGCATTACTCGGGGCCGCGCGCCAACAGCCCCTTTATCACCGTCAATTGCGCCGCCCTGCCGCGCGAGCTGCTGGAATCGGAGATCTTCGGCCATGAGGCCGGGGCCTTCACCGGCGCCAAGGGCCGCCACCGGGGCTATTTGGAGCAGGCGGACGGCGGCACCCTGTTCCTTGATGAAATCGGCGAAATGGCCCCCGACCTGCAAGCCAAGCTGCTCACCACGATCGAGGATCAGACCGTCCGCCGCCTAGGCGGCGAGCGCACCTTCAAGGTCGATGTGCAGGTGATCGCCGCCACCAATCAGGACATCGACAACGCCGTGCGGGAGGGCCGCTTTCGGGTCGATCTGTTCCACCGCTTGAGCGTGTTCCGGGTGCCGCTGCCCACCCTGCGCGAACGCCCCGAAGACCTGCAAGAGCTGGCGGAGGTGCTGATCGCCGAACTGAACCAAAAGGCCGAGCGCCGGGTGCGGCGCATCCCCCCCGGCGTCATCGACCAACTACGGGGCTACGCCTGGCCGGGCAACGTGCGCGAGCTGCGCAATGTGCTGGAACGCTGCGTGCTGCTGTCCAAGGGCGAGACCCTGGCCGAGCAATGGCTGCAACTGGGCGGCCCCGGCGCGACCAGCGGTCAGCCCAAGCTAGAGGGCGACCAACTGACCATCCCGTTAAACGGTTCCATGTGCCTGGAGGAAATGGACCGCTATATCATCCAATGCGCCCTGGAGCGCAATCAGAATAACGTCACGGCCGCGGCGCGCGCCCTCGGCACCACCCGCGAGACCCTGCGCTACCGAATTCATAAACACCAAATCAACACCGACCCCGCCGCGGCCGAACCAAAGTGACCGCCACCGCGGGCGTTGCAACCTGTGCAGTTCGGGAGGAGCCAATGGACCCATTGAAGCAACTATTAACCCGCGGCCTGGCGGCGGTTATCACCGCATCCCTGTGGCTTGCGGCCGGCCCGGCGCAGGCCGAAATCGGCAGCGCCGGCGTGTATAGCCAAGGGCCGCAGCTGGGCCTGCTGGTGGGGGATCTGCCTTTCCAGCGGCTTGAGCGCCAGGGCTTGGAATACGGGGTGGCGGTGCGCGGAGTGGCCCCTGCGAGCGCGGCCGAGCGCGCCGGGCTCGACCAGGGCGACATTATCATCGAATACGCCGATAGCCCGGTCTACTCCGTGCAGCGGCTTCAGTGGTTGGTGGCGAGCCGCAGCACCGACCCCGCGCCTACGCTGACCTACCTGCGCAACGGCCAGCGGACCGAGGCGACGCTGGAGCTGGATCAGTCCCGCCAGCCAGGCGCGCAACCCTCCCAGCCCCCGAACCGCGGGCGCGAGGCCTATCTGGGGGTCCGCATCCAGCCCCTGACCCCCGGGCTTCGGGCCAGCTTCAGCGTGCCCGACGGTCAGGGCGCGCTGGTGTCCGGTGTCGCACCGCAAGGCCCGGCCGACCGTGGCGGAATCCAGCCCGGCGACGTACTCATACGCATCGGCAAACGGCCCCTGAGGGGCGTATCCGACGTACAGCGTGTACTCGAACAGGCCGAAATCGGCGCGATCCTGGAGCTTCGCGTAGTCCGCGGCGGCGCCCGCCGAACCCTCGAAATCACCCTAGGCGCAGCCCCCGACCGCCGCGGAATCCAACCCTACCGAAACGCCCCCTACCTAGGCCCCGGATACCGCTAGCCCGCCTGCGCACGAAAGAACCACAGATGGCCTTGGTCATCCTTCCGGCCAATACCCTGCCGAAGGCGCGGGTAATAGGCGGTTTTGGCCCTTAGCTTCAACCACTTACGGTGAAACGGTCGCCGCGAGTGGTCAAGGTGGCCGGAACGATGATCAAGACCCCGCAGATAGACACGGATAAACACAGATTTGTGGTGAGTGGTGAGTGGTGAGTGGTGAGTGGTGAATGGTGAATAGTGTCTCCTAGGCTGTCGAAATCGCCCGCTCCCCGTGGTTTTCGGACTCCCGGCTTTGGGATCAAAAAACGCATAGGATGCGCCGAGTATCGCGAGGCGCATCATAGCCGGATGGGCAAAGGCGCTCCTGCAAACCCTCAAAGATCCACCAACCTTTCGGCGCCGTGCCTATCATGGACGCCTGCGATGGGCACGGCGCTGATAGATCGCGACCAAAACCAATGACCGGGGGAGCGCCTTTGCCCATCCATCTACGCGCCATTCTCAACACGAGTAGCTCGGCAACGAAGGCCCACTCTCGCCAAGAAGCAAAGCGCCTAAGAAAAAACCTTTGCTTCCCTGCGCTCAGCGCAAAAACCGCGCAGCATTATTCGCCGCAGATAAAAGCCATAAACCGGGAAATTCGTTGCTCAAATAATGGCCCGATTTCGACAGCCTACCCCTACCCCCTTTGCGTTCCTTCTTTGCGCCCTTTGCGTTATACAGCCACGCACAAGCGGTGAAGCTTCAGTACGCCCTCGGACTGTGCGCTCTTGGCACGCACACGCCAAGGCGTGTGTTCCAACGCGGAGGCGCGGTCAGCGCAGCCGGTTGAAATCCACCACCCATGGGGCATTTCAACCGCCGATTAAGCCCTGTTTAACCATAAAAACCCTTGCATGGCTCAAGGAATGCCCCGGCTGCGTCCCCCGCCTCGGTATTCAATCGCCCCGCCCTTTTCGCGGCGCCGATCTTGCGTTTGATAGGGTCGGCGCCATGTATAGACAGAGCGTCGCTGGGCGCCGTCAGTGTCCAGCGCCTGACCGGAGGGGCGATCCTCTCCGAATTGCCCATTCGCGGCTAACCAGAAAAGGAGTCCCCCATGCCAGAAGACATTAATCAAGAGATGAAGCAACTCAAGTCCGACATCGCCGATCTTCGTGAAGACTTGGCCTCTTTGGTGCAAGCGGTGCGCGACACCGGCACGGAGCGCGGCGAAAAGCTCTATGAACGCGCCACCGAACGCGCCCGCGAGGCCGGCGGAACCGCCCAGCGCCATGCGACCGAATCCTACGACGCAATCGGGCGGGAGGTGGGACAACACCCTTTGGCCAGCGTGGCGGCGGCCTTCGCCACCGGGTTCGTGGTCGGCATGGTGCTGGATCGTCGCCGTTGAGGCATGCCGTGCTGTCCTGGATCCGACCGCTAATCGACGACGCCGTCGGCCGCACGCTGGATCAAGCCGGTCGCTGGGCCGGGCGTTCCGGCCTGCTGGCCGGGGCGGCGGCGTTTTCCGGCCTAATGGTTTTCTGCGGCCTGGTGTTTGCCGCCATCGGGGCCTTTCTGTCTCTACAGCAGACCTTGCAGCCGTGGCTGGCCGGCCTGCTGGTGGGCGGCCTGCTGGCCTTGGTCGGCCTGGCGGTGTTGCTCATGCTGTGGCTTTCCCTAGCCAAGCGCGAACCCGCCGCGCCGGCCCGGGCGAAGCCGGCCGTCGAGCCGCCGGAGACGCCCGCGCCGAATTCAACAGGCCCGGCGGACGATGCGGCGCAGTTGGGGGAGACCCTGGGGGCCTACCTCGGGGCCAAAGGCTTCCGCACCGCGGATGTAATGGTCGCTGCATTGGCGGCGGGCGCCTTACTGGGGGCCTCTCCAGCGCTGCGGGATCGATTATTCGGCGGCAAGCGCCGCAGCCCGAAAGACCCCGAATGCCGCTGAGCGGCGTCCGGGCCGGCGCAAGCTGAGGTTCAATCATGCCGCCACCGTCAAAGCTGCAAATTTCGTCGGAAATGAAGGTCGTGTTGCTGGTCGGCATTACGATCTTCATCCTCTGGCCCGGCTCGCTGGTATTCCTCGTGCTGTTCGCCGCCATGCTGTTTGCGGTGCTGGTGGACGGCCTGGCGTCTATTCTGTCGCGCCTGCTGCACTTGCCGGATACGCTATCGCGCGCCTTGGTGCTGCTGCTGTTGGTGGTTGGCGTGAGCGTGTTTTTCACCATCGCCGGCCCGCGCCTAACGGATCAGCTCGCGACCCTCAGCGAACGCCTGCCGGAAGCCGTAGAGCAGTTGCAGCAGGTGGCCGCGCAACAGCCCTGGGGCGGCATCCCGGAGGAACTCGACGCCGAAAAGCTGCAACCCCGCAGCGGCCAAATCGTGGAGGGCGTTACCGGCATCTTCTCCACCGCCTTTGGGGCCACGGCGAATGTCTTCGTGGTGTTTTTCATCGGCCTCTATTTGGCCTTTTCGCCGGACACCTATGTGCGCGGCATGCTGCACCTGACACCCAAGCCCAAGCGCGAGCGCTTTAAGCAAGTGCTGGAGGCCCTGGGGCACGCCTTGCGCTGGTGGTTATTGGGGCGTTTCGCGTCCATGACCGCGGTGGGGGTGTTGACCATAACGGGGCTGGCCATTATCGATCTGCCGCTGGCCTTCGTGCTGGGGATGATTGCGGCGCTGTTTTCCTTCGTACCTTACCTGGGACCCATCGCCGCCGCGGTGCCGGCGCTGTTAGTCGGCTTGCTCGACTCGCCATTAATGGCCTTTTATGTCCTGGTGGTGTACAGCCTGGTGCAATTCCTCGAAGGCAACTTCCTGACCCCGCTGATTCAACGCTACGCGGTCTCGCTAGCGCCCGCAATCCTATTGTCCGCCCAATTTGCCTTCGGTTTGTTTTATGGTCTGTTCGGCGTCCTCCTCGCCACGCCCCTGGCGGTGGTGACCATGGTGCTGATTCAAATGCTGTATGTGGAGGATGTGATCCAGGATCCCGTGCGCGTCTTAGGGCAACGCGAAAAAAAGGGTTAACCCCGTCGCCCCGTTGGCGGCGCCATTCCTGCTTGATTTATTCTGAGCCTGAACCGGGCGCCTCTGAATGGGGCGCCAATCCGTAATTCAATAGGAGAATAACGATGAAAGCATTAATCACCTTAATCGGCACCGCCCTGCTATGCATCCCGCTGGCGGCCTGCTACAACCAGGAAGACTCGACCGACGCGACCGGCGAGGAGGCCTATGAGGCCGTCGAGGAGACCGCCAAGGAGGCCTATCAGGCCGCTGAGGAGACCGCTGGCGAGGCCTATGAGGCCATCCAGGGCAGCCCCGAGGAGGCTGGCGACGAGGCGGAGAAATCGTCGGACCAAGCAACGCAGGACATGCAGCAATCGGGCGACCAGGCGCAGCAGGACATGGAGCAGGCGGGCGACCAAGCGAAAGACGCCGCGGGATAGTCGAGCCCCTGAGGTCAAGGGTGAGGCCCGCGAGAAGACGGTCGTCGTCAGCCGAAGACCGCCTCCGGTAAACGAGGAAAAACCAGGCGAGGCGCCGCCCGCCGGCCTGATCGCGCCCCGGCGAATGGTGGGTTTCAACCGCGATTAGGGGCATTTCCACCACCATCGCCGGCAGCCCCGGCTGACCGTGCCGCTGCAGCGGCTTTATCGCCGAATTCTAGTCGGCATGAATGCTGCTGCTATACCCTGGAGCGGGCGGAGCAAGCCTCCGCCCTTTGTCCTTTAAGAGAGCAGCAGAGGAGAAGCGTTAGAATGTCTGTAGCAAAAGTAATCGAAATTACCTCCGAGTCCCCGGCCAGTTTCGAGGCCGCCATTCGCGACGGCCTGGAGACCGCCGGCAAGAGCGTGCGCAACATCACGGGGGCCTGGGTGAAAGAGCAGAAGGTGCATGTGGAAAACGGCAAAATCGCCGCCTTTCGCGTAGACCTGAAAATCACTTTTATGGTGGACGAGGGTTGAATTCCCGAGCGTTGACTCGCAGGTGCTTGACACGCCCAATCTTAAAACCGAAGCATTGCAGGAGTTTTGATATGAGCAAATTCATGAAAATCGCAACCGCCACCGCGCTGCTAACCGCCACCGCCACCGCCTCCGCTTGGTGGGGCGGCCCCGGCGGCCCCGGCGGTTGGGGCAACGACTGGTTCGGCGACGGCTGGGGAACGGCCGACTTCAACATGAGCATGGGGGCCCATGGCAGCGGCTACGGCCGTTACTATGACTACTATCGCCCCTACTACGGCGGCCCCTATGGCGCGCCCTATGGCGGCTATTACGGCCCGCCGCCCTATGGCGCCGCCCCCTACCAAGGCCCCGCCCCCGGCGGATCGCAACCGGGCGGGCAGAACCAGCCGCAGCAACCCAAGAACCAAAGCAAGTAACAACAGCGGCAAAAGGAACCCCGGACCCAGGGAAACGGGCCAAAAAAAGCGGGCCACCGGCCCGCTTTTTTTGTATTCACGACCCGAGCGCGACAGCGCCTAAGCATCAACCAGCATTCACCATTAAAAAACCTTCGCGCCCTTTGCGTTCTTCCTTCGCGGTCTTTGCGTTATACCTGCGTAGGGTGCGTTAGGCGTGCCGGCGCCAAGCTTGAATTCCACAGCCACACCCCCGCGTGCCGTAACGCACCCTCTCCGCTTTGTCATGGGCAATGGTGCGTTACGCCCCGCGCGGCGATTCGGGGTTGGCGCGATAATCTGGCTTTCGGGGCGTTTGCGGTTTAGATGTTTTTGCAAAGGCGGGGCTAACGCACCCTACGCCGCTCACCATTCACCATTCACCATTCACCATTCACCATTCACCATTCACCATTCACCATTCACCATTCACCATTCACCATTCACCATTCACCATTCACCATT
>JAABTK010000101.1 GCA_011389885.1 Gammaproteobacteria bacterium | reverse complement strand
AAGCCGCGTGAACTGGTGGCCTCGCAGAGCAGTCTTGGCAGATTCCGTCAGGTGATCGACAATACGATGGCCGTAATTCGCTACACCAACGAGCTGGAAAGCTGTTTCTGGTTCAGCAAGGCAGCGCTCGGCTACCGGAACGGTCTGCGCGTGAGGGTCTTCGGCGAGGAGGCATCAGCGGAGTGGGTTCAGATGGATCCCGAAGTGCTGCAGTTCTCGGGAAATCGAGGCCAACAGATGCGGATCGACCGAGCAAATAGTGACGTGCAACTCGCTCAATTGGACCGCTATAACAGGTTCAAGTCCGGACATCCCGCCGGATTTCTCGAGGCGTTTGCGAACCTGTACGGAGACATTGCCCACTCCCTGGCCGGAGGCAAATCCAACGCTCATGAATGCTCCGAATACGTGTTTTCGGCAAGGCATGCTCGGGAAGGGCTTGTGTTGCTCGAAGCGATCGATCGATCGGCACGCGAACGCCAGTGGATCACACTAGACTTGGAAGACTCAGCATGACAACAGGCTCAAGTGCATTCTTGATCGCCGATTTTCAGGAAAACGAGCGGGCACGCATCTTTTGTGCGGGGTTTTTGGCCCAGCCCGGGAATCGCTATGTGTTTGGATGTAATGCCTGGGCGGCAAGCATTGCGCAGCAGGTCGATCTGGCTGGTTTTGTTGATGACTTCACCGCTGAGAAAGAATTCTGCGGCAAGCCCATCATCCGACGCGAAGATCTGCCCGACGACGCAAAGGTGGTGTCGGCTATCGTTGGCGAGCGTCCCTTGACCGCACAACAACGTATTGCCGAGCGAGGAGTTGAAGGGCTTGATTACTATGCCTTCCAAAAGTATTCGGGGCTGAATCTTCGCGAGGTCTTGTTTCTGGGAGACTTCGACCAAGAGTTCGAGTTACACCAGAATTCTTATAGCTGGTTGATGGAGCGACTAAAAGATGACGAGTCGCGCCGCAGTCTACGGCGGCTACTCAACTTTCGTCTCTCGCGCGACATCCAGTACATGGAAGGTTTTGTTGACGCGCAGGATCGGCAGTATTTCGAGTCGTTTCTGCGGCTTCAGACGACGGGGGAGACCTTTGTGGACGTCGGCTGCTTTGATGGCTACACCAGCGTTCAGTTTATCCGGCGCTGCCCTGAGTACCGGTCAGTCCATGTGTTTGAACCGGAGCCCGCGAACATGGAGAAGGTCCAGGCCCGTCTTAGGGAATATCGGAACATTCGCTACCACCCCTATGGGGCCTCGGATCGTGCTGCAACTTTGAGGTTCGAGGCAGGTGGCTCGGCATCGCGTATCAGCGATTCCGGCGAACTGATCGTCAATGTAGAGCGTATCGATGACGTTATTGCTGAACCCTATACGTTCTTGAAGATGGATATCGAAGGCGGCGAGGTGGCGGCGCTTCAAGGCGCATCACAAACGATCTCCAAGCATCATCCCCGGCTTGCGTTGAGCGTCTACCACAAAGCGGATGATCTTCGCGTGATTCCTGAACTCGTGTTGTCGTATCGGGAGGATTATGACCTTTACTTACGTCACTACACGGAAGGCGTCACCGAGACAGTGATGTTTTTCGTTCCGAGATCGTGAGCGGCGTGTCTGGGAATCGGCCACGGTTGCTCGTCGCGGGAGGGGGGCACTCTGATATCCCATTGATCCAGGCGGCGCGTCGGCTTGGTTATCATGTGATTACCAGTGGCAATCGGGCGGATGACCTCGGCCATCGATATGCCGACGAGGTTCGGCTCGCGGATTTTTCCGATGCCGATGAAATGTTGGCCCCCGCCCGGGAACTGCGGATCGACGCCGTTTGCGCGGCTTGTAACGACTTCTCTGCGCTGACAGCTTCTTACATTGCGGAGCAGTTGGGGTTGCCGGGGCATGACTCGACCGAGGTGGCGAAGATCATCCATCACAAGGATCGCTATCGGCGATTTGCCCAAGGGCTTGGGATCCCAAGTCCGCTCGCGGTCGGCTGCGATGATTTGAACTCGGTTGAGGAAGCCACGAGGCGACTCCGTTTTCCGCTCATGATCAAGCCCGTGGATCTCACAGGGGGGAAAGGGATTACAAGGGTCGATAGCCGCGAAGATGCTTTGCTGGCGGCGCACAAGGCTTTTTCTGTCTCGAAGGCAAAGCGAATCGTCGTCGAGGAATTTATCACAGGGAGCCGCCATGGTCTCAGTACCATACTGCGTGGTGGCCAGGTGGTATTTCACTTTGCTGATGATGAAGACTACCATCTGTCGCCATACTTGGTCTCTGCCGCGTCGACGCCGGCGAGCTGTCGACCAGAGACGCTTGATCGGCTGCTAGAGTACAGCGAGACGATTGCTGAATCGCTTCAATTGGTGGATGGCATCTTTCATGTCCAGTTCATTGAACCGGAAATCGGTGATCCTGTGATCATCGAGATCTGCCGGCGTGCCCCCGGTGATCTGTACATCGAGCTCGTGCGGCATGCGACGGGCGCCCCGTACTCCGACTGGATCGTATGTGCGAGTAGTGGCAGGGTCATTCCGGAGGTTCAGCAGATGCCGGTACGTCGGTGCGTGACTCGGCACTGTCTTATGTCTGATGTTGAAGGAACCTTCGCTGGGTTCGATTTTGATGCTGATGTCGAGAATAGGATCATCGATCGTCTGGTCTGGGCGAAGGAAGGTGATCGGGTGGATGACGCCACGACACATAAGTTTGGCATCGTTTTCGTAGAGCACGCCAACCGGAACCAAATGAGCGCGCAAGGGGGGCGGCTTCAGACACTGCTGGCAGCGAAGGTCCGATGACAGTGGCGGGATTGCGACGGGAGGTCCAAAAGGGGATCCAGTGTCTTGCCGACCTGCCGGTGAAAGAGCTTATTCGATATGGCATCGTCGGGCTCACCCTCAACGTATTGGGTTACGCGATCTATTTATTGGTGACCTCTTTGGGCGTCAGCCCGCTTGTGACGGTCACCATTTTTTACCCATTGAGTGTGCTCGCAGGATACTTTTCGCATCGTCGCCACACGTTTCGGCATAAGGCACAGGGGCTGGAAGGCAGGGTCCTGATTCGCTATGTCGCGGTCTATGTTGCCGGGTATTTAATCAACGTCGCATTGCTGGAGGTTTTGTACCGCCAGCTCGGATACCCGCATCTATTGGTACAAATCCTGGCGGTCTTCGTGGTAGCAGGTTTCCTGTTCGTTGCGATGAAATGGCTTGTGTTCAAGAAGGCACACCTGGCTGTAGCATCGTCGTGAGTCTGGTTCCGTTCAACAAACCCTATCTGACGGGCAAAGAGCTTCATAACATAGCGGCGGCTCATGGACATGGGCAGCTTGCCGGTGACGGGCAATTCACACGCAGTTGCAACCTATGGCTGGAGCAACGAACCGGCAGCCACAAGGCCCTCCTCACCCACTCCTGCACCGCCGCGCTCGAGATGGCCGCCATCCTCGTCGACCTTCAGCCGGGCGACGAGGTGATCATGCCGTCCTACACCTTCGTCTCCACCGCCAACGCCTTCGCGCTGCGCGGCGCGGTGCCAGTGTTCGTCGACATCCGCCCGGACACGCTCAATCTGGATGAGCGCAAGATCGAGGCCGCTATCACGCCACGCACCCGCGCCATCGCGCCGGTGCACTATGCCGGCGTCGGCTGCGACATGGACGCCATCATGGCCATCGCCGAGCGGCACGGGCTGCTGGTCATCGAGGATGCCGCCCAGGGGATCATGGCGACCCATCGCGACCGCCCGCTCGGCGCCATCGGTCATCTCGGCGCCTTCAGCTTTCACGAGACCAAGAACATCATCTCCGGCGAGGGCGGGGCGCTGCTGATCAACGACCCGGCCCTGGTCGAGCGCGCCGAGATCATCCGCGAGAAGGGCACCAACCGCAGCCAGTTCTTCCGCGGTCAGGTGGACAAATACACCTGGGTGGATATTGGCTCTTCGTACCTGCCGGGTGAAATTATCGCGGCCTTCCTCTGGGCGCAGATGGAAGAGGCGGATGCCATCACCGACCGCCGCCGCTCGATCTGGGAGCGCTACCACGTTGCCTTCGAGACGCTGGAGCGCGCTGGGCGCCTGCGCCGGCCGGTGATCCCAGAGCACTGCGGCCACAACGCCCACCTGTACTATCTGCTGCTGCGCGATCTGGACGACCGTACCGCGTTCATCCAGGCGATGAAGGCCGAAGACATCGGCTGCGTGTTTCACTATGTGCCACTTCATTGCGCCCCCCAGGGTAAGAAGATCGGTCGCATGGCGGATGATCTTGCAGTGACGATTGACTTGTCTGATCGGCTTGTTCGGTTGCCGCTGTGGCTGGGGTTGGAAGAAGAGCAGGAGCGGGTTATCGAGACCGTGCAGCGGGTATTGTCTGGCGGGCGTTTAGCTTGTTAAAGCGGTCTGCTAATCATTCTGCGTGTCCGCCACGCCTGTAGACTAAACAGCTGTGGCCGGAGCCGGCCGAGGCTGGATCGCCGCTTTCAGGGTCCGCGTCAAGCCCCAGCGATTGAAAGACAGGCATTCCCAAGGGAGCCTTGAGGTTAAAGGATAGCCCTCGGGCTGTGCGAGCTAACACCCACACGCCAAGGCGTGTACTCCAAGCCTACAGCTAGGGCGTGAAGCCGCCCCGTGGGAGCGGCTTGCAGCCGCGATTGCCGGGCTTCGCGGCAACGCCGAGGGCCGCGGACGCAGACCGTTCCCACACCGAACCAGGCCGCGGCGCGGTCAAGACCGCATTCCCAGGCGGCGCCTGGGAACGAGGCAAAGCACAGCACCCATTGGAGTACAGCCCGCGGGCTGTTCGAGCCAGCCCGCACACGCCAAGGCGTGTACTCCAAGCCTACAGCTAGGGCGTGAAGCCGCCCCGTGGGAGCGGCTTGCAGCCGCGATTGCCGGGCTTCCCGGCGACGCCGAGGGCCGCGGACGCAGACCGAAGACGAGATCCCGCCGTTGCCTGAGCTCGTGCGTCAGCGCGCCAAGGCGACGCCATGACTTATTGAGAAGTTACAACATGACCAGCAAAGTCCTTATCACCGGCGCCGACGGTTTCATAGGCTCCCACCTCACCGAAGCCCTCGTGCGCGCAGGCTACGACGTCAAGGCGTTCGTCCTTTATAACTCCTTCAACACCTGGGGTTGGCTGGACCACTGCGCCGACGACGTTCGCGATCACTTTGAGGTCTTCGCCGGCGACATCCGCGACCCGCATGGCGTTCGCACCGCCATGACCGGCTGCGATGCCGTCCTGCACCTGGCCGCGCTAATCGCCATCCCGTACTCCTATCACTCGCCCGATACCTACGTCGACACCAACATCAAGGGCACGCTCAACGTGGTGCAGGCGGCGCGTGAGCTGGGCGTGAGCAAGGTCGTGCACACCTCCACCAGCGAGGTCTACGGCACCGCGCGCTTCGTACCCATCACCGAAGCACACCCACTGCAAGGTCAATCGCCGTACTCGGCCAGCAAGATCGGCGCCGATCAAATCGCCCAATCCTTTTACCTGTCCTTCGGCACCCCAGTGGTGACGCTGCGCCCGTTCAATACCTATGGACCTAGGCAATCGGCGCGCGCGGTCATCCCGACCATCATCACCCAGATCGCCAGCGGCCAGCGCCAGATCAAGCTCGGCGCGGTGCATCCGACGCGCGATTTCAATTTCGTCGCCGACACCGCACAAGGCTTCATCAAGGCGCTGGAGAGCGATGCCAGCATCGGCGAGGTGATCAACCTGGGCAGCAACTTCGAGATCAGCATCGGCGACACCGCTCGCGCCATCGCCGAGGTCATGGAGGCCAAGATCGAGATCCTCACCGACGAGCAGCGTCTGCGCCCGGACAAGAGCGAGGTCGAGCGCCTCTGGGCGGACAACAGCAAGGCGCGCGAACTGCTGGGCTGGGCGCCTGCCTACGGCGGTTTGGACGGTTTCCGCCGCGGGCTGGCAGAGACCGCGCACTGGTTCACCAACCCAGCCCATCTCGGCCGCTACAAGGTCAATCAGTACAACCTATGAGCCCACTGCCGACCGCTATCGTCGCTGCCCTACGCGCGGTACTGGCCGATGGTCCGGTGCCGTTACACGAGCCGCGCTTTCAAGGCAACGAACAGCGCTATGTGCAGGACTGCATCGCCTCCACCTTCGTCTCCTCGGTCGGCGCCTATGTCGATCGCTTCGAGCGAGCGCTGGCGGAGTACAGCGGCGCACGTCGGGCGGTGGCGGTGGTCAATGGCACGGCGGCGCTACAGGTCGCCCTGCGGCTGGCGGGTGTGCAGGCGGGCGACGAGGTCATCGTCCCGGCGCTGACCTTTGTCGCCACCGCCAACGCCGTGCATTACCTTGGCGCGACCCCGCATTTCGCCGACAGCGCCGAAGACAGCCTCGGCCTTGATCCCATCGCGCTAAAAGACTGGCTCGCCCACAGCACGGAGCGCACCGCCGAGGGCACGCGCAATCGCCACAGCGGCCGGCCCATCCGCGCGCTGGTGCCGATGCACACCTTCGGCCACCCCTGCGACCTGGACGCCCTGATGGCGCTCGCGCACGATTACCGCCTGGCCCTGATCGAGGACGCGGCCGAATCCCTCGGCAGCCGCTATCATGGCCGCCACACCGGCACCTTCGGTCTCTTGGGCACGCTCAGCTTCAACGGCAACAAGACCATCACCACCGGCGGCGGTGGCGCCATCCTCACCGACGATGAGCGCCTGGCGGACCACGCCAAGCACCTGACCACCACCGCCAAGCGCCCACACCGTTGGGAGTATCTGCATGACGAGATCGGCTACAACTTCCGCCTGCCCAACCTCAACGCCGCGCTCGGCTGCGCCCAGTTGGAGCAGTTGCCGGACTTTCTCGCCTCTAAGCGCCGGCTGACCGCGCGCTACCTGGACGCCTTCGCGGGCCTTGAGCCGGTACGGCTGATGCAAGAGCCGCCGGGGTGCGAGAGCAACTATTGGCTGCAAACGCTGATTTTGGACGAGGCGGTGGCCGAGCAGCGCGATGCGATTCTGACGGCGACCAACGACGCCGGCCTGATGACCCGCCCGGCCTGGACGCTGATGCACCAGTTGCCGCCGTATCGGGACTGCCCACGCGCGCCCTTGCCGGTGGCGGAATCCCTGGCGCGGCAGATCATCAATCTGCCGAGTAGTGCGGGGTTGGCATAAGATGACACTTGAAGAACTCGAAGCCAATCTGAGACAGAAGTATCGTGATGCGGTGTTGCTTGCCGAGCATCAACGCTATGCGAACGCCATCTACCTGGGTGGTTACTGCCTAGAGCTGGGTTTGAAATATGCCATCGCCAAGCACTTGCGCTGGGATAGCTACCGCACCGATGGCGATCTGCGCGTGCTGAAATCGCATAAACTGCCCTTTTTACTGCAGTTCACTGGCCAAGAAGCGGTGATCAAGAACGCTGAAGATTGGCAGATCGCCAGTAAATGGACCGAGGCCATTCGCTACCAAGACCCTCGCGCGGTGCAGAGCGAAGAGTTCACCCTGATGTTAGAAGCCACTCGTCGGCTCGTGGAGCAACTATGCGCAATCTCGCTTTAGCACTCGCCAGAAATCTGGAGACCGTCGAACGAGAACGCGGGCCTTTCAAAGTAAAATGCCTGGTTTGCAAAGAACCTGATGATCTCTTCTGGGATTTGATTCTGTGGGCCGATTGGTTTGCGCTGAATGAACGCGCGCGACTTGGCTACCTGCTCGACAAACTGATCAAGCCACTGGACCAAGAAGCCTTGATGTACTTCAGCGCCATGATGACCTACGATGCCAATGACGATAGCCCTTTCCTCCGGTCGTTATTAACGATTCAGCGCAATTTTGATCAAGGCCTCTACGCGACGAGTTGGCATGACGAGATCATTCAAATTCGATCGACGATGCCCCAAGCCTCACTGATCGTTCCGCTCGGGCATCGGCTCATTGAGCGAACCGATTCAACGGTGGAAGCCATGACGACCTCGGTAAATGCCAGGTGAAGTCCTTACTGCTGCTCGGCGGCGGCGGCCACTGCCGCGCCTGCATCGATGTGATCGAAGCCGAGGCAAAGTACCAGATCGTCGGCATCGTCCAGCCACCCTCTGAAGGAACCGAAGCCGTGCTCGGCTATCCGATCCTCGGCAACGATAACGACTTGCCGGCCCTGCTTGCCAAAACGCCCAATGCCCTTGTTACCGTTGGCCAGATCAAGAGCCCTGAGACTCGCAGGCGACTGTTCGGCCTGCTCACGCACCAAGGCGCTTATCTCCCTATGATCCAATCACCAAGCGCCTACCGCTCCCGTCATGCCACGCTGGGCGAGGGCTGCATCCTGATGCACGCGAGCCTGATTAACGCCAACGCACGCATCGGCGCCAACTGCATCATCAACAGCCAGGCACTGATCGAGCATGATGCCGAGACCGCCGACCACTGCCACATCTCCACCGGCGCTCGCGTCAATGGCGGCGTTCGCATTGCCCAAGGCTGCTTCATCGGCAGCGGCGCCATTCTCAAGCAAGGTATCGAGATCGGCGCTGGTTCAGTCATCGGCGCGGGCTGCGTTGTGCTAAAAGACGTGCCAGCAGGAACAACCCTAAGAGGCCAACCTCGAAGGCTCGATCACCATCCTCGGCGAGCAGGGCAGCGTCCGCGTCGGCGGCGTCGCCGTCAACGACATCCAGCTCTGGGACTTCGCCGAGCCGCGCGACTACGATGAGCAGATCAAGGCCGCCAACTACCAGACCACCAGCGTCTACGGCTTCGGCCATCCGCTCTACTACAAGAACGTCATCGACAGCCTACGCGGCGAGGCCGAGCCTGAGACCGATGGCCGCGAACGGCTCAAATCCATCGAACTACTGATCGCCGCCTACCTCTCCGCGCGCGATGGCGGCACCGTCTCGTTGCCGCTTGAATATTAGCCAGACGGCTCAATCGAGCCATCCTGACAACCAGGAATCGGATCATGCAAGTTGAAGCGCTCTACGACCACGGTCAGCTCACATTCAATCGGCCCATCCGCTTCGCAACAGCGCGGTTTCCGGTCATCCTCGAGATCCCGGATCAGGCTGTGCTAGCGGAACCCCAGCCGCCTGCGCAACCTGCAGCAGCCGACGCAGCCGTTACCGACAGCCCGGACCTGCTCGCGGAAATCCGCCACATCCTTGGCCCGCTGTCAAAACGGCGCCCATCGGTGAGCAGCGCCGAAGACAAAGCCGCCCTCACGCAGGTACTTGCAGAGAAGCACGGGCTGTGAAGAACCTCGTCTTTGACATCAACGTCATTCTCGACCTCTGGCTCGAACGCCAACCTGAAGGCCAGTTGCGGCTGATCGCATCCCTCATCGATGGCCAACGATCCGGCCTCGCCCGAGGCTGGATCGCCAGCCCCAGCCTGCACATCCTCGAGTACCTAGCTCGGGCGCAATTCAAACGCGAGGGCGCCGCCCCGGAAGAGGTGAAAGACCGGGTCAAGCGCCTCCTGGCCAACCTGCTGCAACGCCTCAGCCCGCTCTCCAGCTTCGGCTTCCATCAAGACGCTGCACTCTTGGCGCATACGGATCTCGAAGACGCCCAGATCGTCGCCGCAGCCGCAGAGCTCCAAGGGCCAACCGCCATCGTCACCAACGACAAGCGCTTCGACACCGCACCATACACTACCCGCAGCCCTTCAGTGTAGAGCTAGGCTAATTAGAGTAAAGCAGGGAGGCCCTCCGGCTTCCATCGTCATCGTGCGATAGATGGACCATCATAACGCGTTCATGCGTTGCTAAATGCGCCGGTGCGGTATGAATATCGCGTTTTTAAAAAAACTCTGACGACTGCCACATGAGGAGTGATTTCCGCACTGATATAAACGGACTCCGCGCCTATGCTGTGCTCGCAGTAATGCTCTTTCACTTCGAAGTGCGAGGCTTCTCGGGTGGTTTTATCGGGGTTGATATTTTTTTTGTGATCTCGGGTTACCTGATGACCCGAATCATCATAGAAAAGCTCGATAATCTCGGAAAAACAAGCTGGGCATGGCTATTAAACTTCTATCTCTCACGCGCAAGGCGCATCATTCCAGCGCTATTGGTGCTTTGCCTAATATTGGGGGTCATCGGCTGGTTTAGTCTACCGCGCGGGGATTATAAGCAACTAGGTACTCACGCGCTCTACGCGCTCGCTTTTCTCTCCAATGTAAAATTTTGGAGCGAATCTGGGTATTTCGACGCAGTATCTCACGACAAATGGCTTCTGCATACTTGGTCGCTCTCGGTCGAATGGCAGTTCTATCTGGTCTTTCCGGTCATCCTAATGATCGTTTGGCACCGATTTCCAGGGCGTAAGGCGGCGATCGTCGCACTAACCATCGGAATCGCCCTCTCAGTATCGCTGTCAATAGGACTCACGCCCCTTTATCCAACTGCAGCCTTCTACTTTCTGCCAACGCGAGCCTGGGAGCTTTTTGCTGGTGGGTTGGTTTACCTTGGAACTTCGCATTGGCGGCCCAATGACACTGCGGCGCGCACGCTTGAAGGAATCGGTTTCGCTCTGATTATCTGGGCTATGGGGATGCTCAGCGACGAAACGCCTTGGCCCGGCATCTCGGCCTTAATCCCAGTCCTGGGAGCAGTACTGGTGCTCGTGGCCGCACGCCAGAAATCAGGATGGACGCGAGCGCGATCAATTCAGGCGCTAGGAACCTGGTCCTACTCGGTTTACCTATGGCACTGGCCCCTCGCGGTTATGCTCGTCTATCTTGAGATAGCAGACCGGGCGCTATTAATCGTAGCGGCCATAGCACTGTCAATTCTCCTGGGGTGGCTATCATACAAATTTATCGAAGTTCCGGCACGGCGGAAACTGTCTCAAGTAACCCCAATACGAGCTACCTTTGGTCTCGCCGGATTGGTGTTTCTGGTGGCCATATCGGCTTTTTCGGTGCAGTTGACAGAGGGTTTCTCAAAACGCCTGTCGCCAGCGGTCGAACGCATCGCTAGTGAAGCGGGTAACTTCAACAAAAGACGCGCCGAGTGCCACGGTTCTGGCGGCTATGATTTTAATCGCTGCATCTATGGCGGGCCGAATATAAGTGCGATATTGGTTGGTGATAGCCACGCGGCCGCGGTGGCTACTGCCGTACAAGAGGCATTGCCTGGTGCTCATCACGGGGTTTTGACTTTCACCTATACATCGTGTCCCACAATTTTCGGCATCCAAAAACGGGGTCGCCCGGATTTGAAATGCGCAGAGTTCAACAACTGGGTGATGCAAGAAATTGCCGAATTGCCGATGGAAGTACCCCTAATCATCGTAAACCGAACTTCGGCAAATGTTTTTGGTAGCAACCGGCCCGACGTAGCTGGCTTCGGAAAGCCATCTTCATACTTCAGCGAGCCGGTCGAGAACCCGACAGAGCCCTTTAAAGAGGAATTCTCGCGCCGCTTGGCAGAGAGTGTATGCCGTATCGCAGAGACTCGCCCGGTTTACTTAGTTCGCCCCATACCTGAGATGCCGGTCGATGTCCCTAAAGTTGCTGCGCGAAAACAACTGTTAGGAGAACCGATCGGAATTTCTGTGCCCATCGCTGACTACCACGCCCGCCATAGCTTTGTTTGGCGCGCCCAAGATGAAGCGCGCGAGGCCTGTGGGGTGGGAATCCTTAACCCGCTAGCTTGGCTTTGTGATGATACTCGATGTGATGGCCTGCGGGAAAAACGGCCTCTCTACTACGATAGCCATCATCTCAGTGAATATGGTAATAAGTATTTAGTGCCGATGTTTCGTGAAGCCCTGTAAATGTTCTCTCGCGCCAAGGTAGGCATGCGCCGCCTGCTTCCCAAAAGCACCTTCGCTCGCGGCGTCAGCGTGCTGGTGGGCGGCACGGCCGGGGCGCAACTGCTCACGGTGCTGGCCGCGCCGCTGCTCACGCGCCTCTACAGCCCGGAGGACTTCGGCCTGCTGGCGGTCTATGGCAGCCTGCTCGCGCTGATCGGCGTCATCTCCAGCTTGCGCTACGAGCTCGCCATCCCGCTGCCGGAAGACGACGGCGAGGCCGCCAATGTCGCCGTGCTCAGCCTGATCCTGGTCGGGATCAGCGCGCTGCTCAGCGGCGTGTTGGTGCTGTTGCTCGGTCATGCCATTGCCGATGCGCTCGGCGTGCCGGCCCTGGCCGGCTACTTCTGGCTGCTACCCGTGGGGGTGCTGCTCGGCGGTGCCTACAGCGTCTTCAACTATTGGTCTGTGCGCACCAAGCGCTTCGGCACCATTGCTGGCACCAAGCTCAGCCAAGCGCTGGCGACTGTCGCCATCCAGCTTGCGGGATTCAAGCTTGGCGGCATTGCGTTGTTGTACGCGCAGGTCGCCGGGCAGAGCGTTGGCACCACCAGCCTGGGCGGGTGTGCACTGGCGAATCCAGGCTTTCGGCAGGTGAGTTGGAACGGGATCAAAAAGGCGGCAGGGCGGTATCGGCGGTTTCCGGCT
>JAABTK010000100.1 GCA_011389885.1 Gammaproteobacteria bacterium | reverse complement strand
CATGTCCGGAATGAGCGGCATGTCCGGAATGGGCGGCATGTCCGGAATGGGCGGCATGTCCGGAATGGGCGGCATGTCCGGAATGGGCGGCATGTCCGGAATGGGCGGCATGTCCGGAATGGGCGGCATGTCCGGAATGGGCGGCATGTCCGGAATGGGCGGCATGTCCGGAATGGGCGGCATGTCCGGGATGAGCGGCATGGCCGGCTATTTCACCATCTCCCCCCGTGGTGAAATCGTCTTCTACCCGGCTCAGCAAGGCATGAGCGGAATGGGTGGCATGAGCGGCATGTCCGGCATGGACGGCATGAGCGGCATGTCCGGAATGGGCGGCATGTCCGGCATGTCCGGCATGGGTGGTATGTCCGGCATGAGCGGTTGGCAGCCCCCGAAGTGATCTGGGTAGACAACCCTTAAGGAGATTCATGTTGAGGTGCAGGGATGCACCGTTTTTTTGCCGCCGACTGCGAGGAGCGCGTTGATGAAAACACCGATAAGCTGCGCTTGGTTAACCTTGTTTTTTTTGTTTCCCCTTGGCGTGGCCGCCGAACAACCAAGCGGTTACGACGCCGCGCGTTGGGATCCGATCCACTTCCAACCGCAAATCGCCGAGGCCAGCGATGAGCAGTGCCTCGCATGCCATGCCGAGATCATCGAACGCCGACCGCTGCGAGAGTCCCCCGCTGGCGTTAAGGCGAGTGATACGCTGGCTTGGTACCAAACCACCCCAACTTATGAAGGCCCGCAGGAGACCTTCCATCGCCGCCACCTCGTCACCGATCTGGCGCAAGAGCTGATGGACCTGCGCTGCAACACCTGTCACCAGGGCAGCGACCCGCGTGAAGAGGCCCCCTATCCGCCGGTGCGCGGAAAAACGGATTTTGCGCTGCGCAAGTCCGTAAACCCCGACACCTGCCTGATGTGTCACGGGCAATTCGATTACAAAATTATGAATATGCCGGGGGATTGGAACGAATTCGGGCACATGTTTCAGGACAACTGCCTGATTTGCCATGCGAGCATTCGCACCACCCGCCATCAGGTGAACTTTCTTAAACCCGAGGCTATCGAGGCCGAGGCAAAAGACAGCGCCGAGGCCTGCTACGGCTGTCACGGCGGGCGTTCCTGGTACCGCATCGCCTATCCGTACCCCCGACACGACTGGCCCGGCATGCCCAAGGCCAAGCCGGAATGGGCCGAGGACCGCCCCAAGCAATCCGCTGCCCGCTTCTTTGAAGGCACGGATACAGCCGCCAAATGACGGCCGCGGCCGGCCCCGAAACGACAACGAAATAAGCCACTCATAGGAGCGATGGTATGAGCGCCGACTCGATCTCGAAGCTGCTCGCGAGCCGACTGAACATGAACCGCCGGTCTTTCCTCAAGACCACCTCCGCCACCGCGGCACTTACCGCCGGCGGCGGTCTGCTGGACTTAAAGACCGCCAAGGAGGCCCAGGCCTTCGCCTACGAGCCCTATCCGCGGGACGACGACCTGCAAACCGTGGTCACCTCCTGCGCCCACAACTGCGGCTCTCGTCACATGTTGGTGGCGCACAAAAAGGGCGACGTAATCGTGCGCCTGTCCACCGACGACGGTCGTTACCAGCACCAGGGCGAATTCGGCAAGGACACCGAAGAGGAGCCCCAACTGCGCGCCTGCCTGCGCGGCCGCTCCTACCGCCAGCGCCTGTACTCCGCCGAGCGCCTGCTCTACCCCATGATGCGGGTGGGCGAACGCGGCGAGGGCAAATTCAAGCGCGTGAGCTGGGACGAGGCCCTTGATCACATAACCAACAAGATGATCGAGCTGAAGAACCAATACGGCTCCACCGCCATCCTCGACCAGAGCTACGCCGGGGCCTCCTACGGCGTGTTGCACAAATCGGATCAAATCGAGGGCCTGATGGGCCGCTTTTTGGGCATGTTCGGCTGCCGCACCAGCTCCTGGAGCGTACCCTCGTACCAGGGCACCACCTCCAGCTCCCGCTGGACCTTCGGCACCATCGAAGACGGCAACGAGGACGACGCCTTCGCCCACTCCAAGCTCATCATCATGTGGGGTTGGAACCCGGCCTACACCTTCCATGGCGGCAACACCTTTTACTACATGCGCCTGGCCAAACAGCGCGGCTGCAAATTCGTACTGGTGGACCCCCAGTACACCGACTCCGCCGCCGCCTACGACGCCTGGTGGATCCCCATCCACCCCAACACCGATGCCGCCATGATGGCCGGCATGGCCCACTACATCTTCACCAACGACCTCCACGACCAGGCCTTCATCGACCAGTTCTGTCAGGGCATGGACGCCGGCACCATGCCCGGCTGGGCCGCGCAGAGCCCCAATGGCAGCGAAAACTTCAAGGACTACATCCTGGGCAAGTACGACGATACCCCCAAGACCCCCGAATGGGCGGCCGAGATCTGCGGGGTCAAGGCCGAAGACATCAAAAAGCTGGCCAACCTCTACGCCACCACCAAGCCGGCCGCACTCAAGGCCTCCTGGGGCCCCGGCCGCAACGCCTATGGCGAGCAGTACAACCGCATGGCCGCCGCGCTGCAGGCCATGACCGGCAACATCGGCATCCTCGGCGGCTGCGCCGAGGGCGTGGGCAAGGCCTGGAAAGCCGAGGCCGTGGCCTACCCCTACGATCAATACGCCAACATCTGGTTCGCCTCGATCAAGTCCGACCGCTGGGCCCACATCGTGCTCAACTACCCCAACGTCTCCCGCGAGGAGGCCGGCCTGTGGGAGCGACAAGACGAACTCGACGGCCAGATCCCCAACATCAAAGCCATCTTCTGGCAGGGCTCGGACTGGTTCAACCAGCTCACCAACATCAATAAGGAAATTGAAGCCATGAAGCAGATGGAGCTGGTGGTGTGCATGGATTCCACCATCACCCCCTCCGGCATCTACGCCGATGTGCTATTGCCCATCGCCACCCACTTCGAGCGCCACGACGTGGCCCTGCCCTGGTACAAGGGCCACTACTACATCCACCGACCCAAGGTGATCGAACCCCTGGGCGAGAGCAAGAGCGACTTCCAGGTCTTCACCGAACTGGCCTGGCGGATCGGCGGCGACCACTTCGGCAAGGCCTACAATCCGCGCGCCGACCGCAGTTATTTCCAAAACCCCGATGCGGTGGACGAGGCCTACCTTCAAGCCTGGTGGCAGGACAAGGTGCAGGCCCGCCAGGGTGTCGAGATGAGCTGGGACGACTTCAAGCAATACGGCGTCTACAAGTTCAAATTCGACCAGCCCAAAGTGGCCTTTCGCAAACAAATCGAACAGGGCAAGCCGTTCAAGACCCCCTCGGGCCGGATCGAAATCCTGTGCTCCGAGCTGGCCAATGTCAGCGACTGGACCCGCACCCGCTACGGCTACCATATTCCCTCCATCCCCAAGTGGATCGAACCCTGGGAATACCTCAAGAGCCCCAAGACCGCCAAGTTCCCGTTCCATCTGATCTCGCCCCATCCCCGCTGGCGCACCCACTCCATCTTCAACAACTGCACCTGGCTGCGCGAGACCTACGACCAAGAGGTCACCATCAACGCCGCCGACGCCAAGCGCCTCGGCATCAAGACCGGCGACATGGTGGAGGTGTTCAACGACCGCGGCCGGGTAGTCGTCCCGGCCTACGTCACCCAGCGCTGCATGCCCGGGGTGGCGGTGATTTATGAAGGGGCCTGGATCGACCTCGACGCCGACGGCGTCGACCGCGCCGGCAACCCCGACATGCTCACCCTGGACAGCCCCAGCCCCGCCGGCGCCTTCGCCTACAACACCGTGTTGGCGGATATGCGCAAGACCGACCTGCAACACAAGCCCGGCTGGGACCAGCTCGCCATATCCCGGGCCCATGTGTTCCGCCGCGACCTTTGAGGGGAGGATTCATCCATGGCCGCGACCAAAGACAAAGCAAAGATCAAAACCGCCATCCAGCGCCGCAAGGAGACTCGTTACGAGCCCGTAGTGGCCCAGGAACAGCTCGGCTTCATCCACCACAACGTGGACTGCATCGGCTGCCGCGCCTGCGAGATCGCCTGCAAGGACAAAAACGGACTGGCCCCCGGGCCGCGTTTCCGGCGGGTGATGTACATCGAAGGCGGAACCTATCCGGACGTGTACGCCTACAAGGTGAACATGTCCTGCAACCATTGCGAAAACCCCGCCTGCCTGCCCACCTGTCCCACCGGGGCCATCTGGAAGCGCGAAAAGGACGGCATCGTGGACATCGACTCCACCCTCTGCATCGGCTGCCGCCGCTGCGAGGCCGCCTGCCCCTATGGCGCGCCCCAGTTCGACCCGGTGGAAAAGATCGTCAAAAAATGCAACCTCTGCGTGGACGAAATCGAGGCCGGACGCAAACCCTACTGCGTAATGGCCTGCATGATGCGGGTGCTCGACGTCGGCCCCATCGACCAACTGCGCACCAACGAATACCCCACCAAGGCCATTGGCGCCAACGAGACGGCCGTGCGACAGGTGAAAAACATGGCCGACCCGGAACTCACCAACCCCTCCATTGTGTTCGTGCCCCACAGCAAGGGCAAAATGGAGTCCGACTCATGAGCGCCGAAGAACCCATCCGTCCCGACGCCAACGAAATCCGCCTGTTCCGCGAGGCGGTGGCCTCGGACCTGACCCTATTGGCCCGGCTGCATCGCGAAGAGATCCCTCCGGACCTGTTGCAAGCGCTCAGGACCACGGAGTTCCCCGCCGGCCTCGGCCTGCGGCTGGTCTCCGAACCGGGCGCCGGGGCCGCCCGCGCCATGGCCGAGGCCCTGGCGGACCTGCCCGAGCCCCTGTCCGCAAAGCAGCGCAACACGCTGGATGCCGACTTCGCCGACATCTACCTCAACCACCGCCTGCAAGCGGCGCCCAACGAATCCGTCTGGCTAGACCAAGAGGGGCTGATGATGCAGGAACCCATGTTCCAGGTGCGCCATTGGTATCGCCGCTTCGACCTCGCCAGCCGCGACTGGCGCCACTTCCCCGACGACCACCTGAGCCTGCAACTCCAGTTCAGCGCCCACCTGTTTCTGCTCGGCCAGGACCTGGAACTGCTGGAGGACATCGTCCGCTTCAACGACGAGCACCTGCTGCGCTGGATCGGAGACTTCTCCACCCGGGTGGCCCAGCGCTGCGGCACCGACTTCTACGCCGCCCTCGCCGTGCTCACCCAGGTCTACCTCGACGAGCTGCGCGACTTCCTCGCCCTGATCCTCGACCAGCCTCGGCCGAGCCCGGAGGAGATTGAACAACGCATGGCCCCCAAGGCCGCTCCGCCCGCCCAGGGCTGCGACGTGCCCTTCGCCCCCGGCGTCGCCCCCTCCTGGTAACCGTGGCGGCGGGCCGGTACAGCGGCGCACAAATAACGGAAACAACCCCATTTAGGCACGCAGAGGGCGTGGAGGGGGTTTTGCTTGATCGCCCTCGCGTTCCAGGGCGGGGATGCCCGTTCGCCGCTCCAGCGCCGCCTCGCCGCCTGGAGTACAGCCCTCGGACTGCGCAGGTTTTCGGTTACGCGCCCGGTCCAAGGCGTGTACGCTTCGAGCCCGCAGCCATCCCGGGGCTGGACAAGCGAAGCGCATTCGCCGCCGAAGCGGCGGATGTCAGGTGCGGCGCCTATCCGATCTGCGCCTTTGGGTTGAGCTACTCTTGTATCTTCGCTGGTCTGGAATGCATGCATCTAGCTTTCAATCGAAACGCCTCTCGCGCCTCTCGCGCCCCCAGCGATTCTCCGCGTGATCTGTGATCTTTGCGCCTCTGTGGTCGCCACTACCGAATCCAAGCCCATGCCCTCCCAGCCCGAACTCATCGCCCAGCGCTGCGTCCACGCCATAATCGAAATGGCAAGCTGCCGCGCCTGCGCCGACGCCTGCCCCCGTGACGCCTGGATCCTGGACGAAGAACAACTCGGCTTCGACCCCGAGGCCTGCACCGGCTGCGGCCGCTGCGCCGCCGCCTGTCCCACCGACGCCATCCAGCCCCTGGCCGAGCCCTGGCTGGGCCAAGACCGCCGCGGCCGGCGGGCGCTGTTCATCGCCTGCGGCCCCGACCCGGACGAACCCGGCATCCTGCCCTGCATCCACGCCGCCACCCCGCGGCAACTCCTGCAAGCCGCACTAGCGGGCGCCGCAACCCTGCACCTCGCCGCCCCCGACTGCAACCCCTGCCCCCAGGCCCGGCCCGGCCTGTTTCAACACTTCGGCCAAATCAACCGCCTACTAATGGAATCCGGCCGGCCCCCGTTGCGACTCAACGAATCGGCCCCGGAAACCTGGCGCGCCGAACGTGATCGCTTCCAACCCCTACCCGAGCCCGACGCCGCCCGCCGGGGCTTCTTGAAATCCCTGGCCCCCCCAGCGGATGAGACCAACGAACCCGAACCCAGCATCCACTGGCCCCTGCCCCTCGCCGCACTGCTGCCGGCGTCCGACCAAGAAACCCTCTACCCCGCCGCCCCCAAACTCAACCAAACCGCCTGCACCGGCTGCGACGCCTGCACCCGCCTCTGCCCCACCGGCGCCCTCGCCCTCGCCCCCGAACCCGCCCCCGAACCCGCCGCCTACCGTATCACCCCCGCCCTCTGCACCGGCTGCGCCCTGTGCGCCGACCTCTGCCAACAACACGCCCTAACCATCGAAACCTGGACCCGCGCCGCCCCCGCAACCATCCCCCTGCGAGAAAACCGCTGCCCCCGCTGCGGCGTCCGCTACCACCAACCCGCCGCCAACCCCCAAACCGAACACTGCCCCATCTGCCGCAAACTCGAACACCGCCAAAAGCTCTTCGTAGTCGAAGACTAACCGCAACCCGCTCCTCGCCTCCGCCGCCCGCTGAAGCGCCCCCCCGCCACGCGGCGCGTGGGGTGTGTCAAGTTAAGCCTGAGATCGCGTGGGGTGTGTCAAGAACTCGAACTAAGCCGTCCCGGCAGCAGCGGAGATCCAGTGGGGAGCAGTGGGGAGAAGGCGAGTGGGGAGGAAGTGGGGAGCAGTGGGGAGGACACCCAAAAGGCGAGTGGGGAGGAAGGCAGTGGGGAGGACACCCAAAAACTTGACTCCCCCCTCCCCCGAGCCGCGTGCGATGTCAAACAGTGGACAAATACAAGGACACCCAAAGAAACAGACTCTTCATCGACTCGCCGCTGGCCTTGACCGCGCGCAGCCGCAGGATCGCTTCGGCCCGGTCCAAGCCCCAGCCGGAAGAGTTCACCTTTCTCGGCTTCACCCACTCTTGCGGCAAGACCAAGCGGGGCTACTTCAAGGTCAAGCGCCGCACCGCCCGCAAGAAATTCGGAGCGGGTGGAAGGCCACCTGAACTATTACATGCGGGGAAGCTTAACCGGGCTTGAGCGGCTGCGGTAGAGGGGGGTGGAGCGCTTACTACCCTTCGACATACGGGGATCTCGCTTGGGGCGGCTGGGTCGGCAACGCGCGATACGCCAGGATCTCCAGTGTTAAAGAACGGTAGCCAGCCACTTTTCATACAAACGATCACTAACCCCCTCCCCTTGTTCAAACTGCCGATTACCGCCAAAGAACTGCTGGCCACTCTTCTGCGCGTCACGGGGTGAAAGACCGAATTCTTGCTTGAAATGCCGACTGAATTGAGCCAGGCTTGAATAGCCGAATTCCAGCGCCACATCGGTAACGCGCAGGCTTACGCCATCGCTACGACCAGAAACCAAACGCCGCAAAGCGCGATTCAAGCGTCGATGGCGAATGTAGTTGCCCACGCCGGAGCAGGGCTCAAAAGCGCGAAACAGAGAGGAACGGGAAGCGCCTATCGCCTGCGCAACCTGTTGGGGGCTCAGCTCTTCCCGGTCGAGGTTGCTATCGATATAGCGCTTGGCGCGCAAGAGCGTGGAATGCATCGAGGCATTGGGAACAGCATCCAGTACATCCCTCGATTGGTTCAAGGCCGCCGCCGCCATATGAATGAGACTGGCAGCGGTCATTTGGGCCATCTCTCTGGAGAGCGAGGGTGCGTTATAAAAAACAGCTTCCATGAAGTCGGCAAAGATTTTCCCCTCTCCTTGACTCGAGTCGACAACCGTTCCCTGCACATTGTCTGGAAACCTGAGTAATGGGGCCAGTTTTTCGCGCGGAATGAAGGCACTTAGCAGATCGAAATCCGTATTGACGCTATCCAGGGTATCACCCAAATCAAAACCGACGATGGTGCGGGTCGGGGCAATGATGTGTGATCGACCCAGGTTCATTTCCACCCGACCCCGGGTAAACAGCTGGATCATGTAGTGTTCCATGCCATCTCGCGCAAGCCGCAGTCGATTTCGTTCAAACTTCTGCCCATGAGCGCAACAGCGAGAGAGCACCATACAGTCCAGCAAATAGCTATCGACCAGGGCGTTGAACTCAGCGCCCTTGGACGACTCGTCCTGCCTGACCTCGAACATCACCCCAATACTTTCCCGCCAGGCTTCGAATCGGCTGGAACGCGGCAGATGCGCGGTGCTAAAAAATGAGTGTTCCAAAGGGGTTTGCATGTTTTTACTTCCCGCTGTCTTGGATAACATCCTTGCCACATCCCGGCCGACAAGGAACTGGCAGATAGGATTCGCATACTCCATGCACCCATTTCGGATGGTGGATGAAGTGCCATGGTATGCCATGTGAGACGTAGCGCCAAGTTTTTGGGACCCGCCATCAAACCCCATCTCCGCACCTCGCCTAACCTACCTGCACGCAGCAAGCAAATCGTCCGGTTATCAATAGCTCCCTGGGAGGCCCAGTGAAATTCACCCCATCGAATGTGAACATCAGAAATCGGCAGGTGTCCGCACTGTTTCTCAAGGGAAACTGGACGGCTTGTTTGCCGCGGCTGGCAGCGGTTTTTTTGCTATTCGGCATGCAGGCCTTCACCGCCGGCGCGGATGCGGTTGAGTTACCGCCCGACTACTGCACCGGAGAGGTACCCCTGCATATCGGAATAGAGGCCGGCACCGGCGCCGGGGAGGTCTGGAAAGAGTTCGGCGTATACGCCCAGGGTGTCAGGATTGGTATCAGTCACACCGGCGTGATGGCCGAACACGAGAGCTTGACGGCCAACTATGCCGGCACCCTGCCCGACGGCGGTTTCGACCATAACTACGCCTGGTTCGACGCTGTGGAGCAGTTCCCGGATCCGTATGATCGATTCGGCGCCGGCACCTTCGTCACCGGCGTCATCGCCGGTGTCGACCCGGTTCGTTGCTTCGGCGTCGCGCCGCAGGCCAAGTACATGGTCTGCAACCCCTACGACTCGCTCGGCATCGACTATGTAGACGAACACAAGAAGTGCCTGGGTTGGTTTCTGGAACCCCACGACCTGAACGAAGAGAATCCACGCCCCGAGCTACGACCCGACGTGGTCTACACCAACGAATGCCGGACTTGTTTAGGTGACGAACTCCTGGCCCTGACCCAGCAACTGCGTGCCGCCGGTACCCTGGTGGTCGCTTCGACCAGGAACGTTGAACCCGAACTGACAAACTGCGGCCAGATCGTTGCGGCACCAACAACTTATCCCAACGTCATCACCGTTAGCGCCCTCACCACGTCCCACGAGGTTCTGCCGACTTCTCCGTTGGGACCAGGGAGTTTCCTCGGGAACCTCTTGCAAAAGCCCAACCTGGCCACGGTCGGAGACAAGGTGGAGTCGGCCTTTATAGGGGGGCCGGACGCATACACGCTTGATTCAGGCTCGGATGTAGCCGCCGGCATCGCGACCGGCGCCGTGGCGCTGGTGCTTAGCGCCAATCCAGAACTCAAGGGCCAGCCGCGCCTGGTCGAGGACATCCTTTATTCGACGGCGCGGGCGAGACCCTTCGCTTACTGCAATGAAGGCAACATTTTAGTACCCGAGGTGGTAGTGCCGAACTGGGATTTCGGGTACGGCGAACTGAATGTCTACGAGGCGGTGAAGCGCGCCATGGAGTACCCCTATGGCGGCTGTCCGACGCAACCGCTGCCGGCGTCGCAATGCAACACCAACGGCACTAGCACAATTTTTTCCGTCTCCCAGAACCTGACCGAGACGGCGGACGCGGCGCAGGAGATCCAGTTCTTTTACGAGAACGAGACGGCGCTGCCCGGTCAATTCGGCGAGCCGGACCAGAACGCGGGCGAGCGCTTCCGGCTCTGCGTGTACGACACGGTGGACGACGTCGCCGTGCCCAGCGGTGCGGTCCTGAACTCGGGTTTCGAGCTTGGCGCCGCCGACGACCTGACGGCTGGTCAATGGTCGCGGGTCACAAGCCCCGATGTCCTCGAATACAACTTCGTCGGACCAAGCATCGAGGGTAATGACGGTATCGTCCGGGCGCGACTGAACGAAGGCAGGAGCATATTCCATATTCTTGGCACCGGCGCCACCCTGCCGCTCGCGCGCGTACGCTCAAGAATGGATCTGCATGGCAAGATGTACGAGGCGGCAGACGGTCTCATCGTGCAGGCCCACTCCAGCGCCAGCGGCACCTGCTGGGGCGCGCACCTCAGGGGCGACGATATCAAACAGAACACCAATGATTCCTTCTTCGGCCTGCATGATGTCATCGAGCCCAGAGTCAGCGTCGAACAGGCCGCGGGACAGCAAGACCCGGTGGTCGCCGAACCGACCGCCGCCACCGTCCACTTCACCGCGGTGTTCAGCGAGCAGGTCTACGGGCTGAGTGGGGAGAGCATCACCCTTGGCGGCACCGCTGGCCCCACCACGGCGGTGGTCGCCCGTAGCGGCGAAACCACCTACGACATCGCCGTCAGCGGCATGACGGACTACGGCACGGTCACCGCTTCCATCGGCGCCGGCGTGAGCGAGGACTTTGCCGGCAACCTCAATGCCGCGTCCACCAGCATCGACAACCAGGTCACCCTGCACCGATACACCATCGCTTACCCCGACCTCAGCAGCCATGCCCATCGGAATATCCAGGTTCCAGCAACAGGGGATGCGCTGAACCTAAACCTCAGGGCGCACAATAACCGGAATACGGGTGCAAGAGACGTAGAAGGTGTGCTCTCCCTGGAGAACCTGACCGTGGGCGAGCTCCCGGAAAATTGCACCCTTATCGAAACACCCGGCGCCGTTGCTCAGAAGGTACGGTGCGACCTGGGCTACATCGGCGGTTTTACGAGTGAATGGACCTATCTTCCAAATGTAGTGGTAAGCGCCGGGGCCGGCGAAACGGCAACCTACTCATGGGCAATCACCGCCATCAATGAACAGGACAACGCGCTAGAAAACAACCAGAGTGAAGGAGAATTTGTCGCCGTAGAAAAAGGAAAAACCGACACCGACGGCGACGGCATGCCGGACGAATGGGAAGATGAAAATGGTCTCTGGAAAACCGATAGCCTCGATGGGGATTTAGACCTCGATCAAGACGGCCTGAATTCACTAGCGGAATATAAAGCAGGAACAGATCCGAACAACCCCGACACGGACGGCGACGGCGTCCCGGATGGTCAAGACCCTGCTCCCCTGGACCCGAATGCGCCCACGCCCCGATACGACCCCGAGACCGCTGATTCTGATGACGATGGGCTTACGGACTCGGAGGAGGCGACCCTGGGTACAGACCCAAATAATCCCGACAGCGACTATGACGGGCTCTATGATGGAGCCGAAGTGAACGAAACCGGAACCGACCCGCTGGATAATGACACGAGTGGCGACGGCCTTCTTGATGGCTGGGATTCTCAACCGAATACAAAAGCTGTTAATGCTATAGGTGAGGGAGCTTATCCTGAAGAATTTGAGGTAAGAGATGAAATTGGTGAAGGCGAAGGGCTATCCTTTCGAGCAAGGAGTATTCGTTTCGTTCGAAGCAAACTCGAAATCAAGCCCGGCGCTACAGCAGCTTTTGTAGCAGAACAATTTGAAGGATTCCCAAATATACCAAGGGGTGCTAGGGTGCATATAGTAACAAAAAAAGCTGCTGAAGCCCGCTCCCACGCCCCAAAAGAATAAGATCCTATGGCAGACTTCTTTCAATAGTAAAATACAAAAAACGACCGCCTACTTTCAGCCACGCACCTGGTAGCGAGACGGGTTCCCAGGCTCCGCCTGGGAACCCGGTGCACGAAGCTCTGCTTCGCGAGGCTCTAGGCAGGCAGAGCCTGCCGGACCGCATTCCCAGGCGGAGCCTGGGAACGAGTGGAAAGGGGCGACCCCCGCGGTCTCGTGATGGCGCCGACGAGCAGCCGGTCAACAACCGGGGGCTGACCGAGACCCTGATGGGCAAGGCCCGGAAAGGAGTCAGCAGTCAAAGACCAGCCCTGAAGCACAACCGCCGCGGCGCCCTCTGGACTAGGGCTGGCGAAGAGAACGAAAAAAGGGGTTTCGCATAAGAGGGGTAGACAGTCGATCCGGGGTTTGAGAAGATAAGGCGGGTCATGAGAGCTTGAGCCGGAGGGCGGATCGTGGAAAGGCCGGATGCAGAGTGGGTCGTTGCGGGGCGCGCGTTTAGCGCCGCGGAACTCGAACAGGTGCGTCAAACGGTTGCTTGGGTGCCGGGGTTGGCGCGGAGGGAGTTGGCGGACACGGTGTGTGAGCACCTGGAGTGGTTCACGGCGGCGGGGACGCCGAAGCAAGATGCCTGCCTGAAGCTGTTGGAGAAAATGCAGTGCGCGGGGATGCTCGAATTGCCGCCCTTGCGCCAGAGGCGCCGAAACCCGGCTCGGAGCGAAAAGCCGGGGGTGCGGCCAAGCGGGGTGGAGGTCCGTGCGCAAAGCGGCCCGCTGAAGGAAGCGATGCCGATTACGTTGGAACCGGTGACAGAGCGCCCGGCGGTCCGAGAGTGGGACGCCACGGTGGAGCGGCATCATCCGTTGGGGTTTCGGGGCGCTTTCGGGTTTCGGCTGCGCTACTTCATCCAGGGCCGCCACGGCTGCCTCGGCTGCATTCTGCTCAGCGGCGCGGCGAAGGCGATTGCGGCACGGGATCGCTGGATCGGCTGGGACGCCCCTGTCCGACTGAGCCATCTCTCGCAGGT